>CAZNYF010000173.1:0-5646 GCA_964577195.1 uncultured Thiotrichales bacterium | reverse complement strand
TGGAGGAGAAGAATAGCCGCAGACCCAGCGGCATGCGGTGATTGGTGAATGGATTTACAGCAGTGTCGCTCATGACTTCTCCCAGATCATCTGGCGTATGCCGATGACGTAGCTAATTCCAAACAAAGTGCTAATGACTGAGCTTGAGAGTAAAAATGTATCGACTGTGACTGGTGCGATCATCATCGCTGGAATGACGGCGAGCCCTCTGAGTAAATAGATTGCTGCAATGATCATCAGGCCAGTTTTTAACCAGGGTAGAGGTCGAGTTAATCCTGCCCCGGAATAGGCGTAAAGCCCCCATAGAAATAGAATCAGTGCGATACCGGCAGTGATCGTACCGGGAATCCAGGAGCCCTGCTCTTCCAGGTTAGCCATGTTTTCTCCCGCGCCAAAAAATCGATACCAGTCAGCGCCGCCGATTATGATGGCGATGTGTAGTAATCCGGAGAAAACGCTGAGGCTACCAGCGAGCAGTAGCCAATGATTCAAACTAAAGTATTGCTGTCTTACACTAGCCATTGATGCTGCATCCTGACGGTTGCGCCCATGCGTTCGAAGATTTGATATAAACCAAAAATTGTTCGGTCAAAAAAGATAAATTCGTGTGCGATATCGTTGACCGGTTTTACTTTTGCCAGTTGGCTGATGACGTCTCTACCTTCTGAGACATAGGAGGCGCTGTGGCCGCTAAACTGAAATGCCTCTGTCAAAAACGGTCGGGTAATCCATTGACCAAACGGGCGCAATGCGTTGTTGTAGAAATCATCAATGTCCTCATCTGTCATCTCGCTGATCATGCCGAGTTGTTCATAGATTGCCATGACTGTGTTGGCATCGTCATTCTGGTAGGCGTGAAGCAGCTTCGGCAGTGTGGCGACAAATTTGGCTGAAAAATGCCGAACGCAGCCAAAGTCTAATAACCCCAATGTGCCGTCGGCAGCGAATAAATAATTACCGGGGTTAGGGTCTGCGTGGAGCGCGTGTAGGGAATAGAAAGATTCAACAAAGCAGTCGTATAACAGCTGTGCAAAATGATCGCGGTTTTCTTGTGAAGGGTCGGTCTTAAGCCATTGCTCCAGATGCAGGCCATCTAATCGGCTGGTGGTTAGAATTCGCTGAGAAGACAGTGCTCGATAGACGGTAGGAATTTTTAATTGATCCAGCTTTAACCGTTGATGAAACCATTCGGTATGATCGGCTTCCTGACGATAATCTACTTCCTCTTTTAAGCGCGCCTCAATTTCCTTGAGTGATGAGAGTAGTAACTGGCTAAAGCGGGTTCGCTTCGCCAATGTGCGCGCCAGTTCTAAATCATTCTTAATGGTGATGTCGATGCCAGGATATTGCAGCTTTACGGCTAGCGGGTTGCCCTGCTGATCTTCTGCGTGATGCACCTGTCCCAGACTGGCGGCTGCAAATGCTTGCGAATCGAACTGTTTAAAAAGCGTATCGGCAGAATTGCCAAATTCTTGCTGCATCACTTTCCGAACCAGTGGTCGCCCAAGTGGCGGTGCCTGATGATAGGATTTTGCCAGCTCTTGACGAAAATATTCGGGCAGAAAACTGGTTTCCAGCGCCAGCATTTGAGCAATCTTTAATGCGGTGCCACGTAGCTGTGCGAGTGTTTTAAACGCGAGTTGTGCGGTATCTTCATCGAGATTTTCTTTACTTTTTTCCAGCGCAGGTTTTGATAGAAAAGGGCGCTTTGCAGCATGCGTCAAGTGTTTGCTGCCAGCCTTTAGCAAAGCGGCTCCAGTCACACTGGTTCGCGCAAGCTTGCTGGTCGGGATAGATCTAGCGATCATCATTATCTTCCATGAAGCGTCGTTTGGCTTTGCGGATCGGCTCCAGCTGCTCACTCAGTCCCTCAAGGTGGCGCGCAATCTGGCTGCGGAACATGAACGATGCCAAATCCAGTGCTTTACCAATCATGCCGGTTTGCAGCACCAGCGCGATGATCTCGACACTGCGATCTACCACTTGTGTGGTTTTGGCAAAGTTCTCTGAATCGTCTTTAAGCCAATAGGCAAGGATGCCGGTGAAATAGTCCCAAAACAGCGGCGCAAGGACTTCTTGGTACGGTTGCTCGGGAATCTCATCAGCCTCAATCGCCGCATCAATCATCTCGGCAACCATGCGATTAAAGCGCTTACGGGTTTCAGCCAAGTTGATAATGCTGGCAGTGGGTGAGTAAAACGTCAGCTCGAATACTTCAGCAAGAAACTCCCGATCGGGGAGCCACAGCTCCAGTTGAGTTTCAGCCAGTTGCTGGAGCTGTTCCCTCAGGCTGTACTTGTGAAAGTCGCTGATACCTTTTAACGCCTCAGCGGTTTCGGCCTGCTTCTGCTCGCAAAACCCATACAGCAGTTTTTCTTTTGAGGGGAAATAGTTATAGATCGTCGCATCCCCAACTTCCGCTCGGCGCGCTATTTCCCGCATAGTCGCTGTCTTAAAACCTTTTTCGATGATGACTTCCGCGGCAGCCTGCAAAATGCGTTTGCGGGTTTTGTTTTTCTCTTCTTTGCTGACTTTCATGATGAGGCTTTGAGGTGGGTTTATATATAATTACTATACAATAGTGCTGGTATTAGTCAATATAATGTGAATTTTTAACCTAAAATACTGCTTCTCTCGGAGCTGTTACTACTTTGTAGTGAGGGCATGAGTGCTTTGACTGCCCATACAGAATTAGAAAATAGAGTCACCTTTAAAGGATTCTGGCGTAATTCTGCGGTTGCCTTACTGGGTGTAAGACAAGCCGGAAAATCAACCCACGCAGCAGATCCCTCTCAATAGATTCCTATTTATGGGTATATGCGGAGTCAGGCTCAAATAAGGATATTTAACGGTAATACTTCACATAGCATACTGTTAATTAAGCAGTTTTTTACACTCATTTACCAATTATCTTCTTCATGTCACCGTTAGAACTATCCGCTATTTAGTCCGGTAAATGATCAGCCGATATTAAGTACCAAAGAATAAAAATAATTACGCCAATACTCATTCAATTCAAAGGGACTGATAGCATGATTCGATTTTTCGCACTAATAACATTTATAAGTAGCGTTGCTACATCAAGTTTGGCGGGCACATCACCCAGTGATGTCTATCAAATAGCAACCCTTCTAGAAATGCAGGTCACCGGTCTTAAAGATGCGCGTGGCGTAGCCAAGTCTGTAAAAATACCACCGGTTCAGTCCGACAAACTGCCGATTCATGTCTATGCTAAAGCACTTGAAGTTCGAGAGAAGATTAATCGGCTGCAGATTAAAGCTGGCGTGCCCACGATAGGTCCGGGCGCCATGGCCACTAAACGATTCACGCCAGAAGATGTTTTTGAGTCGGTGGCTCAACTGAATCAGGCCATGGATGAAATTCTCGTCAAGGAAGGTATTTCCGTTCTAAATAATGCGCCAAATGTCATCGGCAAGACGCCTTCCAGCGTGTATGAAAAGCTCTGGCAAGTCTCATTTTTACTCGATACGTTGGTAGGTGGCATCAAACCGCATCAGGTTTTTAACAAGACTCTCAAAGCCAGAGAAGAACTGCAACTGATAGCCAACGCACTTAATTATAGCGCTACACTATCAGAACCAGAGCCGCGTTCAGCCACGCCCAATGACGTTACTATTGAAGGGTTCCGTAATATGTATCGGCTGGCGAAGCTTGAGCGTGCTTTAAATATGAAAGCCGTTAGAGTAAGTAACTTTCCTGCAGGCAAGATCACCCCTTCAGAAGCCTATGATGCCACCAATAATATGCTGGCAGAGCTGACGCGCATCAAAGTTGCGCTCAATATTCACGATACTATAGAGCTGCAATCTTCCGCAGCAAGCCACACTACACCAGATCAAGTGTTGATCAATATGCGTGCTTTTGGACAGTTAACGGATGCATTGTTAGAAAAAATGGGAGCCAAAAATGCTGGGGCTCAATAGTAGTAAGATCAGCACCAAGATCGCGGTAGCGCCATTAGTCGTCATACTGCTTTCCCTTGCTGTAGCGGGTTATGTCTGGTTTGGTTCAAATAAGGTCGCCAATGAGGTTGCTTCTATCAGCCAAGAGCGATTACCAGAAGCCTATATAGGACTCGGTCTTGCCAAAGCTGTCAGAGAGAGTGAGATTCTGGTTGCGAAGTATCTGGAGAGTCACAACCCGAAGTTCTTACAACAGCTGAATCTTCAGTGGCTCCGTGTCGCCTGGATTCAGGATGAAAGCCAACAGCTTAATTTTTCTGATGAAGATAAAAAAAGGATCAATGAATTCGTTAGTATTTATAACTCATATTATCAATTAATCACTGGCCAAATGGTGAAAACATTGAAGCTTAATACGGATCTGATTAGGCAGGTGAATGAAGAGTTAGAACCACGTTCAGAGAGTTTGCTTCATGATATTGCATTGTCAGCACAACCCGAAGCCAGTACAGAAGCCTACCTCGCATACTCACATATGGTGAAGGCTAAAGCTAAATTCAATGCCTATCTTTTAAGCCATGATGAGAGCGATGTTGAGAGAATGCATCTTGAAATAGATGGGCTTAAAGACACGCTGTATTACATCGGCGGATCTATCACAACAACACAACAACATGAGAGGCTGGCAGAATTTAGGTCAAACCTGGATCTATTTCAGGCTAAATTCATCAAAATCCGCCAAAATATCAAGAGAGTGGATATTATTAGAGTTCCAACACTTGAAGTCAAAATTGCTTCATTACTCGATCTATCTTCAAGGATTCAGTCACAGGTTTGGACAAATGTGCAAAACAGTACTCGCTCGAGTCTTTCGACAGCGAATAGTATTTCCAAAACCAGCATTTACCTGTCTATTTTGGCGGCAATTTTAGGCTCTGTACTCACTTTTGTGATGATCCGTAGTATTACTCGTCCCATTATAAAAGCCGTATCGGTTGCCAATAATGTCGCCAACGGTCAACTTGATCAAATCATTGATGTTCACTCAACGGATGAAACGGGACAACTACTCACGGCATTAAAAACGATGCAGGCTAATTTAAAAGAACAGCTGGGTGAAATTCAGCGCACGGCGAATGATAGTCAGCAGATTAAAATTGCATTAGATAATGCGAGTGCTGCAACGATGATGACGGATAATAGCGCCAAAATTATTTATGTAAACTCGGCGATGAAAGACCTGTTTAGAGAATATGAAAAAGATATTCGCTGCGAAATTCCAGGGTTCGACTCGAATCGCTTGATCGGTACCAATATCAATCAGTTTAATGCGGGTTCTTCAGTAGATGAATCGTTAATTAATGTGGCATCTGGTGGCGAATCTCCATCTATCGTATTAGCCGGTCAGACCTTTGTTATTTCCGCTAATCCGGTGGTAGATATGCAAGGTCAGCGTGTGGGTACAGTGGTGGGTTGGGAAAACAAAACACAGGAGATGCAGCTTGAATCCGAGGTCAAAGGTATTCTTGTTCAAGCCAAAGCGGGGAATCTTGAGCAGCGTATTCCAATTGACAACAAACAAGGGCTTGTTCGCAGTCTTAGTGAAGAAATTAATGCACTGATCGACATTGGTGAGAAAGTGATTAATGAGACTCTTCACTCTATTGTGGCAATCGCCGAAGGCAACCTAAGCGAGAAAATAACCACAGAATATTCTGGGTCC
>CAZNYF010000172.1:3197-5652 GCA_964577195.1 uncultured Thiotrichales bacterium | reverse complement strand
TTCAAGAAAATTGCTCCTGCATTTTCTATGTACCGTCCATCCTTGGACACATATGTCACCCTACGGTTCTTAGTGGGTTAGTAATCAATCAATAAACCCATCGCGGGCTTGTTTGGCTCGGGAGAAGATTGTTTGCAGGGTATCGTGGTCTTTTTCTTCGATGGCTTTTTTTAGTTCGTCAAGGTCGGTTTGATAATTGTTCATCGCTTCTAGGATGGCTTCGCGGTTATGCAGGCAGATGTCTCGCCACATACCCGGGTCGCTGGAGGCGATGCGAGTGAAATCGCGGAAACCACCTGCGGCGTAGCGGAAGATGGCTTCGGGCTCATCTTGCTTGGCTAAGCTATCCACGAGTCCGAACGCGAGCATGTGGGGTAGATGGCTGGTGGCGGCTAGCACTCTGTCGTGCTGATCGACTGACATTTGCTCGACGATTGCGCCGGTGGTTTGCCACATTTGTGTTACTTTTTCTACGGCTTGCGGGTTGGTTTGCTCGACAGGGGTTAGTAACACTCTGCGGTCTTTAAATAATTCGGGAAATGCGGATTTTGCGCCGCTGTTTTCTGTGCCGGCGATGGGATGGCCGGGTACAAAATTAGCCAGGGGTTTTCCGCAGGCGCGTTCTATCTGCTGGATCACGTCGCCTTTGACGCTGCCAACATCGGTAAGTATTGCGTCAGGCTTTAATTGATCTTTGAATTGCTTTACCAGTGATTCTGTTGCGCCGACGGGTGCGGCTAAAACGACCATATCTGCATCTGCGACTGCGGTTGCAACATCGTGGCTGGCTTCGTCGATAATATTTAAATCGAGCGCATCTTTTAAATTATCAGGATTGCGCCCTACGCCGATAATATTTTGACAATAACCCGCTTCGCGCAGCGATAATGCAAGAGAACCTCCGATCAAACCGACACCGATCAGACAAAGGCGATTGATCACGTTAATACCTTTTCCAGCGCATTTATAAAGCGTGTATTTTCTTTTTTTGTGCCAATGGTTACGCGCAAATGATTGGGTAATGCATAATTACCGACTGGGCGAACAATCACGCCTTCTCTTAATAAGGCATCAAAAATTGGCGCAGCTTCTCGACCCATATCAATACAGAGAAAATTTGCGACAGATGGGATGAATGCCAGCCCTTGTGCTTCACAAGCAGCGCTTAATTGTTGAAACCCATTTGCATTATTTTCAATACTTCGCTTAAGAAAGTCATGATCATCCAGCGCGGCGTCTGCCGCTGCGAGTGCTGCGCTGTTGACATTAAAAGGATGACGCACTCGATTTATCACGCTTGTTAATTCTGCTGAGCAAATACCATAGCCAACTCTTAAACCCGCGAGGCCGTATATTTTTGAAAACGTGCGGGTCACAATTAAATTGGGGAATTCATTGACCCAACTAACGCCATCGGGAAAATTCGAGTGCTGCACATATTCAAAATAGGCTTCATCGAGCACGACAATAATGTCTTCCCGTAATGCAGCTATAAAAGATTTCAGGCTGCCTTTATCCAGCCAGCCGCCGGTTGGGTTATTCGGGTTGGCAATAAAAACCACAGCGGTATTCGCGTCCACCTGATCCGCCAGCGCATTTAAATCATGTCCATACGGCATGCTGGCGTGATCAGCAGGTAGCGCAGCGGCTATTTTCGCGGTAGCGCCGGATGCCTGCGTGTAGATGGAATACATCGCAAATGCGTGGGCGGAAAAAACGGCATTTTTCCCCGGTTGAAGAAAACTGCGGGAGACCATATCAATGACATCGCTGGAGCCACTACCGAGGGTTACCATGTCTGGCGACACTTTCAGTTGCGTCGCTAAAGTCTGGCGCAAACCAAAACCAATATCGTCGGGATAAATATTCAAACCGCCAATAACGGCCTGCGCTGCATCGCGACCTTTGGGGCTGGAGCCGAGCGGGTTTTCGTTGGATGCGAGTTTTATTATTTCGCTTAATCCGAATTCACGTTGCAATTCTTCTATGGGTTTACCCGGCTGGTATGGATGCAGCCCTTGAACGCCGACGGTTGCTAATTTTGCAAAAGAGTTAGACATAAAAACTAAAGCACTGCGCGAGGATAAGAGCCAAGCACTCTGACCATTTGCACAGAGCTTTCAAGCGTTTTTAATGCGCGCTTGATATTGTCGTCATCCTGATGCCCTTCCAGATCAAGAAAAAAAACATATTCCCAATTTATGCCTCGTGAGGGACGCGACTCGATGCGCGTCAAGCTGACATTATTATCCGCAAAGGGAGATAACAGACTATGTAATGAGCCGGGGCGATTGTGCGCGGAAACTAAAATAGAGGTTTTATCATCCTTGCTCGAATCTACTGCTTGGCGACCAATCACCAAAAAGCGCGTGACGTTTTCAGGATTATCTTCAATATTGCGTTGCAGCATTGTCAGCCCGTACAACTCTGCAGCCACTTCTCCGGCGATCGCGGC
>CAZNYF010000172.1:0-3097 GCA_964577195.1 uncultured Thiotrichales bacterium | reverse complement strand
CGTGATTCCACTTCACGAAATACTTCACTGATGGCATTAACGGGTTTGGTATGCACCGAATGGCCGAAATGCTTTAACGCCGCTGCCTGCGTGAAAGTACCTTCGGGGCCGAAATAAGCGATAGTCTGACGCTCTTCCAATGCCAAACAAGCTGACATGATTTCACGAAATAACCGCGCCATTTCTTCATCATCCAACGGACCAGGATTGGCTTGTTTAATTTTGCGCAGAACATCCGCTTCGCGCTCTGGACGATAAAATGCAGCGGTTTCATCCGCATCTCGTTTTACCGTGGCAACTTGTTGGGCACAGCGCGCACGCTGGCTAATTAATTCGAGGATTTTTTTATCCAGAGAATCAATTTCTATACGTAATTTATCAAGCGATTTTTCGTCTGTCATAGGGAGAAAATTATTCCATTCTTAAATATTTACTTTTGATTAGCGTTGTCATCATTCCAGATAAGTGACAAAAATTAAGTGCTTTCAACGAAAATCATACAATCCGGACTTTTAGTACACCATCAATATCTGCCAGTTTGGAGCAACAACCATTTTCCGCTTTTTGATCAACGTCTACCAAGGTACAGGCAATATCACCTTTGGACTCATTACGCATACGCGTAATATTCATGCCGGATTGACCCAGTTCGTGAGAAATCTGACCGAGCATGTCGGGGCGGTTTTCATTAACAATAACAATTCTGGATTGACCTGAGCGTTCCAGCGTAATCTCAGGGAAATTCACAGAATTGCGAATCACGCCATGTTCTAAATAATCCTGCAATTGATCCGCAACCATAATCGCGCAATTGTCTTCTGCTTCACGTGTAGATGCACCAAGATGCGGCAACGCCACCACACGCGGATGGGCAATTAATTCATTGCTGGGAAAATCGCAGATATAGCTGTAAACCTTACCACTATCAAGACCTGCCAATACCGCTTCATCATTGACGATACCCTGGCGTGCGAAATTGATAATAACGACATTATCTTTCATCCCCACCAACCGTTCTGCATTAATTAAATCTTTGGTGGATTCAATCAAGGGCACATGGAAAGTAAGAAAATCCGACTTTGCCAGCACTTCATCGACACTCTGCGCAGAAGCCACTTCTGCCGATAATTCCCAGGCACGCCGAACAGTAATAGAAGGATCAAAACCGATGACGTGCATACCGAGTGCACGCGCAGCGTTGGCAACTTGAACACCGATAGCGCCCAAACCGATAACACCGAGCGTTCTACCCGGCAGCTCAAAACCACCGAATTGTTTTTTTCCTTTTTCGACCTGTTTGGAGATTGCCGCGTTATCGCCTTTAAGGTCGCTGACATAATCTTTTGCCTGAGCGATATTTCTGCAACCCATGAGCATCGCAGAAATAACCAGCTCTTTAACTGCATTGGCATTGGCACCAGGTGCATTAAACACAGGAATACCCAGGCTGCTCATTTTATCAACCGGGATATTATTCACCCCTGCGCCAGCACGTCCAACCGCCAGCAGAGATTCTGGGATTTCCATGTCGTGCATTTTAAATGAACGTAAAATAATGCCATCAGGTGCTGAGCATTCAGATGATACTTCGTATTTATCCAGTGGCAAGCGCTCCAGGCCGCTAGTGGCAATATTATCTAATGTAAGAATTTTAAATTTATCCATGCTGCTGCTCGAACTCCTGCATAAATGAAATCAATGCATTCACCCCTTCTTCCGGCATCGCATTATAAATACTGGCGCGCATACCACCGACTGAGCGATGACCTTTTAAGGTCATTAGACCGGCTGCGGCTGCGCCTTCCAGAAAAGCCCCATCGAGCGCGGCATCCGCGAGTGTAAACGGTATATTCATCCAGGAGCGATGCTCAGGCTCAACAGGATTGGCATAAAAATCAGAGCCGTCAATCGCGGCGTATAAATTATTTGCTTTGCGCAGATTAATTTTAGCGACAGTATCCAGACCGCCTTGGTCTTTAATCCACTTAAAGACCAAGCCTGCAAAATACCAGGCATACGCTGGCGGGGTATTAATCATGGAACCTGCATCTGCCTGAATTTTATAATTCAAAACATTCGTTAACCCTGCATCCGCATCGCCAATTAAATCTTCACGAACAATTACCAGCGTTAATCCAGCTGGGCCGATATTTTTTTGCGCTCCGGCATAAATTAATCCGTAGCGAGAAATATCAATCGGGCGGGATAAGATCGTAGACGACATATCCGCAATTAATGGCACATCACCTGTGTCCGGTAAGTGGTGAAATTCCACGCCGCCAATTGTTTCGTTAGGGGTGAAATGCAAATAGGCGGCATCCGCATTCATTGACCAAGTATCATAAGCTGGAATGGTTGTGAACTTGCTATCTTCACTGCTGGCGACCACATTCACATCACAATAATTTTTGGCGGCGACGATGGCTTTTTTTGACCATGCACCCGTGTTGACATAATCAGCCTGCGTTTTACCCTGCAACAAATTCATCGGAATTGCTGAAAATTGCGCGCTGGCGCCACCTTGTAAAAACAACACTTTGTAATTATCAGGAATCGCATAAATCTCCCGTAAATCGGCTTCTGCCTGTTCCGCAATCGAGAGATATTGCTTGCCCCGGTGGCTCATTTCCATGACAGACATGCCGCTGTCCTGCCAATCTAAAAGTTCTTCGCGTGCCTGTTTGAGCACTGCTGCCGGCAACATGGCTGGCCCAGCGCTAAAATTAAATATTCTGCTCATGAGTGATTAAAAGATTTGAATTAAAAAATTAGTGTCTGTGAGATGCATAATCTCACAGACACCGTAGAAGTTTGTTAGGACTGATCAGAATCTGAATCAGGCTCTGAATCTGAATCCGGCTCTGACGAAGCATCATCTGCTGATGGCTCGGATGACTCATCTTCTGCCTCATCCTCTTCATCTCCACCAAGGTTTTCGATGCGCTCAACCTCAACCAGTGCTTCTCCTTTTCCAAGACGAATTAAAGTCACACCCTGCGTATTCCTGCTCATCACCGAAATACCATCAGCCCGGGTACGCACTAACACACCACCATTAGTGATCAGCATCACTTCATCTTGCTCAGTGACCAATGCT
>CAZNYF010000171.1:0-5788 GCA_964577195.1 uncultured Thiotrichales bacterium | reverse complement strand
CACAGAAATATTACTGAGTAGTAATACTTAAACCGCAAAAGGCTCCCGCCAACAATGGCGGGATTTACTCTAGCGAGAAAACATTACCTGGAGAATATTTAGTTAGGCTGAACTATTCAATCACCAGATCAATTTTCATCTGATTCCAGCGGTAGTTCACTGTATGTGTCTGACCATCTTCATTGGCCATTGCATCGGACCAAATCAGCACCATCTCTTCACCATCATCACTGATCCATTTTGGAGATAATTTTGGTTGATACGTCCTATTGGCGGGATCGTCAACAATGAAATGATCGGTATAGTAAAACTGCGTCCACGGACCGTAAGGGTTTTCTGAATACCAAAACCCGAGACTACCGCTAACATCCAGCCAATCCCAGTTGTAATTCTTAGCGTAGACACCGCCATTAGCCATTACGTAAACACCCAACCCTTCGTTCCAGACCACAGAGGGGAGCCAGGAATACCAACTGAAATCTTGGCCTTTACTGTTCTTCTCCGGATAAACAAGCACATTGCCACGTTGGCTAATATCACGTGTCCAGACCGGGGTGCTGCCATTCCATTGCTTGAAGTATTCCCAGTTATCGCGTTGCTCAAATTCCTCTTCTTTGGCGCGAGCAAGCAATAATTGATTTGCCTGAGAGCTTTCCGGTGCGTAAATATAGATATATCCATCCGGAGAGGCACTCGCGGCTTGCCCGTTTTGTACAAAAGAGACCCAGGAAAACGGATACGCCGTTTGCCCATGGGCGGTTCTACCAAATTCTTCCATAAAAAACATATCGTCGGCAGCAAGACTATTGCGTGCTGCATCATCTGACGGGGACACCAAACGTGTATCGCCATTTTTATTCACGCGGTACCACGACTGACCATTGTCAGTCGATTTCAGCATTTTTACGCCACGAAATGGGCCTTGAAATGTATTACTCGGGGTTCTCGAAACCATCGAATAAATGGTCTCATTAATAGCAACAATGCCATAACCAAACCAACCGGGCTGATCTTCGTTGCCATAGAGAAATTCGGGGTAGCCGGCAATTCTGGATCGCGTAAAATCATCTGCATCACCCTCGATTCGGTACGTCATGTTATGGAAGGTAGGATCCCCGGAAACCCAGCTACCATCATCCATAGAAGTTATTTGGCTATTATCAGCTGCCCAAGTAGTACACCAGTTATCTCCAAAGCCACTTACCGAACGGAATAAAGTCTCTGGTTTAAACACGACACCTTTTGGAATTTTAATTGCGTCTCTAACATTGGATGAGTCTGAATGATCGAGTGGTGCAGATCGTTCACCATACGCAGCAACTCCTACCGTTGTTTTTGCGGTACCCGCACTCACTGGCTGAATTAACAGCACAGCGCATAAAACCGATAAATTTAGGTTTGTTCTCAAATTACTTCCCCTGAAGTTTTATTGGTTGTATTAAAATAAATACTTTAATACGACTTTGAATCTATTTTTTTTATTCTTATTTTAGTCATCTATGGCAGTTAAACTGACGAATAATAGACATGACTACGTAGGTTGACTTGTTATTTCTCCTTCACTAAACGTGCGATATTTTTATTTTTTAAGTCACTTGGACAAGGTATAACATTATTCGATCACCACTCGTTAAAATGAGATACTCATTACAAAATTTTGTAAGCGTGCATTTTAGCGTGTGACCAATTACTAAAATAAAAAATATCAATCAAGAATCCCTTACAACAATAATAATGTTACTTTTGATACTTTAACATCATACAGCCAAACGGTTAGCACGCTCGTCTGGAAAAACTGACAAAACAGAGAACTTATTCCCGTGTGCCTTGAGCAAGGCCGGGTTTATTTAAAAGTGTAGATTCGCACCGCGAAATCAAAAACATTAACACCAGATTAATCGCCTTCAGCGGTAAATCCAAAAGCTTTATCGTGGACATAGACCAACTTGCAGTTCTCAATATATTTGGCATCATGAATCCGACCAGCTTTGATATAGCCGGTATCACCCTTATTGATGATAATTTGCGCGCCGTCGGGTACAAGCTCTCCAGCCAATTTCGTAAAAAACTGGATTGACATTTTCCCTTCAACCACAACAGTCATATCATCACCAGGATGAGAGTGTGGCGGTTCTTCTGAACCTGCGTCCCAACGTTCCAGCATCACTTCCGCGCCATTAGGGTTGGTAGGATAGGTTGTCCTCAGCGTAAAACCTTCCGGTGTATCTGGGATGGATACATGGTTTTGCCAAACAGCGGAGGTATCTGCTGCAGCCTCTTTCGTATTGCCAACACTCATAATTTTTTATCCTTGGATCAAGTCTGATAATTGATTTTAAATAGTTCATGTTCCCACGTAGTGTACATTTCTTCCACTCTCGAGGCTCCACCGCTAGGAGGCTGTCCGAGAATAGGAGCCGTAGCGAAAATCACTCAGGAGCCATTAAATGGGTTTATCAAAAGAGGCGAATAGCGGGTCTATTTAACGATTTTGATAAGCTCAGTTAATGGTTTCTGAGGGATTTGCAGTAGGTTCTCTATTCTCAGACAGCCTCCTAGACATGATCATGGCTCACAAAACCACGACCAAGGTAGCTGGTTCAACTGAACTCCGCCTCGATATTCATTTCCCTTAAATTTTAGATTTCGGCATCTCTAAATAAATCTGGCTGAAGCAGATTCAGTGTTTTTAAAAGGGCGTCGCTAAGCTACTGTAATAGCGGGACTATTGCTTCGCCTTAGCGATGTTGTTCTTGTAGATTCTGCAGTCAAAATGATCATTCATGAATTTTTAGCGCTACCCGTTCGCGTGAAACTGGAAGAAGACGGCTAAATCGGGCACAATCACGCCCAATTTTCGTGCGCGAAGTTTTGGTTTTGGTCTGCCGATACTCAATCAGACAGCTACGTCACAACCTGAAACTCCGCTTCCCTGCTTTTGCGATTGATATTGAGGATTACCATGATCAAACCATTAGGCTCAGATGAGCTAAATCCGCTGTTTGTTTCCGACACCGAGAAACATCAGGCACTGACTAAAGAAGCTGAAGGTCTGCCTTCCATTATTGTGAGTTCCGCTGCGGCCGCCAATGCCGTAATGCTCGGTGGTGGTTACTTTAACCCGCTGACTGGCTATATGAATGTGGCTGACGCTCAGGGCGTTTGCGATTCCATGAAAATGACGGATGGTACGTTCTGGCCAACACCTGTTTTGAACATGGTATCCGATGTCTCGGATATCAAGGATGCCAAGCGTATCGCACTGCGTGATCCTAATGTAGACGGCAACCCTGTAGTGGCTGTAATGGACGTTGATGCTATCGAAGAAATCTCCGATGAGCAGCTCAAAGGCATGGCTAACAAGATTTATGGCACCGAAGATGCAGAGCACCCCGGTGTTGAAGCTTTTCTAAGCGTCGGTAACTTTGCGATTTCAGGTTCGATCGAAGTGCTGAACTATTCTTACTTCGAAACTGATTTCCCGGATACATTTAAGACAGCGGTAGAAATTCGCAATGATATTGAAGCTAACGGCTGGAAGAAAATCGTTGCTTTCCAAACCCGTAACCCAATGCATCTGGCACACGAAGAGCTTTGCCACATGGCAATGGATCGTCTCGGTTGCGATGGTCTGGTTATCCACATGTTGCTCGGTAAGCTCAAGGCTGGCGATATCCCTGCGGATGTTCGTGATGAGGCGATTCGCAAAATGGCCGATCTGTACTTTCCGCCTAACAGCGTGATGGTCACCGGTTACGGTTTCGACATGTTATATGCCGGCCCTCGCGAAGCCGTGCTACACGCCGTTTTCCGTCAGAACATGGGCGCGACGCATTTCATTATTGGTCGCGATCACGCGGGTGTTGGCGATTACTATGGTGCATTCGATGCACAGACTATTTTCGATAACGAAGTGCCTGAAGGCGCATTGGATATCGAAATTTTCCGCGCAGATCACACCGCCTACTCCAAGAAATTGAACAAGGTTGTGATGATGAGCGAAGCGCCTGATCACGAGAAAGATGACTTTGTGCTGCTTTCCGGTACCAAGGTCAGAGAAATGCTCGGCGAAGGCAAAGCACCGCCAAAAGAATTCTCTCGCCCGGAAGTGGCAGAAATTCTCATCAACTATTACAAAAGCCTCAACGCTTAAATCATATTAACCCGTAGGAGCGGCGCCCTCGCCGCGAAAGCTTTGCTCTCACTGATCACATAAGCTTATCGCGGCGGGGCGCCGCTCCTACATTTATAATTTACGGAGTTTTTATCATGCCTAAAAATGCATTTTATGCACAGTCTGGTGGCGTCACATCCGTCATCAACGCATCCGCTTGTGGAGTGATCCAAACAGCCCGCAAGCATCCCGACAAAATCGGCACCGTTTATGCTGGTCGCAATGGCATCATCGGCGCACTCACCGAAGACCTGATCGACACCAGCAAAGAATCTGATGAAGATATCGCCGCACTCATGCACACGCCTTCCGGCGCATTTGGTTCTTGCCGCTTCAAGCTAAAAAGCCTGGAAAAAAACAAGCGCGAATATGAGCGTCTGATCGAAGTCTTCAAAGCCCACGACATCGGCTACTTTTTCTACAACGGTGGCGGCGACTCAGCTGACACTTGCTACAAGGTCTCCCAGCTTTCCGAGGAAATGGGCTACCCCATACAAGCGATCCACGTACCGAAAACAGTTGATAACGATCTACCGATCACAGACAACTGCCCAGGTTTTGGCTCTGTTGCCAAATACATTGCCGTCTCCACGCTGGAAGCCAGCTACGACGTTCGCTCAATGGCGAAAACCTCCACTAAAATCTTCGTCCTCGAAGTCATGGGGCGTCACGCAGGTTGGATAGCCGCAGCAGGCGGATTGGCAGCCGATGAGAACAACGATATCCCTGTACTCATCCTGTTCCCCGAAGTTGAATTCGACAAAGACAAATTCATGGCACAAGTCAAAGCCAAAGTTGATAAGTACGACTATTGCAGCATCGTTGTTTCCGAAGGCGTTCACTGGCCTGACGGCAAATTCCTCGCCGAACAAGGTACCCGCGATTCATTCGGCCATGCGCAACTCGGTGGCGCAGCACCCGTCGTTGCCAACATGATCAAAGACGAGCTGGGATACAAATTTCACTGGGCAGTCGCCGATTACCTGCAACGCGCAGCACGTCACCTCTCATCCAAATCCGATGTTGAGCAAGCTTACGCATTGGGCAAGGCAGGCGTTGAAATGGCACTGGAAGGCGATAATTCCATCATGCCAACCATTGAGCGTATTTCCAGCAAGCCCTACGAATGGAAAATCGGCAAAGCACCTTTATCTGAAGTCGCCAACGTCGAAAAAATGATGCCCGCTGAATATATTTCAGACGATGGTTTTGGTATCACCGACGCATGCAGAGAGTATCTTCAGCCATTAATTCAAGGCGAAGCGTATCCTCCTTATGAAGATAACGGCATGCCAAGCTATGTGACGCTAAAGAATGAATCAGTTGAACAGAAGCTGGAGAAATTTGAGATTTAGAGATAGATCTTAAATTTCATGAAATTAAGATCCCCGGTTCATCCGGGGATTTTTATCCTTACGAGGTTTTCATTCTTAAGGGCTTGATTTCTTACTCAAGTACGCTCCACCAAGAGGCTCGGGGCACTTCTATTTTTAGAGATGCCCTAAGTCAAAACGATAGCTTAATCATAGCGCTTCTCGCGACATAGCGAACTGATTGCTAACGCCTGATTACAAGGTGAGAACACTCTATGGACTCATTCCTTATGCAAATACT
>CAZNYF010000170.1:0-5792 GCA_964577195.1 uncultured Thiotrichales bacterium | reverse complement strand
CCATCGACAACCTGTTTCAGCGTTTCCATATCAATTCATCTCAGGCAGAACGCGTGATGCGCTTACTGGTCCAGTTGATTGATACTGGAGGAGAAAACCTGGCGCTTCCCCAGTCTGAAATTGCAATGCTATTGTGGGCAGCCGAACTACATGAAGTTGGGTGTGCAGTAGCACGTAGCCACTATCACAAACACGGTGCGTATCTGATTGAACATGCTGATTTACCCGGGTTTTCGAAGCGCGAACAAAAGTTTCTGGCAACATTAATTCGTCTGCAACGGCGTAAAATTCCCGCAAAATACCTCGATAATCTGGCAAACGCTGACCGGCAGCGCTTACAAAAATTGCTACTGTTACTCCGTCTGGCATTGATCTTATGTCGAGAACGATCTAATGATTTAATCGCAATCGAAACGGTGCAATGGAAAAAGGAAGAAATACTAGAGATAGGGTTTGAACCTCAATGGCTCGAAGATCGGCCGCTAACGCAACTGGATATAGAACAGGAAAAGCAGTATTTACAGGCTGCCGGGCTGGATCTGGTACTTCTAACAAAAGATTAATTGTAGCTGACACATCTTCAAGATGATGCCTTAATTCTTAAACGTATAACGAATGCCAAAATAAAGGTTGGAGTTGTTTTCCAGCTGCCCAAAAAAAGTACTTTCAGATTCTCCAAAAAATACGGTAGCGCCGCCGATACTCCCAAGTCTTGATTAATGCCGATTTGGTTCGCTCCACCACGCTAGAAAATCGGGTGCTCACAACCTGGAGACTGAGCACGATAACCGTTGTTACAGGTCATTGGCTGAATCAGGTGCTGATCTTAGCTAAAGGTCTGTTTTTGCTCTCTCTAGAGAGATATTTAGCCTTTCAAACAGTTCCGTTACGATGGACGAATAGATAGGGGTTGTATCATCAGAATGAATGTTGTATATACCTCTGACGAATTTTTAACCTGATAGAACAAGAGTATCTGAATTATGAATCAAGATTATCATGACACGACTAATGCGATGGAAGACAAAGGCGTAGACCAGGATTACATCATCGGCTGGCAGGGCGGTTATCTGGGTCATCCTGAGCGTGAAGAACAGCGTCTTACAGATGCTTACTCAGCGGGCTTTGAAGATGGCCAAGCTAAGAAAACTGACGGATTTGATTCCTGGGCGAAGTAACTCCCCAATCAGTACGTCATAGATACCTGCTGGAGCAATGCTCCAGCAGGTATTTTTTTGTCCGGATCACAAAAACTCATCGACATCTCCGCAGACGACGCCCGACGTACAGCCAGTGTCTACAGCTCCCAACCCATCAGTGCTTTAAGCGCTTTTTTCAAAGTTTCTTCCGCCTCAGGTGTCTCAATATCCTGAACGTAAGTGGTCACCCATTTTTTGTCGCGTTCTCCCACTCTACTGGTGACATGATCTCCAAAGGTTCGGGTCATGGAAAACCCTGGCCCATCAGTGGCTGACCAGGTGCAATCAGAATAATCTTCCATACGCTGATTTAGCAATGAGATAAAGGCATTGCCGTAATCACCATCCGGTCCATCAGTTTCCTGGCGATTGTCTTCGTCAAATTCTGCCATTTTCAAAGCCAGTGCTTTGATAAAAGCCATACGTTGTTCGTTGGTCAGCTCTTCATAGGACATTCGATCCGTTAGATGAATGATGAAGATAGCAAACTCTTCTGCAATATCAACGCGTTGTGATTGGGTGTCTGTCTGAAAATTTTCATTTTCCAAATTCAATACGCCTTGCATAGCGATACGCCAGACAGTAAAAGCGAGTGCGCCTGCGATTTCTTCGATAGTCCGTTCTTTGTCCTGATTGGCCCACTTAGTCTTTAATCTCATTGCCATGAGGTTTTACCTGTATTGTTGATTTTTTGCAGATTAGCATAAATACTGACTCAGGCTTGATACCACTTCTATTGTCGCTGTTACTGGAGAGCTATGCCCGCAGCACATCAACAACTTATCGAGGCTGTTCAAACGAACTGCCACATCTCGGATGCTCGCCATGCGGGTAGCTATACGCTCTGTACCTATTTGATGAAAATGCGCGAATTATTTCGTTGGGAACAAGGGCTTGGGTTTGATGAGGATTTGGACCGTGATGCTTTAGGTGAATGGGTTAAAAAGCGCGAGCATGATTGGGAAAATATTGAGGATCATGACTATGCAGCCATAGAAATCAATGGCAATCGATATGACCCATTTGATCAGGATGCAATCAATACCGCGCTAGCCGATGATGACTTGATCTACAGCGGTGGCTTTGGCGTGAATTCTGTGGCGCATTTTTTCCTCGCGCATGTGCATGAACGCCGTCAGATGGGTGGTGATCGAATCTTAATTGCCGGGAAGGAGCTTGCCCGTGATTTAACCGCTCCTCCTGCGATGACTCGTGATGGTACGGTGTTTTTGCGCCGAGAGGCATTGCGCCGGTTGCTTTGGGAGCGGGTTCAGGAGTGGCGTTGGAACGAAGCTGATAATGCCATGGGCAAAGCGCTGGCATTCTACGAGCTGGAAGAGAATTTGAATGCCGGGCTCAATCAGCTTACCGAGGATCAAATTGAAGTGATTCTCTGGCATGAAACAGGTGAGCTGGCCGCTGGTGAAATACTCTCAGAAGAATGGGAAAAATTACTCCAGAGTGTTTCCGGGCTGCCTGCTGAAATTCGTTTGCGTGCCGTTCGGGATAATTTGGCAGACGCACTCTCTACACTGAAAAAAATTCTTCAACGCGGGCAACCCCATTATCTACATTTCTATTTTGGGATGCTCACCCCGTTACGTAAAAAGCTGCAACCTGGGTTAATTAAGGCGTACCAGCATTGGTCAGAAACAAATTCGTCGAGCGAGTTAGAAGCCATTGTTTTGGAAAGTGAAAAGCACTGGGAAACGGTCGCGACAGAGTGTTTAAAACTCTATCAGAATGAAGAAGATTACGAGCAAAAAATATCCCGGTTAATTGATGGGAAAGATCTTTAAGAAAAGTGAAAAGTTAGATATCTAACCGCTTGATGACTCACTCACGCATCAATACAAACTTGTTGGAGTACTAAAGGCACTTTTTATCACAGCTTGGCTGTCGCGTATTTCGTTTTGACGGTGCAATAATAAAATCTTCTCCCATCGCACTACGGCCAATTAATAAAGAATAATCAAACCGACTTCGATCAGCCAAGTTGGTCTCTGCAATTCGGCATGTTTTGTGAAGGCAAAACTTAAGATGAACAACTGGACGCTGATCAGCTGCACTGGTGTGACGTTTGATTTTTGCAATTCGGACTAGAGGCCGCTCGAGTGTTGCAGATTCTCCTCGTTGATTTTTGATATCAAATTGAACCCACTGTTTTCCCTCGCGGCTGAATATTTTAATATTGTTTGCATTAATCGAAGAATGGTCTGCACCCGTGTCCATTTTAGCCGCAAAAATCAGTTGCGAAGGTAATACCTGAGCCATTTCAATGCCCCCTAAAACTTGCGGTGAGCATCCTGTGATATTAGGAAGTATGAAGATGGCAGCAAGTATTAGTTTTCGCATCCTGGTAAAAAAGCATCTATAGGTAAGTATTAAGTGTAGTTTAACTGCAAGTAGGCTATGCAGAAAATGGAAAACTAAAAATAATCTGGAGAATTTATGGCAACCCCCGCAAAGAAGTTCGAGCTTAACAAACGCGTAATAGAAATTGGTGATACCACCGTTCGCCCAGGTGAGCGTAAGCGAATTTCATTACCGGTTGCCGTGATCTATACACACACCAAGATTGAAATGCCGATTCATGTCATCAATGGTCGCCGTGCTGGTCCGTGTCTTTTTATCTGTGCAGCAATTCACGGTGATGAACTTAACGGAATTGAAATCATTCGTCGGCTGTTACAACTGCGGGCAATCAGCGCATTACACGGTACTCTGATTGTTGTGCCAATTGTGAATGTTTTTGGTGTTTTAAATCATTCCCGCTATTTACCTGATCGCCGTGATTTGAATCGCTGTTTTCCCGGTAACGAAGGGGGGTCGATGGCATCGCGATTAGCGCGTTTGTTTTATAAAGAAATCGTTAGCCATTGTGATTACGGTATTGATTTGCATACTGGCGCAATCCATCGAAGTAATTTGCCACAAATTCGAGCAGACCTTGAAAACCCCGAAACTTTGCGACTGGCAAAAGCATTTGGGGTGCCGGTTATGGTCAATATTAAAGCCGGTAAAGGGACTTTGCGTGCCTGTGCGAATAAAAGAAATATCAATATGCTGGTGTATGAAGCCGGTGAGGCTTTGTGTTTTGATGAAGTTTCAATACGTGGTGGGGTTTCTGGCATCGTCAATGTCATGCGCGAAGTCGGGATGCTTAAAAAGTTAGTCAGCAAACGTAAAAAACCGCGCAAACTTCCGCTCATGGCCACTAAACGTGGTTGGGTACGCTCCCCACAAGGTGGTATTTTCCGTACTCATGTGGCACTCGGCGATCGGGTCAAATGCAAAACATTACTCGGTGTGATCGCGGCTCCGTTTGGTGATCAGGAGCAGGAAATTCGTGCTGAAAATGATGGCATTGTTATTGGGCGTTCTACTTTACCTTTAGTGAATGAGGGCGATGCGTTATTTCATATTGCAAATTTTAGTCGTCCAGCAGAAGCCGCAGCAAGGGTAGATGCGTTTCATGATGCGGAGGGGTTGGTGGCAGATTCGATTGTGGCAAGTAAAAAAGAGCCAGAAGTTAAATAGTGAGCAGAAATAATGAATGGCAGGCTTTGAGAACATAAATTATGAAAATAGCTATTTTATCGAGAAATAAAAAACTCTATTCAACCAAAAGACTGGTAGAAAGTTGTCAAAATCGAGGACACGAAGTCCATGTTTTAGATGTATTGCGTTGTTATATGAATATCACCACTCGACATCCAAGTATCTATTTTGATGGTAAAGAGTTGACTGGTTTTGATGCAGTCATTCCGCGTATTGGCGCTTCGGTCACTTTTTACGGTACAGCAGTGTTACGACAGTTTGAAATGATGGGTGTGTACCCACTCAATGAATCGGTAGCCATCAGCCGTTCGCGTGATAAATTGCGTTCTATGCAGCTTTTGTCTCGTCGTGGCGTGGGAATGCCGATTACCGGGTTTGCCAGTAAACCCGGAGATATCGGCAATTTGCTTGACCAGGTTGGTGGTGCTCCGGTAGTCATAAAACTGCTAGAGGGTACTCAGGGTATTGGCGTGGTGCTGGCAGAAACACAGCAGGCTGCAGAAAGTCTATTGCAGGCATTTATGGGTTTAAAGGTGAATATCCTGGTACAGGAATATATTAAGGAATCAAATGGTGAGGATATCCGTTGCCTGGTGGTCGGTGGACGTGTCATTGCTGCGATGAAGCGGACTGCCAAGGAAGGCGATTTTCGCTCCAACTTGCATCGCGGTGGATCCGCGAGTTTAGTGAGAATCACACCTCAAGAGCGCGCAACAGCCATGTTGGCGGCTAAAGTGATGGGATTGAATCTTTGCGGTGTTGATTTTCTGCGTTCCAAACGAGGCCCGGTTGTTATGGAGGTGAATTCATCGCCAGGGTTAGAAGGAATAGAAGCGGCTACTGGCAAAGATATCGGAGGCATGGTGGCTAAGTTCATCGAAAAACAAGTCAAGTTGACCAATGGCAAGAAAAACCGCGCGCGAACTCGAGGAAAAGGTTAGTACTCTAACAATGTTGCTTTGATGGGTCAGCGCAACCCAACGTGTTCAGAACAAGGCATTGCTGTGAAGCCATGGTTGTTCCATGTCGAGC
>CAZNYF010000169.1:3708-5903 GCA_964577195.1 uncultured Thiotrichales bacterium | reverse complement strand
CAAGATCATCTTCCCACCACCATTCGCGTTTTTCTTCAATGTTTTGACGTCCAAGTTGTATTCCCCAGTGGCCATCAAATAAATTAGACCAATAGATCCATGCCTCACCTCGTTCTACCCTGTCGTCAATACTTGACGGCTTACCTTCCACATAAAGGTTATTGCGATGCTTGTATTTTCCTTGCAAAAACACATTGATATCTGCTGACCACTGATAAAAAAGCTCCAACTCCAACTCTTGGTCAAGCCGGAGCAGATCATCATCACGCCTACCCAGAGAAAAATTTCTACGATGAACCGGTCCAAATTCGTATTCGCCACCAATGGTTAGCGGTCTGCCAAACAAAGTAATCTGAAACTGTTCATCGGGGCGTCGTTCGTCCTGTTTGTGAGACAGTTCTTTTGCACTAGGTACGCTTTTAACACTAGGCTCGTTGGCGCCTGCTGCTGGTACTACTGCACTGTCTGCCAGACTAGCGGTCGACAGCAACAAAGATAATACTATAGTGGTGAGCGCAATTAACCACTTTGCTAAACGGCGCCAACTCACTACTTCGCTGCCTCGATTTTCAGTTCGTCATAGGACAACAGCACAAAATCAGCATAGTTGCCACGAAATTTATGCCCGCTGTCAAATACCAACATTATTTTTTCAACTCCATGGTGACGTACCGGCGTCACACCTTCAGCTTTTTTTAAATTAAATTTTTTCTCAATCCTGATGCGGCGCGGGGACTGTTCATCGTTGGCGCTCCATAGCCAAAGCTTGAATGCCGCACCTTTTTTTTGTTTACGGGAAATAATTAGAAAACCGTCAAGTTCTGGAGCAAACGCCAACGCACGAATTCCGCCACCATCCAGATCAAGGTAGATAACTTTATTATTGATTAAATTGTCTGAGGTTTTTTTTTCAAATGCCGATTGTGGGTCGGGTAGCACAACGATAACTGCCTGCTTGTCAACCAATGGGCCACGTAAACCAATGAGTAAACGATTTTCGGCTTTATCATAAGCCATGCCTTCGATACTGAAGTGGTCATCGTCACTAGCGTTTACAATATCGCCAGCATCAGCGAGATGACGGTTTAGCGCCGTAATCTGATCGCGAAGGGACTTGATAACACCAACATCAACAGCACGATTACCGTCTACTTTGAAGCGAATCAGTTTTTCACGTTTTTTAAAGCGATTTCCCCTTGCTGTACGCGAATGCGATGTAATGGCATAGACATAACCATCTGAGCCTAGTGTGACTGCTTCCATATCATCTAACTTACCGACGATAGATTTACCAAAAAGCATATCAATATTAGCTGCCATTCGCAGCGGCTCGCCGGCAAAGCCCTGTGCACCTTTAGCCACTAACAAACTAATGGGCACACTTTTTTCGTCTTCAACAATCAGTATTCTGCCATCGTCAAGTTGAGTAACACCAGACGGCTCGTAATAACCGTAAAGCGACTGACGCTCCGCTGCAAAAATCGAAGCGGATACAGACATCAAACCAACTAGCGCAAAAAAACTAAGCAGCGAAACCACTGCCCTGGATAAGCCCCACACCCAGTTAGGCTCCTGTTATAGCCGCATTCACAATAACCGCTAGCAATAACAACACACTAATTACCAACCCAATCATAAAGGCACTGTAAGAAATATACAGTTTATTAAACTTGTAATCAGCCATTCGCCCCATGCCGTGGATATGAACAATCATATTGTTGTATACCCTGTCATTGTTACGTACCATTTCTTGCATCGCACTAAGATAGTCCTCGCGTGGCAATTTGGCAAATTGCTCGAATACGAGAAGGTCGGCGTCATCATTTCTGAAGTCTTCTAGTGTGTGCTTGTTTCTGCCAACAACAGGACGCGCCGCTAGCACCGCGAAAATAATGGCTATCGTACAGGTCAACAAAAACGCTACTAACGGTATAACTAACATGGGTTCCTGATTCAAGAAATAAGCCCCTGAAATCAATAAAATAGAAACCAGTAGCCCGTTTAGCGAAATCATGATATTGGCCTTAATCGCCGCTAACGCCAGCATATCCAGTTGCGCACGGTAAGAATTGCGAAACATGGATTCGATGCCACGGGAAGTACCCATTGAGGACGGATTTAGATCAACTTTTTTCCCGCCCTTAGCCGCAACCAATTTAGCCTTTCCAGATATTTTTTTCGCAGGCATCTTTTTT
>CAZNYF010000169.1:0-3608 GCA_964577195.1 uncultured Thiotrichales bacterium | reverse complement strand
TCGTCAGTTTTCGTTTCATTTTTGGTAATTTTGAGGACTTGTTTATCTTTTGCCATTATTTGTATCTCTCTTAAATTTATTGCTTGTCGCGAACGCTGTTAATAGCGGCGGCTCGTTTGTTTTCATCTTGCATTCGAATTAATGCTGCCTGGATGGCCATCTCATGGCAGTCGGTAAAATCACTATTTTCGGTAGGTTTGAGCTTGCGGTAGCTGCCATCACTATTCATCTGCCACGCATTGCGGTTATCCGACAATTGATTTTTAAACAACAGTTTCAGTTGATCGCGGGCATCGGCATCGTTAACCGGCACCAGTAGTTCAACACGTCGCTCAAGATTTCGCCCCATCAAGTCGGCTGAGCCAATATAGTACTCATGGTTTCCACCATTGCCAAAAAAGTAGACACGGCTGTGCTCAAGAAATCGACCAACGATGCTAGTGACTTTGATATTTTCTGACAAACCTTTAACGCCGGGGCGCAATCGGCAAATATCGCGAACCAAAAGCTCTACCTTAACCCCCGCTTGCGACGCCTGGTACAGTGCACGGACGACATCAACATCTTCCAACGCATTGGTTTTTAGTCGGAGCAACCCAGGTGTATCAGCGCTATGCAAAGCAATTTCACGCTTGATATTTGCTAGCAAGGTTTTTTTAATTGCCTGCGGCGCGATCAACATTTGAGAATAGTCTTCACCTATGCTCCAGCGAGTTGTCAGGTAATTAAATAAATTAGCGAGATCATCGGCGAGTACTTCGTCGCAGGTAAGCAGCCCTACGTCACTGTACAACCGCGCTGTTCCAGCATGATAATTGCCCGTACCAAAGTGTGAGTAGCGGCGCAAAACACCTTCTTCATGGCGCACCACCTGGATGGTTTTACAATGGGTTTTTACACCGAGCACACCACAGTTAACATGAATGCCTGCCTGTTTCAGGCGGTCTGCCCACTTAATATTAGCGGCTTCATCATTGCGTGCTTGAAGTTCAATAACTACAGCTACCTGCTTGCCGTTTTGAACAGCGTTGATGAGATATTTAATAATCTTAGAATCTGACGATGTTCGATATAGCGTCATTTTAATCGACAACACTTTGGGATCATTGCTGGCGGTGCGTATCAATCGAGTGACTGAGGTAACAAAAGACTCATAAGGGTGTTGTAGCAAAATAGTCCCCGCCTCACGGATGCTTTCAAAAATATTGCACTCCGTAGGCAGTGCCGTATTGTTGATGGGAACATGCGGCGCGTTCAACAGTTCAGGCATTTCAATACGGGCCAACTCCATCAGGTCACTAATACCCAGTAACGGTTCATCGGCGAAAATATCACTATCGCGCAATTGCAGTTTCCCTGCCAGTAGGTCACTAACACCACTGCTAAGACCTGGACTGGTTTGCAAACGCACGACTGGCGCAAATTTGCGAGTGCGTAATTGACTTTCAATGACTTCCAGAAGGTCGTTCGCACCCGCTGTATCCATATCTGAAATGGCATTTCGAGTAATGCGAAACAACCCCGTACCTAGCACTTGCATCGACGGGAATACTAGATCTAAATGATTACTTATAATGTCTTCAATCAAAACATAATCATGACCTCTGCGGCTAACTCTCACAAACCGTGGCACTACTTTGCTATCGGGTAGTTTGATTCGGGCTAACCGCAATTTTTTACTGCTTGAACGTCTAAATTGCACCAGAAGATTAACTGACAGGTTAGATATAAAAGGCAACGGGGTGTTGGCATCTATCGGCAACGGCGTAATCAAGGGCAGAATTTTTTTGCGGAAAATTTTACTCAGGCGTTCGCGATGTTTCTCATCCAGTGAATTGTACTGGCACAGCCGGATGCCTGTATTTTCAAGCTTAGCTAGAACGTTATTACGAATTTCTACCGCTCGCGCCTGAAACAGCCGGATTTCGTTAACACACTCACTAACTTGCTGTTTAGGTGAGCGACCATCTACGCTAACTTTTTCTATGCCGGCACCTATCTGCTGCTTTAGTCCACCAATGCGTTTCATGTAGAAATCGTCAATGTTTGAATCTGCGATGGCGAGAAACTTGATTCGCTCCAGCAGAGGGTTGCAATCATTGTCGGCTTCGCTCAGCACTCTCTTATTAAATTCCAACCAGCTTAACTCGCGGTTCACATAATATTTATCACCACCTATTTCTTCTAGGGGGGCAGGTACGGTCGATATGGATTTCGCTAACAGCGGTACAGCATCGTTATGATCTGCCGTATCAATATCCTGACAGGCTTTGGTCATTTTATTTTCTCCAATGTTTGGCTTACAGGAAGTCCCAGCCTCAACTTTGAGACGGTCAGTACCTAAAGCGTGTGCGGCGAGTTTCATTCCCTTAACTCCCAAAAGCGGCATTAGAGAGAAGAAATACCAGGCTAGCTAGCAAAGCAGTACTTGGCACAGTGATAAACCAAGCGGCAAGAATGCTAACGAACTGCCCACGACGCACTAATTTTCTAGGAAGGATACGTGGCGCGGGATTGGCTAATAGTCCTTTATTACGAGGCGCATCATCACTGCGAACACACTCACGCTCCCGACAGGAAACCTTATCCAAGTATTCACGGTAAAATCCGATACCGAAAATTGCGCCAATAGTAATGTGTGTAGAGCTCACCGGTAAACCAAGAGCTGAAGCGGCAATCACCGTGATAGCTGCCGACAAAGCCACACAGAAGGCACGACTTTGGTTGAGTGAGGTCAATTGTTTGCCCACCTTTTTGATTAGCTTGGCACCAAACAGAGCCAGACCTAAGGCAATACCCGCAGCTCCGATCAGCATCACCCACAGAGGTATGCCAACTTGGGATTGAATTTCACCAGTACTAGCAGCATCAACAATGGCCGACAGTGGGCCAATAGCATTGGCAACATCATTTGCACCATGAGCAAAGGACAGCAGCGCCGCAGCAAATACTAAGGGAATATTAAACAAGCGGTTAACGTTTCGACTAGTGTTGTCAATTTTCTGTGAGGCGCGAGCGACCAATGGACGCACTAAAAGAATCACTAACATGAATGATACCGCACCGATGGTCATGAGCATCCACGGCTCGGGCTGCCAGATTTTTTTCAACCCTTTCATGGTCAGATACACGGTAAATGCAGCAGCCATAATTCCAACAAACACCGGCACCCATTGACGGCTTGCCGTCAACATGTCTTTTTTGCTAAAAATGGTTTTACGCATCATCATCAGAAATAATACAGCGATCAACCCGCCCAGAATGGGTGAAATAAACCAGCTAGCAACGATTTTTGACATCACCGGCCAGTTGACTGCCGCGAATCCAGCAGCGGCAATACCTACGCCAACAACACCACCCACAATCGAATGCGTAGTCGAAACCGGCGCACCGACATAAGTTGCCATATTAAGCCAGATGGCGGCGGCCAGCAAAGCCGAACCCATGGCTAGAATAAAGGTTTGGGAATCAGGCATCACAGATGGATCGATAATCCCTTTGGATATAGTGGACACCACCTCACCACCTGCAATCAATGCGCCAGCCGTTTCAAATATCACAGCCAGAATGATTGCGCCTGTCAACGGCAATGCCCCCGAGCCGACGGC
>CAZNYF010000168.1:0-5993 GCA_964577195.1 uncultured Thiotrichales bacterium | reverse complement strand
GCTAAGGTCAGCTTTTCTTGATAATTTATATGCGGCAACCCTGACTTGGCTACAACACCCCTGATGATTTGATTTTTAAATAATCATTCACCAACTCGACCGAGAGGTTTTCCGGGCTAACGTCAAACCCCTGAGCGTTGGTCGCACGAATTTGATCAAAAGTATTTTGACGATGGTGGAGATATTCATGTGTTGCACAGACCCGAATAGCATCGTTAAAACTGCTTACCTTATGCTGAATGGCATCGTCCAATACTTGTTCCCGCATACTTGCAACCAGCACCAAATGTCGCTTTTTCAGCAAAATCAAAGCAGTACGGAGATCATCGCTGTCCTCGTCACGAACATTCGTTATAAATACTATCAGGGCACGTTTTTTCTGCCGCATTAAAATTGATTTTGCGGCGGCAGAATAATCAGGGGCATAAGACCCTGGCTGTATATCGTAAACAGAATTAAGAATTCGTTGCAGGTTGCGCTTACCACGAGCAGGTTTTATCCAGCGCTGGTTATTACTAACATCATTTTTGGTGCTAAAAGTGCCAATACCAACAGCATCACCTTGCTGCAACGCAACATAGCTAAGCAGCAATGCCGCATTTAATGAATGATCAAAGTGAGACAGATCACCATCCTTAGTTCGCATGCGATGGCCGCAATCTATCATCAAAAGAATTTCCTGATTACGTTCGTCATTAAATTCACGTGAGATTAATTTGCGGTGTTTAGAGGTCGCCTTCCAATCGACTTTTTGTAACGGATCACCCTGTCGATATTCACGCAACTGATGAAATTCCTGACCTTCACCACGACGCCTGTGTTTGTTGATACCAAGTTGTCCCAGTCTGTTATCCAGAGCTAGTAGCGCGTATTGGCTAACCGCTGAAAAATTCGGATAAACACGGCAATGTGTTTGAAGCGGTATATTTTGTGTAAATTGCCATAATCCAAATCTTGATGGCCGACGTGTTTGTAGTGTTTTAAAATTGTGGTCTCCGCGTTCTTCGGGATAAACAGAGTAATGAATAGATAGACGACTGGTGGCAGGAATTAAAGCCGTCGCAGGCAAATTCTTAAATCGCATAGATTGAGGAGCATGATCAAACACTTGTAATGTAAAAGAGCGGTCACTGTCATTGTAGATTTCTAAATCCACATCACTCCAGACACCCAATGCTAGTGTCCTATTCATTTTTCTTTTAATCTGTAATGGTTGGTGAAACATACCTGTAAGCAAATCAATAAACACAATTAAACCGATAAGCCCGAGCAAAGCCCACCACGGTTTCTCAAAGCCCCACAGACTGGCAGGAATAGATAATCCGGCAAGTACTGATAGCAGTCTAAATAAATTATTGGTTGGCGATGGCATGATGGATATTGGTATTTAAGCGCTTTTGCAAATCATTGCCGAGGTGCGGCGACGCTATCAAGTAACTGACTTAAAATATTTTCGATAGATTGCCCTTCTATTTCTAGTTCTGGTGCTAGCGTAACGCGATGGCGTAATGCCGCAGGCGCTATTTTTTTAATGTCATCAGGTGTGACAAATTCTTTACCTGCCAACAAAGCAGCGGCTTTGGCAGCTCTGATAATGGCGAGACCGCCACGTGGCCCGGCTCCGATCATAATGCCAGGCCATTCGCGGGTGGTGCGTACTATATTCACGGCATACTGAATTACCGCAGGGTCTACCTGAATGTTTGCAGCGACCTGGCGCAATTTACTCACGCTCTCCGGGTTAATGAGCCTTTTTATTTGCTCTACAGATAGGCTGTCTCCGACGCGTCCGGTGGTCATTGCCGAGACCATTTTCTCTTCATCTTTCTGGTGCGGATACTCAATGAGTATTTTGAATAAAAAACGATCCAGTTGTGCCTCTGGGAGTGGATAGGTTCCTTCCTGTTCTAAAGGATTTTGCGTTGCAAGTGTCATAAATGGCTGAGGGACTGGAATTCTTTTACCTTCAATGGTGACTTGTTGTTCTTGCATTACTTCGAGCAACGCGGATTGTGTTTTTGCTGGTGCTCGATTAATTTCATCTGCAAGTAACATGTGGGTGAATATTGGCCCCTTGTGTAAATTAAACGATTCATTTTTTAAATCATAAATCATGTGGCCGGTAACATCTGAAGGCATTAAATCAGGCGTAAATTGAATTCTTGAGAAACTGCCACCAAATGTTTTTGCCAGTGCCTGAACGATGAGTGTTTTACCAAGACCGGGAACACCCTCGATTAACACATGCCCACCAGCTAGCATGGCAATCAAAATCTCGTCAATAACCTGATGCTGTCCTATGACGGACTTACTGATCTCCTGCGCTAAACTTTGGGTGATCAAACTTGCATGTTTGAGATGGCTTAAGGTGGGCTTTGGACTATCGTTCATATCATTTTTTCCAGTAATTCTATTTGACGTATTAGGTGCGTAAATTCTTCTCGCTTGTTGACTTCCTGACTATTTAATATTCTAAGTAGTTCTGTTTCTGACCATTGACTCATCTTCTTTAAATGCAGGGTTTTCTGCCGCTGTGGGAGTGACTTCCAGGCAGGATGATAACGAATCATTTTATGATTAAACGAGGCTCTCCTACGCGCCAGAAGTTTTATTGCTTCACCGTTGCGCCAGTAGTGCATGCCATTGGCATCAATATGTTCGAGGATGCTGCGGTTAGCTGTTTTTGCAGGCTTTATCATTGGACCAAATCTTTGTGCTGATGCGAATAGCCATAATAGTCCCAGTATGGATGAAATAATGATCAACGGATTGAATTTATCCCATAAAATTGAAGCTAACGCTTCTGCTTTCTCGCTATAAATTAACCAGACTTTGGCTGGTTTTTGATGTTGATTGACCAAGTACCACAAAACTAACGCATGATGCTCGGTGCCGATCTGATGATTGCCAAGAAATTGTAGATCGGTTAGCACAGTGACCATGCCTTGACCGAGATTTCGCTGGATTAAGTGAATACCATTAGCGTCTTTTGCGATTAAATCGTTTTCTACTTGTCCGGTTAAATGGGTGTAGCTATAGGACTCAATAAATAATTTTTGAGGTTTATTCGCGGTTTTAAGGCTTAATTCGAGTAGTTGATCAGATAGCGGCTCATGAATCACTTTGACAGATAGTTTCAATGTATCGAGTAGTTCATCCTGAAGCGCATTGTCTTCATCTGTGCTGGGCCGATATCCAGGGCGAAGGATTAAATGTCCACCAGCATGCACCCAGTTAAGTAATGTGTGGGTAGCATTTATTTCATTACTGAAACGATTACTATCAATTAAAACTACTGCGCTTGTTGAAGGCATTGAGCGGAGTAACTTTGGCAGCGTGGTGCTATCAGTAGGAATGTTCAGAGTTTGTAAGAAACGCTCGGCGGCGAAAAGATTGTTATATTTCGCCTCTCCTTTTGGTGGCAGTGGAATTTCCGCTTGTTCCATTTTAAAGTTTTCAAGAAACCACCAGCCGAGCAGCAGCAGTCCCAGTGTGACCAGTAGCGCTATGAGTCTTTGTTGGCGGCTCAATTTACAGTACCAAAATGCTGACGCCACTGCTGGCAAAGTAAAATGGCGGTTTTTTGGTCTGGCTGGTGGTGTCCGTAAGCGGTGTTTTTCCATGACGTGGTGAGCGTTTCGAGGTATTGACTGCGTGTTCTGGAGATATGGGTTTTTGCCAGAGCCAGTACATCACCTTCGGTATCACTGCTACGTAAGTTTAGTTCGTCTTGATCGAGCAAGTTTGAAAGGCTGGCTCTGTAGAGAAGGCTTAACGCCGCACGTAAATTACCAGAATTAACCAGGTTTTTGGCTGAGTTTGGAATATCATCAGGAAACGATTCAGGTGTTAAGTCAAGTCCAAAGAGCTGCTCGATGGGTTGCTTTTTTTTAGGTCTTCGCCGTATTTTTCCGAGTATATCCAGCCATTTTTTATGATAAATAATTAGCAGGATAATCATCAGTGCAACGGCTACCCATATCGCACCTCTAAATAATTGCGCAATATAATCAATTAATTGTTTGATTTGGGCGAGAAAGTTTGTTTCGTCAAAATCCTCTTCGTCTTCCCAATTGGGCACCCATTTTGTGTATTTTTTACTGCGGTTTAAATCCTCAGCATTGAGTACGTCGTTAATCACTTGTCTAGATTCTTCAACAGTCGGTGCTGCTTGTAGATCGGAAATGTTCCCCGTGAGCAGAGCACTCGTGATCAGTACTGCTATTAGTGAGGATGCTAATGGCGTTGGTTTTTGTGCTGACTCAAGTCTTTTTGCCATGCGGCGAAATGCCAGTTCAATATCCCAGCCTTCGAGCTTGGTGCGTCGGTCTATATAAAGCATAAAACCAGATGCTACATAGATCGGTTCGATAATGACGACAGAGAGGTAGAAGAAAAAACTGGTGAAAAACGCTATCCATCCCGGTAGCTCTTCACCAAACATTACAGTAGAAATTAAATCAGAACCGATACCCTCGGGTATTAGTGCTGCGAGTAATAACAAAGGCGCTATTTGAAGTACCAATTCCATCAACTGACAGCTGCCGGTTAACCACATAGGGTAGAAACGAATATTTGCAGCCAACAAGCGAATTCTTTTTACCCGCGATTCACCGCGTAAGCCTTCCAGCATCCAGACAGGCAGGTGAAAGCTGCGAGAAGGATTAAATCGCAGCAAGGTTAGATTGATCCACAATCCTGTTGAAAAAATCTCCGGGATGCTGCGAAGTGATTCCATTGTTGTCGTTTGTGTGCCGAACAGAGCACGTGAAAAAATACGTAACAAAATTCGGTCAAAAGCGGGTTTTAACCACCAAAACAGAAACATGGAAAGTACTAGACTTCCGCCGGTTAAAAGGTGTAATAAGCCAAATGTTAGCGCTGTAATAATGATCCATGCAGGGATGATCTGTTGCCTGAATTCTCGAATTAACAGAATCCCCAGATCCATCGCTTCCCAGGGATTACGCGGTCTAATTTCAACGGTGACGTTTTCAAGTTCCATGCGTTATTGAGCTTGGCTCGAACCCTGACGGAAAAAATAAATCAGCATCAAAATCCAGAGAAAGATTCCAACCCCAACTTTTAATTCAAATGGTAAAGCTGCTTTTGAAGACCAGAATGCCTCAATAAATGCAGCAATAATGAACATGGTAGCAGCGCCATAAACTATGCGGATTGCCACTGAAGCATTATCCCGCAATGCATGACCTCGGCTTTTACGTCCTGGCTTTACCAGCGCCATGCCGAGCTTTAATCCCGCTGCACCGGACAAAACAATGGCGGTCAGCTCCATTGAGCTATGCCCTGATACAAACCCCCAAAATGTCTCGGTGTATCCTACTTGCGTCAGGTGTCCGGCGATAGAGCCGATTGATATACCATTAAAGAGCAAAAAGAAAATACTCCCAAGACCAAAAAACACGCCCCCGGCAAAGGTGCGAAAACCAATACCCGTATTGTTGCGGATATAAAAACCAAACATCAATATATCGCTTTCTGCGGCTCGCTCACGTCCTAATCGCTCATGTTGCTCTGGCGAGTACATTTCCTCAATGGTCGCTACTTGTTCAGCATCAATCACTGAATAAACCAGATCAGGTAAAAACTGAATGGTTGCTAACATGAGTAAGAGGCTGCCTAAAAATAGAAATGCGGAAACAGTTACCAGCTTCCATTCCTGGCGTACCAATGCAGGAAATTCCTGACTGAAAAAATTAGCGATTTGTCGAAGCAGTAATGGCCTGCGCCGGTACATACGTTGATGTCCCAGAATCACAAGCTCATTGAGCCGGTTGATTAATGGTTGGCTATACATTCGTGACCGCGCCAATGCCAGGTCATGGCAGACTTGTCGATAAACATGCGGGAAATCGAAATCAGGCGTGCTACTGTCTTCGCCTTTGATGCTGCGCTCTCCCAGAAAACTCTCCAACGTTTTCCAGTGCGCTTGTCGTCTGGCGACAAATTGTTCCTGTTTCAAGTTTTGATCC
>CAZNYF010000167.1:0-6000 GCA_964577195.1 uncultured Thiotrichales bacterium | reverse complement strand
TCTAGCAAGTAATCGTCGCTAGTCATGAGTTCATCGACCAGTTTAAGTTCTAATGCTTTTTGGCCATACCAATGCTCACCTGTCGCGACTTGCTCTATATCCAGTTCTTTACGGTACTCAGTAATGCTTGATTTAAACAAATCATGAATTTCTTCTAAGTCTTGTTTTAGTTTTGCGCGATCTTCGTCGGTGTTTTTACCGAACATGGTTATCGTACGTTTATACTTTCCTGCGGTAATTTGTTCAAAATCGACGCCGTGTTTTTCTAATACACGATGAAAATTAGGTATTTGTGCAAGCACTCCGATGGAGCCAATAATAGCAAACGGTGCTGCAATAATTTTGTTTGCAGTGCAAGCCATAAGATAACCACCACTTGCGGCCACCTTATCTACCGCGATAACCAGCGGTATCTCACGTTGACGAATACGCAATAATTGTGAGGCTGCCAAGCCATGTTCATGCACAGTGCCACCGGAGTTTTCCAAGCACAGCAGCACTTCATCTTCTTTGTTAGCAACGGTGAGCAATGCAGTGATTTCCTCGCGCAGTGACGCCACCGCTGTAGCACGAATATCACCCTTAAAATTTAACACAAAGAGACGCTGTTTGATTTTTTCAGAGTCTTCTTTTTTCTTTGCCTTGTTTTCTTTTTTATGTTTTTTGTTTGTCTTTTTAAGTAATTTTTTATCCAACACTTCATGCTCCAATAGTTGGCGCATGGTGTCGTATTTTTGATTAATATTTTTGATAACCAGACGTTCTGCGGTTTTATCGCGACGACTGAGAGAAAAAATAATACTCAATGCAATAACCAGAGCGATTAACAAAGTCGCCGTTTTTGCAAAGAAAAGTCCGTATTCAATTAGTGCTTCAATCATTATAATTCCCAGTTTATTCTATCCAGTCGGCGATAAAGACATTGGTTTCGCGTGGCTTCTCGTTATGGCGGTTTGAACCCCAAACAAGCTTTTTACCATCATGTGAAAACATTGGGAATCCGTCAAAATCACCGGTGTAGGTAATGCGCTCCAGATTGCTGCCATCAATGTCAATGAGATATAAATCAAACTCGCGACCTTTTGGATCATCGAGATTAGAGGAAAATATTATTTTTTCACCTGAAGGATGAAAATAAGGGCCAAAGCTTGCCTTGCCAAAGTCGGTGATCTGTTGTTTATTCGAGCCGTCGACATCCATAATGTATAGATCGAGCGATGAAGGGCGGATTAATCCTCTATCTAATAAATGCCGATACTCAGCCAAGCCTTCCGCGTCATTGTCGAAGCGGCTGGCGCGCCACACAATTTTTTTGCCATCGGGTGAGAAGAACGCGCCGCCGTCATAACCAGGTGTATTGGTAATTTGATTTAAGTTGCTACCATCGAGATCCATGGTCCACAGTTCTAAATCGCCGCTGCGCACACTGGTAAATACTATTTTGTCGCCGATAGGAGAGATAACGGCCTCGGCATCGTAGCCGGGTTCGTTAGTGAGTTTGGCGACAACGTTGCCATTAAGGTCAGCTTTGTAGATGTCATATTCTTTTTCTAAACGCCAGGTGTAGCCTTCGCTGAAATCAGCAGGAGGAGGACAATCAGTTTTGCCATCGTGGGTGGATGCATAGAGAAAGTGTTCGCCATCAGGGTAAAAGAACGAGCAAGTGGTAACACCATTGCCGGTGCTCAACAACTGTTTATTGCTGCCATCGACGTTCATGACATAAATTTGATCGCATTGTTTTTCTGCAGCGCGCGGTGTGGATTGAAAGACCAGTTTACTGTCATCGAATGAAAAATAGGCTTCCGCATTTTGACCACCGAAGGTTAATTGCCTGACATTGGCCAAATGTGTTTCGCGCGGATCTGTTAATACCGGCTGGGCCGGAGCGGTTTCGTTATTACCAGCAAAGCATGCAGTACAAAGTGCGAGCGAAAAGATGAGTAAAAAAGGATATCGAAACATTAATAAAACTACTCCTAGAGTATTCAGTGAGAAGGTTTGGCTGGACAAGTGTACGAGAGTTCACATTGTTTGGCGACCGCTACCCAGCAAACCGGGTGATTAACGATCTTTACGGCGGGTTGACATTATTCGGGCCAGCTTTGCAAGGTCTTTCAACCCAGAGGAAGTCGGGACCGGTTCCGGCAAAACGCTATATCCTGACACGCTGTAGGGCAATAATTTTTTGGCAAATACTAATCGGCAGGGGCTTGATCAATGCTGGTGGACCCAATTGTTCAGATCAAAGTATCTAAGTCAGCGCTTATTTTGAGAGATAGTCGAGAGTTGGGGTACGTTTCCCCTAATATTTTACTTGCCAAGGCCGATGGTTATTCCTATAGGTTAACAGGGAGGCTGTTTAGTGGAACTCATTATCCGCACAAGATATTTTATAGTTGGAATGCTCGTGATGTGCCTATTTTTGCCAGTCCATGCGGGCAAATCAGCTATCAAAACTCCTGATCATATCCCAGGTGCTACAACCATAGATGCCGAAGCACTTATCGCTCTGGCTAATGAATTCGAAAGTCTGGTCATTATTGACTCACGTATTGGCGATGACCGTAAAAACGGTTATATGGAAGGATCAATTTCACTGCTAGGCAAAGAGACAAGTTGTGAGGCGCTGGCAAAAATAGTGCCGAGCCATATGACGCCGACTGCTTTCTACTGCAATGGTGTTGATTGCGGGCGCAGTGTTAGTGGTATTGAAGTAGCATTGTCCTGTGGTTACACGCGACTGTGGTGGTTCAAAGGAGGCATCGAGGAATGGACGCTTAAAGGCTACCCATTAGTTATTGAGTAGCGTGCTATGAAGACAGCCATCAACAAGTCAAGCCTTCGGCTGCAAGTGCTAATGGTAATCATGGCGGTCGGCGTGGTTACGGTAGTGGCCGCGCTTATCACTACGGCTATCTATCAGCGCCAGGCTAACCAGCATCAGTTGGAGAGCTTTCAATCGATATTGAAGATCCGGGCAGATGAGGTTATGCAGGAGTTGCTGGATTTGCAAGAAGAGCAGGCGCTTAAATTGCAACAGGAAAAATCCTTCCGCCAGGCATTTAAGGAGAAAGACCTGGCAAAGCTTAATCTCTGGTTACAGCAATCTTTCAATAGATATTTTGCAACAGCCCATATTATAGATTTGCATAACATAGTGATCTACGATAAGTCACTCAAGCTAGTAGCTGCCGCTGAAGCTGACAGTGCGGGAAGTTGCGGGGCACTACTGCAAGCGGCGGCGGTGCGCAAGGGTGGTGAACGATTAAAGACTCTGTCAACACTTTGTCATGGCAGTTATGGCAGTCATTTTGCTGTGCTCGTGCCAATAGGCGGTCTTCGTCTACAAGGCTATGCGCTGGTTGTATCCAATGCTGTGTATAAGCTTAAAGAGCTTGAGGGCCAGCTCGGTGCGCCGTTACTGATTGAGACTATGGATCATGTGGTCGAATATCAGTCTCAGGATTGGCGCAATACAGATGATCCTAACTTTCTTGTTGCGACAACGCTACTAAGTAATATTAATGGTATACCAATAGTCAGCCTGAAAGCATTAATGGATCAATCGGTGCTAAGCCGACAACTTGCTCGTACGCGTAATATGATTCTCGGCTTAGTGATTGTTTCGCTGGCTTTGTTGCTGGTGCTGGTATATTTCTGGTTAAAACGAACATTTCGGCCACTTAACCAATTACAGATTGCAGCGCAAAAAATGATAGAGGGAGTTTTCACGCCTGTTGAAACTGGCGCGGCGCAAAGCGAGCTTGCCATGCCAATTTTAGCTTTCAACAAAATGGTTCAGTCACTTGAGGACCAAACTCGAGAAAAGGCACGAGCCGAGCTACTGCTGAAAAAAGAAAAGGAGTTTTCTGATATCACCCTGGCTTCGATTATCAATGGTGTGATTACCTTTAACGCTGATGGCAAGATCCAATATATGAACCCCAAGGCGGAGGAAATATTTGGTCGCAGTTTCGATGCACTGCGTGGATTGCCGGTTTCTCAGACACTTAACCTGAGGACGGGCGACCCTTCCTCCGACGAGCCACTGGAATTGACTCGTCCTTTCAAGTTTTGGCAAAACAGGAAAATGCTTCAAGGGCATGCTTTTTTGCATAAAGAGAACGATGAAATACTTGAACTGGAATATGCCAGTACCCCGATGCATGACGGCGAAAAAATAATCGGCGCAGTACTGATATTTCAGGATGTGACACAGGACCGTGAGCTTCGGCGACAAATGGCGTACGAAGCCAGCCACGATGCGTTGACCGGATTGGTCAACCGCTATGAATTTGAACGACAGCTCAGCACAGTATTACAAGGTAGCGTTACGGGGCAGCATGTATTGGCCTTTATGGACCTGGATCAATTCAAGGTTGTTAATGACACCTGTGGTCACGAAGCGGGTGACATCCTTTTGCAGCAGTTAACTGAGGAGCTGCAGCAAAACATACGCTGCGGCGATACGCTTGGCAGGCTGGGGGGGGATGAATTCGCTATTATTTTCCAGAGTTGTGATGAGGAGAATGCGCTCAGTATTGTCGGGAAAATTCGCGATATGGTGAAGCAGTTTCGTTTCGTATGGAACGATAAAGTATTTTCCGTGGGGATTAGTACCGGTCTTTGCAGTTTCAGTGGAGACACATTATCAATTCCAGAAATACTGAGCCAGGCTGACACAGCCTGCTATCTTGCCAAAAGTCAGGGCTCGAACCTTGTCCATGTATTCAAGCCTGAGGCCGATAACGATAGTCATGCGCTACGAGGCTCTATGCGCTGGATGTCACGGTTGCACAAGGCACTGGAAGATGATCGTTTTACGCTTTTTGCGCAACCGATTGAGGCGTTACGGGCGCCTACTATAGTGCCCCACTATGAAGTGCTGTTACGTTATATCGACGATGATGGTGAGTACATTTCGCCAGGATTATTTCTCCCGGCTGCGGAACGTTACAATTTGGCAGCCGATATTGATCGCTGGGTAATCAGCAACACCTTAAAATGGATGGAGGCTAACGAGGGCAGCACTATGTTGTCCATCAATCTGTCAGGCTGCTCAATTTATGATAGCGAATTGCTGACATTTATCCGTCAGCAATTCCGGGAAACCGGCGTTGCGCCAGAACTCGTTTGTTTTGAAATTACCGAAACCGCAGCAGTAGCGAATATGAAAAAGGCACAGGAATTAATTAGTGAATTACACAAGGACGGTTGCAAGTTCTCGCTGGATGACTTTGGCAGCGGTCTTTCATCATTTTTTTATCTGCGCCATCTTGCTGTCGATTACTTAAAGATTGATGGTCAGTTTGTGAAGGACATCCTCACTAATTCACAGGATTTTGCAATGGTAAAGGCATTCAATGACGTGGGGCACGCTTTGGGTATGAAAACTATTGCAGAATTTGTTGAGCACAGAATGACGCGTCACGCGCTCAATGAAATCGGTGTTGATTTCGCCCAGGGCTGGGCCATTGGCAAGCCGCAACCCATTGCCAGCATCGAGCTGCAACAGTCTAAGCAGAGGCTTGCCGGATAAGGCTCATTATACTGCATATAATAAGACTGAACGTGTGTTTTCAAAAGAGTGAAGGGCCATGTCATGCGAAGCAGTGAGTCGTTCAGCGTCCTCTATACTAGAGTCATTACGGGTTCGCTTATGGTGGTAGCGCTATGGTCCGTAGCTCGCGTTGATTCAAAGGAAGCCCGTCACCGCCATCAAGAACATTAAAGTGCAAGGTGTCAGTATTTTGGTGGTATAGCGCCTTATAAAAAGCAGTCATCTGATGTGACAGTAAAATATCATCTTCACGAAAGCCAGCAGCGTATAGTAAGCCGTTTTTATTTGGGTGTATTGTAATCACCTGCCGGCGTCTGTCGCTTACTCGCACTTGAGGAGTGCTCACTGTAAAGCCATAAGTCGCTTCAACTTGTGGTGCCCTTTCGATTTGATAAAGTTGTGCTTGATTGTTTATCCACCAGCCCCAGCCGATGAAA
>CAZNYF010000166.1:0-6091 GCA_964577195.1 uncultured Thiotrichales bacterium | reverse complement strand
CCTGAAGATTATTTTAGTCCCAGAACATCCTGCATATCATAGAGGCCGGGCGGTTGATTGGTCAGCCATTCTGCCGCTCGGACTGCACCGCTAGCGAAGGTCATGCGGCTAGAGGCTTTGTGCGTGATTTCTACACGCTCACCTTCAGCGGCAAACATCACGGTGTGCTCACCAACGATATCACCCGCGCGGATGGTTTCAAAACCGATGGTTTTACGATCTCTTGCGCCGGTATGCCCTTCCCTACCGTAGACAGCACATTCTGCGAGATTTCTGCCGAGTGCATCGGCAACCACTTCACCCATGCGGATTGCGGTGCCGGAGGGGGCATCAACTTTGTGGCGATGGTGGGCTTCAATAATTTCGATATCGACTGTATCGCCAAGCACACGTGCTGCGGTATCCAGCAGATTCAAGCAGAGATTCACGCCGACACTATAGTTGGGAGCAAACACAATTCCGGTTTGCTTGGCGACATCATTAAGGAGTTGCTTGCCGTCATCATCCAGTCCAGTGGTACCGATGACAATTTTTTTATTATGCTCGCGGCAAAACTGAATATGAGCAACCGTCGCATCCGGCACGGTAAAATCAACCAGCACATCAAAATCAGGCGCATCCTGTAACGAAGAAACGACAGCGATATCATTTTTCTCTAATCCTGCCAGCTCGCCGGAATCGGTTCCTAACAATGAGCTACCCGCGTATTCAGTTGCCGCCGTCAGTTCTACTAACGGGTTTTCAGCACAGGCTGCAACCAATGTGCGGCCCATACGACCGCCAACACCTGATATCGCGATTTTGATCATTGTTTAAATTTTTCTTTAATGTCGTCAAAAAAACCTTTGGCGCTATCAGTCCATGAATGCAATTGAGGGCTGTGTTTTTTACCGCTCTTTTCCAGAGATTTATTAAATGCCTTAAGCAGCGATTTCTGTTCCTTGTTGAGTTTAACAGGCGTTTCTACCACTACCTCGCAAATGAGATCGCCCTGTGGTCCACCGCGAACAGGGTTTACGCCTTTACTACGTAATCTGAATTTTTTACCTGTTTGCGTTTCAGAGGGAATTTTTAATTTTACCTGGCCGTCCAGCGTGGGCGCTTGAAGCTCGCCGCCCAACGTTGCGCTGATAAAGCTGATCGGCACAGTGCAAAACAAATCATCACCATCACGCTCGAACAGCTTGTGTTTTTTGACATGCACCTGAACGAATAAATCCCCCGCAGGGCCACCGCCGACGCCCGCCTCGCCCTCACCAGAGAGTCTGACCCGATCACCGGTATCAACACCAGCCGGAATTTTGACTGAGATTTTTTTGTTCTTTTCGACCCGACCTTCGCCATGACAGCTACCGCAGGGGTTCGAGATCACTTTGCCTGTGCCTTTACAGGTGGGGCACGCCTGCTGCACAGAGAAAAACCCCTGTTGCATTCGAACCTGTCCAACGCCTTGGCAAGTATGGCAAGTGCTTGGCTCGGAGCCTTCTTTAGCGCCGCTACCATGACAAGTATCACAGCTGTCCATGCGCGGAATATTGAGTTCTTTTTTGATACCGAAAACAGCTTCTTCAAGCGTCATTTCCAGATTATATTGGAGATCGGAACCACGATAAGCACCACTTCTGCCACCACCGCTACGACCACCACCAAAAATATCGCCGAACACATCACCGAAGATATCGCCAAAACCAGCGCCACCAGCACCGCCGCCAAATCCACCGGCTCCCTGGCCATCCACACCCGCATGACCAAACTGGTCATAAGCTGCACGTTTTTGCGAGTCTTTAAGAATTTCGTAAGCTTCCTTAGCTTCCTTAAAAAGCTCTTCCGCCTCAGCATTATCCAGGTTTCGATCAGGATGATGCTTCATCGCCAGACGACGGTAAGCCTTCTTTAATTCTGCATCGCTGCAATTCTTGGATACACCCAGAATTACATAAAAATCACGTTTTTCCATTTATCTGCCAGGATTTAATTGTGGAGTTTACAACGTAAAAAGGCGACTACTCATATAAGTAGCCGCCCAGTTAACATGACTCAAAAGTGGTTAACTTTTCTCATCAACCTCTTCGAACTCGGCATCAACAACATCTTCATCGGCTGAAGCTGTTTGCTCATCGGCACCGCCGGTTGCATCACCTGCTGCCTGCGCGCCGTCTGCACCAGCTTTAGCGGCATAAGCTTTCTCAGCCAACTTGCCCGAGACCTCGCCAAGCTTGGTGGTTTTCGCTTCGATGTCATCTTTGTCATCGCCGGTTAATGCCTTTTTCAAGTCTTCCATCGCGGCATTAATGTCGTTCTTTTCAGTCTCATCGACTTGACCTTCAAGATCTTTGAGCGCCTTTTCAGTTGCATGCACCATCTGATCGCCAGCATTCCGCGCTGATACCAACTCATGGAATTTACGATCTTCGTCTGCATGAGACTCTGCATCCTTAACCATCTTTTCGACTTCTTCATCGGATAATCCGCTGGAAGCTTTAATGATGATCGACTGTTCCTTGCCGGTCGCTTTGTCCTTAGCCGACACATTCAAAATACCGTTAGCATCAAGGTCAAAAGTCACCTCGATTTGCGGTACTCCGCGTGGTGCAGGCGGGATGTCTGATAAATCGAAACGTCCAAGCGACTTGTTTCCTGCGGCTTGCTCACGCTCACCCTGCATAACATGCACTGTCACTGCACCCTGATTATCATCAGCGGTTGAGAAAATCTGATTCGCTTTGGTAGGAATCGTGGTGTTCTTGTCGATCAGTTTAGTCATCACACCGCCCATGGTTTCTATACCAAGAGACAATGGCGTTACGTCGAGTAGCAATACATCTTTCACATCGCCGCCCAATACACCACCTTGAATCGCTGCACCAACTGCTACTGCTTCATCAGGATTCACATCTTTACGCGGCTCTTTACCGAAGAAATTCTGTACTTCTTCCTGAACCTTAGGCATCCGAATCTGACCACCGACCAGAATCACATCATCAATTTCAGAAACAGATAAACCTGCATCTTTCAAAGCAACCTTGCAAGGCTCGATGGTGCGCTGAATCAAGTCTTCAACCAACGACTCGAATTTGGCACGGGTCACTTTCATATTCAGGTGCTTGGGACCAGACGCATCCGCCGTAATATAGGGCAGGTTCACATCGGTCTGCTGCGAGGTTGAAAGCTCGATTTTGGCTTTTTCCGCACCTTCTTTAAGACGCTGTAATGCCAGCGGATCATTGTGTAAATCAACACCGCTCTCTTTCTTGAATTCTTCGGAGAGATAATCAATCAAGCGCATGTCAAAATCTTCGCCACCAAGAAAGGTATCACCATTAGTTGATAACACTTCAAACTGATGCTCGCCATCCACTTCGGAAATTTCGATAATCGAGACGTCAAAAGTACCGCCACCAAGATCAAATACCGCGATGGTTTTGTCACCGACCTTTTTATCCATGCCATAAGCCAGCGCTGCGGCAGTCGGCTCATTGATAATCCGCTTCACCTCAAGACCGGCAATCTTGCCTGCATCTTTAGTCGCTTGACGTTGTGAATCATTAAAATAAGCTGGCACTGTAATGACAGCTTCAGTCACTTCTTCGCCGAGATAATCCTCAGCGGTCTTTTTCATCTTGCCAAGTACACGGGCAGAAACTTCTGGCGGAGCCATTTTCTTGCCATCAGCTTCAACCCAGGCATCTCCATTGTCTGCTTTGACAATCTTGTAAGGCACCAGTTTGATGTCTTTCTGTACCGCTTCTTCATCAAATTGACGGCCGATCAATCGCTTCACGGCATACAATGTATTTTCGGGGTTTGTCACTGCCTGGCGTTTGGCAGACTGCCCAACCAGGACTTCATCGCCAGTAAAAGCAACGATAGACGGGGTGGTACGATCACCTTCGCTGTTTTCGATGACTCTGGGTTTACCACCTTCCATCACGGCAACGCAGGAGTTGGTTGTACCCAGGTCAATACCAATAATTTTTCCCATCTTCTTATACTCCTAAAATTTACTAAATTCGGTTAATTGTTTCGATGTCTGAGATATGGGGGCGCTGAATCAAGAATCAAGCCCTTCCAAGACTTAGGAACGAAGAATTAACAACATTGTTTCCGTTCCTAAAGGTCTTATTATTTCGCAACCATCACCATTGCTGGCCTTACCAGACGGCCATTCAAGAGATAACCCTTCTGCATGGTAGCGATTACATGGTTTGGCTCGACATCTGCACTTTCCTGCATCGACATGGCTTGATGGTGATCAGGATTAAATTTCTCGCCGGTTGGGTCTACCGCTTCGACGTCAAATTTCTCAAGCACATCAATAAACATTTTCAAGGTCAGCTCGGTGCCTTCCCGAAGCTTGCCGGATTCGACATCATCAGCTGCAGACGCCAGCCCCATTTCGAGGCTATCAACCACAGGCAGTAGCTCATTGACGAATTTTTCCAGTGCGTATTTGTGCGCGTTTTCGACATCTCGGATTGAGCGTTTGCGCATATTGTCTTGCTCAGCCTGCATCAGTAAAACCTTGTTCCAGTTATCTTCAGCTCTGGCTTTGGCTGCATCTAATTCCTCTTCCATGCTATTTGTTTGCTCCTCAGAAGAATCCGTCTCCTGATCAATACCTGCTTCCATGTCGGCGCTATTTTCGGTGTCGATTACCTGACCTTCGACGAGATCGTCTACCTGCTCATCAGCTTGCATTACGCATTACTCCAGATCCGCACATGGCGGTGATAAATTTCAATTAAACTAGGTTGCTCTTTAGGTGGGGATGACTAGCGGGAATTCAAGGCTGCGCCGAGTAATCTTGCGGTGACATCGACGACGGGTACAACTTTGTCATAATCCATTCGGGTTGGGCCTATTACGCCCATCACACCAACTATCGCGCCATCAACCGAATATGGAGCGGTGACAACGCTGCATTCATCAAAGGTTTTGTTACCTGATTCCTGACCAATGAAGATTTGCACACCTTCAGCGCTGGTGCAGCGATCAAGGATATGCAGGATGTCGCGCTTGGCTCCAAAGCTGTCAAACAGTTGCCTTAATTGTTTTAGATCAGCCAGATCCTGATAGTCCATTAAGCTGGTCTCACCTGCCATAACATAGTCTTGAGAGGTGTCTTCTGCGAGTGCCTGGCCACCCAATGTCACGGCTGATTCCATCAGTGAATTCATGTCGTTCTGAATACGCCGCAGTTCTTTAACCAGCCGATCCCGCGCGACCACCAGATCACAACCTGCATATTCTTCGGTGAGGTAATTGGATGCTTGCTGTAATTCCGAACGCGAGTATTTTTTATCCAGCGTTAAAACCCGGTTTTGCACCTCGCCGTGACTTAGCACCAACACCGCCAACACGCGATTTTCATCCAGTTTTACAAAGTCGATTTGTTGCAGAATCGAGGCATCGGATTTTGGCAGCGTCACCACTCCCGCCATGCTGGTGATACCTGACAACAGCTCAGAGGCAGACTTTACCAACGCGGTTGAATCTGTTGCTTGACCCAGCTCGTGCTTCAGACTGGTAACAAGCCCCTCGTTCAGCGGTCGAATCTGTAGCATAGTGTCAACGAATACGCGATAACCTGCCGAGGTCGGGATTCGACCTGCCGAGGTATGCGGAGAGCTGATCAAGCCCATATCTTCGAGATCTGCCATCACATTGCGGATCGTCGCCGGACTCACATCCAGCCCAGATGACTTTGCCAACGCGCGCGAACCGATTGGCTGCCCTTCGTTGATATGTGAATGCACCAGCGTTTTCAGCAATTTTCTGGCGCGCTCGTTCAGGCCAGGTATGTTTTTAGAATTAGTGATACTCATAAAAAATCATAAGTGTAAGAATGGTGCAGTAAATTCGCTACTGATTCACTACTCACTATCAGTATACTCTTCGCACTCGAGAATACTCCATTTAGAGTGCGTAGATTATCGTCAAGGGCAAGGCGCAAAGACGCAGTAATAGCGGGACTATTGCAAGGCTTTGCAAAGCTTCCGCTCCTGCTCACGCCCCTCACCTACGTCCCTGTAGGCGACGCCGCCATTGGCGAAAAGATGCGTGCTGGAAATGGGGTATTCTTGAGTGCGGA
>CAZNYF010000165.1:0-6102 GCA_964577195.1 uncultured Thiotrichales bacterium | reverse complement strand
TGTCACAGGCAATAAAAAAGGCTCAGCCAAACAGCTAAGCCTTTGATAAATATGGTGGCTATGGGTAGATTCGAACTACCGACCCCATCATTATGAGTGATGTGCTCTAACCAGCTGAGCTACATAGCCATTTTTGAGAGGGCGGTATAGTGTTGTTTAGTGCCCTTGTTGTCAAGCTTCAAAGCAGGAAATAATCAGACGTTGAAACGGAAATGTACCACGTCACCTTCTTGCATCAGGTACTCTTTTCCTTCGAGCCGCCATTTGCCGGCATCTTTAGCGCCTAGCTCACCTTGAAACTCGATAAAGTCATTGTAGGCAACAACTTCTGCACGGATAAATCCTTTTTCGAAATCAGTATGGATTTTTCCTGCGCCTTGCGGGGCAGTGGCACCGATTCCGACGGTCCAGGCGCGAACTTCTTGAACACCAGCGGTAAAGAAGGTTTGCAGACTTAGCAGTTGGTAACCTGCTCTGATGACACGATCCAGGCCTGGTTCTTTTAAGCCTAGGTCTTCCAGAAACTCCAGTTTTTCATCATCCTCCAGCTCGGAAATTTCAGCTTCGATGGAGGCGCAAACGGGTACGACTTCTGCTGCTTCTTTTGTGGCGTGCTCGCGCACTGCGTCCAGGTGTGGATTATTTTCAAAGCCATCTTCGGCAACATTGGCGATGTACATCATCGGCTTGATGGTGATGAGCTGGAATTCTCGAATTGCCAGCTGTTCATTTTCATCCAGCTCCAGTGCTCGTGCTGGATGTCCTTCGCCCAGATGCGCGAGCATTTTTTCTAGTACATCTCTTTGTGCAACTGCAGTCTTATCGCCCGATTTTGCTGTTCGGCTAATACGATAGAATGCTTTCTCAACCGAATCCAGATCCGCCAGTACGAGTTCTGTGGTAATTGTTTCAATATCGCTAAGCGGGTCAATTCGCCCGTCGACATGAACCACATCATCATCTTCGAAGCAGCGAACAACCTGAGCAATCGCATCGGTTTCCCGGATGTGCGCTAGAAATTGATTTCCCAAGCCCTCGCCTTTGGAGGCACCCGCCACCAAGCCGGCTATATCGACAAACTCCATAGTGGTGGGCACGACGCGTTCGGGAGTTACGATTTTAGCCAATGCTTTGAGCCTTAAATCAGGTACAGAAACAATCCCGATATTTGGCTCTATGGTACAAAACGGGTAGTTTTCTGCTTGAATACCTGCTTTGGTCAAGGCGTTAAATAAGGTCGATTTACCCACATTGGGTAAGCCTACGATGCCACTTTTAAATCCCATAATAATCTACCGAATTAACTTCTATGCATTTCGTTCATGGCTATTTCAAACTTGCCAGAAACGATTTTAGAAATGAGTGATTCTGCTGTATCCAGATTTTGTGTAATTAACCCTTGCTCACTTTTGGTCGGACGACCAAGCACCGAGTTAATGACATCTTCTCGATTCCCGGGATGCCCGACACCTATTCTCAAGCGCCAGAAATCTTTGCCAAAGTGCGCGAAGATATCTCGCAACCCATTGTGGCCACCATGCCCGCCTTTGTATTTTAGACGTATTTTGCCTGGTGGCAGATCGATTTCATCATGCGCAACCAACGTTTCTGTGATTTTTATTTTGTAAAAATCTGCAATTTGCCGCACAGCTATACCGCTGCGGTTCATAAAGGTCTGTGGTTTGAGTAGCCAGACATCCTGGCCAGAAATATTCACGCGTGCGCATTGTGCAGAAAACTTTTTTTCCTGACGAAAATCACCACCAAAGCGCTGTGCCAAAGCATCTACAAACCAAAACCCGGCATTATGCCGGGTTTTGTCGTACTTTGGACCCGGGTTCCCCAGTCCGACAATTAGCCGAATAGGAACAGAGGACATGATTGCGGGTTATTCCTTAGTGTCGGAATCACTTTCATCAGCAGCGGAATCTTCACCTTCAGATTCTCCACCTACAGCTACGTCCTCATCCTCTGCCTCTATAGCAACAGTCGGAACATGAACGGACACAACCATAAGATCAACTGGCTCTTCACCTGCCTCAACCACCGTCTCGATAAGAGAAACACCTTCGGGAAAGGTAACCTCAGAGAGGTGTATTGCTTCATCCACTCCGAGATTTTCGATATTGACAGTGATGAATTCAGGCAGGTCTTTAGGTAAACATTGAACCTCAACATCGTTCATCGCACGACTAATAACACCACCACCGGATTTAACACCAATACATTCTTCCTCATGGGTAAAGTGTATGGGTACGACAACTCTCAGCACTTGATCTGCAACGATTCGCTGTAAATCCATGTGTAAAATTGTGGGGCGCGATGGGTGGCGCTGTAAATCCCGTAAAACAACTTGCTCGGCTTTTCCGTCAGTTTGCAGATCAATGATCTGCGTAAAAAACGCTTCTTCCAGCAGGTTTCTTAGAACCTCGTTGTGATCCAGTGTGATTGCCAGAGGCTCTTTTCCGGCACCATAAACGATTCCGGGAAATTTACCTTGATGACGCAGGCGGCGGCTCGCACCTTTCCCCTGCTCGGCACGCGCTTCTGCGTGTAATACGTATTGAGTCGACATGTTATTTCTCCAGACTACTCGTTAAAACATCCTTAACCGGCCAATCCGGTAAACGATGACGCCTTCCTTGCGACCAGAAAGGCGTTAAAAATTTAGTAACTACTCGAACAAGCTCGAAACAGATTCTTCAAGATTGATTCTACGCATGGTTTCAGCAATGACTGATGCCATGCTGACAACGCGAATTTTATCGCAGGCCAGCGCATCTTCAGACAACGGTATTGTATCTGTCACCAGCAGCTCATCTAACTCGGAACTGCGTATATTGCCAATAGCCGGGCCGGATAATACAGGATGAGTGATACATGCCGCCACTCTTGTTGCTCCAGCATCCTTCAATGCTCTGGCAGCTTCACAAAGTGTACCTGCGGTATCGACCATGTCATCAACGATCAAACAGTGCTGGCCTTCAACATTACCGATGATGTGCATTACCTTGGAAACATTGGCTTTTGGTCGACGTTTATCGATAATCGCCAGCTTATCACCAAGATTTTTTGCAAATGCTCTGGCACGTACTACGCCACCAACGTCCGGTGAGACAACCGTTAAATTACTGGGGTCTGAATTGCGCTGCCAGATATCATCCAGCAGCACTTTAGAGGCGTAAATATTATCCACAGGCAGATCAAAAAACCCTTGCACCTGATCCGCGTGAACGTCCACCGTCAAGACTCGATCAACGCCAACCACAGTAATCAGATTGGCAATGACTTTTGCAGAAATCGGAACACGTGCGGAACGTACCCGGCGATCCTGTCTGGCATAGCCAAAATACGGCATTACCGCAGTAATCCGACCGGCAGATGAGCGCCGCAAAGCATCCACCATAATCAGCAATTCCATTAAATTATCGTTGGTGGGCTGACAGGTAGACTGAACCACAAAAACATCGTGACCACGGACGTTTTCCAAAATCTCAACCTGAATTTCGCCGTCGCTGAAGCGATCAACTATGGCTCTACCCAGTGGTATACCCAGTTCACGGGTCACCGCTTTGGCAACAGCCGGGGTAGCGTTACCAGAGAACACCATCATCGCAGAAGTATCAGTCACAATCACATGCCTGGAGTTATTACATTAAACTGGTTAGTTGCAGGCAACACCTGCAACTAAAATGAGCATGTTAAATGACTAACATGCACATAAAAAAATGGCTGGGCCGGCAGGATTCGAACCTGCGCATGCTGGGATCAAAACCCAGTGCCTTACCGCTTGGCGACGGCCCAATAAACTACCCGAAAGACGCTCTAAGCCAAGGTTATAACCGATGCGGTGATCGATCAATTCCCCAGCTAACAAAACCGGTATATTCTGGAGGCAAGCATCGTAATGCATTCCGTGCTTCTGCCTGGTTGGAAAACTCGGCAAAAATACATCCCCCGGTACCAGTGAGTTTTGCCTTGGAAAACTGATCAAGCCAGTTTAACGCGGCGCTAACTTTTAGGTATCGTTGTTTCACCAATGGCTCGAACACATTTAGTGTTGTGCCGTCGAGAAACGCGCGTATTGTGATAGTGCGGCAGTCCCGTGTCAATTCTGGAGCGGAAAATAATTCAGCTGTTGAGACATGCACCCCAGGATTCACGACCAGATAACACCGCCGCGGCAAGGCAACAGGTTCCAGCTTATCCCCTACACCCTCTGCCCAGGCGGTTCTTCCGCGGATAAAAACAGGTACATCAGCGCCCAGCTGAACACCAATTTTTACTAATTCTGTAGTATTTAAATTTCCGCCCCAAATTCGGTTAAGCGCAATCAAGGTCGTCGCGGCATCCGAGCTGCCACCACCTAGCCCTCCGCCCATCGGTAACTGCTTGTCGAGATAAATTCGTGCGCCCTGCTGCACGCCTAGATGTTGCTGTAGTTGCTTAGCTGCGCGAACAACCAAATCATCGCTCGCAGGAATATCGGGGATATCCGTCACACGCTGGATGCTAGAATCGGCGGTTGCCTCGAATGCTAGCTGGTCGCCATGATCAAGCAACTGAAACAGGGTTTGCAGCTCATGATAGCCATCTGGACGTTGCCCGGTGATATGAAGAAACAGATTAATTTTGGCTGGCGCGTGCCAAACCTCAAGGTTTCCCGGTAAAGCCGTCACGCTTATTCCCAGTCTCGAATCAGCAGTTTGACCTTGATATCTTCGCGTTCCATCTTAATTAACTTGGGAATATATTCTTCACCGAGATTTTGATACTTGGTGATATTTAGTTTCCATTTACCCTGATGAAGCTTTACCAAACGACCACGATCATCGTATTCCTCTCGCCACACCAACAGCTTGGGGTTGGGTGTACCCTTCACCCAATAAAACAAACTCTGGACGGGAAAACTCCAGCCTAACTGTGCTTCGAGTAACTCTTCTGCATTGTCCGCTTCAAACCGGTTACCATCGACAGTTTTTAGCACCACATGATCAGCATTACCCAGTAGTTGCGCCACACGCCTACCCAGCGGATCAAGCAGGGCAATATCAAAATCCGCACCTTTTTGCTGCCACTGCATGCCTGCTGAAAAGCCCTCATCACCCTGACGAATGCCTAAGCGCCCATTGAGTGTCCAATTATCGAGGTTGTAGAATCGCGAATGTCTTTTAATCGCTAACTGAATGGGTTCTGGCACAGCGGGAGCGGTACTTTCAGATTTCGAAGATTTGGTTACTGAACCATCAGATGAGATCGGAGGCACGGTCGCGCAACTGGAAAGCAAGACAATCGCTGCTATGCAGAAAACTTGAAACATTCGCCGAGAAGAATCAGAGAAGCACAAACGAGCAACGACAGAAGCGGTAAGTAAACTTATTGAACAAATAGGTCTTGAAGTTTTAATAGCCGGTTATCCTCGGGCGAAGTTTCTAGTGCCTTATTCACAATTTCAATTGCCTTCTGATGCTGACCGCGTAACCACAACACTTCGCTAAGATGACCGGCAATTTCTGGATCGTTCAATGTTGATAATGCCTTGGATAAGTACTTTTCCGCTTTTTCAAAGTTACCCATGCGAAAATGCACCCAGCCCATACTATCTAAAATAGCTGCGTCATCAGGTCGGATCGATAACGCACGTTTGATGTATTCGAACGCTTGGGGCAAATTTTTAGAATGGTCAGCGAGCGTGTAACCTAAAGCATTTAACGCGGTAGCATTATTGGGTTCCAGCGCAATGATAGCGGTCAAATCACGTTCCAGCCAATCGATTCTTTCTAGTTTTTCACCAATCATCGCCCGCGCATAAAGAATATCAATATTCTTTGGATAGGTTTCAAGAACCACAGTGTAGTGTTCGTAAGCCTTTTCGAACTCATTACCAAGTCGATATAAATCACCATCCGCCATGTGCAAATGAACGATGGACGCCTCGTCAGTCAATGTATTGCGTAGCCGTGCTAAATGCGCGTGCGCTTCTTGCATCTTACCGAGCTTCCCCAACATCCCGGCGACGCGGGTTTGAGCGTCCATATAACGCTCGCTGCTGCTGATTTTTATATACCAACTGAGCGCAATATCGTATGCCTGACGTTCCTC
>CAZNYF010000164.1:0-6167 GCA_964577195.1 uncultured Thiotrichales bacterium | reverse complement strand
TTTGCCGCTTTATTGGTTTTGCTTGAAGAGGACAAAGCGCGATAGTCTTGCGACCGATTCGCATTATTTTGCGATTGTCGGTATAAATAGCGTCAGCAGATTTTAATTAACGCCGCAAAATAAACACTAAAATAAACGCTATCTACCACCGGAATTTATCATGTCTTTCGCATCATTTTCTAGCGCGCTTTCTTTTTTACTTTGGTCAACCTTTTTAATTGCAATCGTACTTGGAGCGGTCGTCAATAAAACCAATTTTTGCACTATGGGTGCAGTTTCCGACATGGTAAATATTGGCGACTACAATCGTTTTCGGGCATGGCTGCTGGCGATAGCAACTGCGATATTGGGTGTGACGGTACTTGAATACTTGGGTGTAATCGATGTGACAGCGACATTCCCTGGCTATCGCGCCGGGCAGCTAATTCTTGCAGAAAATATTCTAGGCGGGTTTTTGTTTGGTATTGGTATGACGCTTGCCAGTGGCTGTGGCAATAAAACCCTGGTGCGCATCGGAGGAGGTAACCTCAAATCAATCATGGTGTTTATCATCATTGCGCTGATCGCATATTACATGACCAACCCTTTTCCAGGCACCGACAAGACACTATTCAGTGTGCTGTTTTATGACTGGATTCGTCCTCTGTCAGTGACGCTTTCCGGACAACAGGATATCGGTTCTATTCTAAGCCCGGAAAGTCCACGCCTGCCTCGTTTGATAGTTGGCCTGGTGATTGGGGTGCTTTTATTGGCTTATATTTTTAAGTCAGTTGATTTTCGCAGCAGTAAAGATAATTTAATCAGCGGCATTGTGATCGGCCTAATTATTTTAAGCGGCTGGTTAATCAGCAGCAATATTTCGGTTAATGTTGAAGATGAGCCATATAGCATGAGTGGCTACTTTGAAGAATGGGATATGCTGGCGGAAGATGAGTTAGGTAAACCTGCATTGGGGCGAACACTCAATGCTCAGTCTTATACCTTTATTAATCCCATTGGCCAAACTTTGGGTTATGTGAAAGAAGGTCTAAAGTCCAACCTTCTCACCTTTGGTCTGGTTGCAGTATTCGGTGTAATTTTAGGCTCTTTTATCTGGTCGCTCATCAATAGAGCTTTTCGTATTGAATGGTTCTTGAACTTTAAAGATTTTATTACTCATTTTATTGGTGCGGTATTAATGGGTTTTGGTGGAGTACTCGCGTTAGGTTGTACTATTGGACAAGGAATATCCGGGTTTTCTACTCTGGCAGTAGGTTCGATTCTTACCTTTATTTTTATTGTATTTGGCAGTGCGCTAACGATGAAAATGCAATTTTACAAAATGATGTATGAAGAAGAAGCTTCTTTCTTTAAATCACTGATTACTGCGTTAGTAGATATGAAGCTGCTACCGGCGGGTATGCGCAAACTGGAAGCTGTTTAGTTTTCTGCCGCACAGGAAAGCACCACCGTGATGAAAAAAACATACGGTGAGTGGATGATTCCACCAAAACTATTTTTAATAGTTAGTTTGCCAGATTGGCTCGTGCTGACGTTTTAGCATATGCGTGAGTACTGATGACAAATGCTTCCTTGCCGCAAGTACTGCATCTGAATTTTCCACTGTTGGGGAAAATTATTTTTTGCCACATTTTACGACTGATTCTATCGGGGTTTTCTTGTGGTGATCCGCATTTTTTGCAGGGTATTGATATACGATAACGACTCATAATATTTCTCCAGGGGGAATTCCGTTTCCTTTAGTTGAAGGTTAAGGGCGTCTCTAAAAATACAAGCACCACTGAGAAAAACCATGAACAGCACCTTTTTTATGCAAAAAATCGTTAAATACACCCAGTATTCGCCTCATTTTTGCGTAAAAAATGCACTATTCCTGATTTCCCTCAGCAACACTTCTATTTTTAGAGACGCCCTTTAATGTACTAACAGTCTCGAACTGAGCGTTCTTTTTTCAGGCGCTTGATTGCTTTAATGTGCATTTGGCTAATTCTCGATTCACTCACTTCCAGTATCTTAGCGATCTCTTTTAAATTTAAATCATCATCGTAGTAAAGCGATAGGACCAAGCGCTCCTTTTCAGGTAAATTCTTGATAGCTGAGGAAACATGTTTCAGTCGAATAGCTCGCAGAAAATTCTCTTGCGGCCCTTGCTCTGGTGAGGGTGAATCGATAATTGAAACGCCATTATCATCTACATGATCTTCGGTACTGATCAAGCGTGATTCCGATGCCCGCCGCGAGATACGATGAAACTCCGGTAGTGTGATTTCCAGCTCGTGTGCAATTGCTCGTTCGGTTGCGCGTTTGCCGGTTTTTGCTTCTATTCGTTGCTTGGCGGCGGCGATTTCTCGAATATTCCGACTCACAGAACGCGGCGTCCAATCGCTGGTGCGCACCTCATCCATAATGGCTCCGCGAATTCTAATACCTGCGTAGGTGCTGAAATTAGCGCCGCGACTACTGTCAAATCTCTTTGCTGCACTCATTAGACCAATCGTGCCTGCCTGAAGCATGTCGTCTGCTTGCACACTAGGAGGTAGGTTCCTTTTCATTTTGTAAACAATCTGTTTAACCAGATCTGTGTTTTCCAGAATTAATTTTTCATTCTCTAAGAAATCTTGGTTTATTGGCTGAATATTCATTTTTTTTAGTTGTTATTTTTGAATTTGTTTTTAATAGAGTCTCTTATCTACATGGTTAGTTGAGGCTCTGAATGTGAGAACGTTGGTAGTGCACCTGTACGCTGAACTGCAATGGCTTTTTCCAGCAAATGTTTGGGATGAGCCTCGTAAAGATGAGAACCTAAATTATCGCCATCTGACCAAAGTGCAATGGGTAGTTGATACTTTATAGCGATAGCTAATACCGGCCCCAGTGAGCTGGCTTTATCCACCATGGAAATGATGCATCCTTTAATCTTCATGCCAGCAGTCATTGAGCTGACCAGCCTTTCCAGTACAGAACTGGAAAGGTTGGCAGGCAGGAGTAAATAGTTGTCCACACCGTTACGCATCGAAGCGGTCAGTAGTTTTTCAGGATGGCGGAGATCTTGTTGGCTTAGCGGTGCGTTATCAATTAGCGTCAGCGTGGGTTCTTTTGCGTCAAAACGCTTTTGTGCCAGATCAAAAGCTTCGATTTCTGTGCTGATACTGGCGTTTGGATGAGCCAGCTGTTGCATTAATTGCATTGACTCGGCATTGCTGAGTTTTTCCGGCGTCATGTAGTTGAGGGCTGAAATGGTTTTATTTTCAACTGTCTGGCGCGCCAGTTTGATCAAGGTAGAGGTTTTACCCGCTAAATCAGTGCCAAGAATAGAGATCGTTTTTCCCGCAGCGATGATGGGTTTCTGTAAGGTAGGCAGCCTGTTTGCGAGTTCGGCATTGGCATCTCGAATCGCGGTTTGCGGTGTAGAAAAGTTAATCGATTTGGATTGATAGGCGAGCTCGCTCGATAATTCTTCGCCTAGTCCTAGTGATATCAAGTGTGTATATAGCTGCAATGCAGGCTGTGGTGATTCAGTTTGCTCTGCGTTGGAGTGCTTGCGAGGTGTGGGTTGGTGAGGAGACTCCGTAGCAGCAGTCGCGAGGACTTCTACACCTTCATTGATTTCACGGTGACTGAAAATTATAGCTTCTTCACCAAGATAATCCCTGGCTTGTTGTAGGGCGGATTCTGAGTCTAGACCAAAGAAACGAACAATTTTCATAATTTACTCCTCCGTGAGCGGATAACATCATTCCTGCTTGCCTGTTTAAATTCTATGCTCAAACGTGGCTATTGAATGATTGTGTAACCCTATACTTATGCTGTGAAATACCAGCGGAAATAGCGCACGTTGAAGGGGTGACGGGTGGCAGCAAAATAAAACTACGTCAGTTTTATTTCGAAATTGGTTAATTTCTCCGATAAGTGCACAACGCTGGCAGTGATTCTGGATATAATTAGCCAGATGAAAAAGCACCCAGCATTTACTACCCTCGAATCCTTGCTGCAACAACGGATTCTGATTCTCGATGGCGCGACCGGTACAATGGTTCAGCGCTTAAAGCTCGAAGAAGAAGACTATCGCGGCGAGCGTTTTGCCGACTGGCCTTCTGATCTGAAAGGCAATAACGATTTGCTGGTGCTGACCCAGCCTGATGCCGTACTGGATATTCACAAGCAGTATCTCGATGCTGGCGCTGATCTGATCGAAACCAATACGTTCAACGCCACGCGCATCGCGATGGCGGATTATTCGATGGAAGAATTTTCGTATGAGATGAATGTGACTGCCGCAAAGCTAGCGCGCCAAGCAGCTGACGCAGCTTCGACGCCCGATAAACCCCGCTTTGTTTGCGGTGTACTTGGCCCGACCAATCGCACCGCTTCGATCTCGCCAGATGTGAACGACCCTGGGTTTCGCAATACCAATTTTGATGAATTAGTCGAGGCGTATAAAGAATCGACTCGCGGCCTGATCGAAGGTGGTGCCGATATTATTATGATCGAAACCATCTTCGATACACTCAACGCCAAGGCATCGGTGTTCGCGGTTCAGACCGTGTTTGAAGAGGATGATATCGAGCTGGCAATTATGATATCTGGCACCATCACCGATCAGTCTGGCCGCACGCTCTCCGGGCAAACTACCGAGGCGTTTTATAACTCATTGCGCCACGCGAACCCGCTTTCTATCGGTCTGAACTGCGCGCTGGGGCCTGATTTACTGCGTCAATATGTGGAAGAACTTTCGCGTATTTCGGATGTGGCAATTTCAGCGCACCCAAATGCGGGATTACCCAATGAATTTGGCGAGTATGATCTTGACGCTGAGGATATGTCAGAGCACATTCGTGAATGGGCGGAATCCGGATTTCTGAATATTATCGGCGGTTGCTGCGGTACCACTCCAGCGCATATCAAAGCGATGTCTGAAGTGGTTGAAGGCATTGTACCAAGACGCCCCTCCGAGCCAGAAATCGCCTGTCGGCTCGCCGGTCTTGAGCCATGCACCATCACCGCGGATTCATTATTCGTCAATGTCGGTGAGCGTACCAACGTCACCGGCTCAGCAAGATTCAAGCGGCTGATTAAAGAGGAATCCTACGAAGAAGCGCTGGATGTCGCCTTGCAGCAAGTTGAAAGCGGCGCGCAAATAGTCGATGTCAACATGGATGAAGGTTTGCTGGATTCGGTCGCAGTGATGCCTCGGTTTCTCAACCTCATGGCAGCCGAACCGGATATCGCCAAAGTGCCGGTAATGATCGACTCTTCCAAATGGGAGGTCATCGAGGCTGGTCTTAAATGTATCCAGGGCAAAGGCGTAGTGAACTCCATCTCACTCAAGGAAGGCGAAGATAATTTTATTCATCATGCGAAATTGATTCGTCGCTACGGCGCGGCAACCATCGTCATGGCATTTGATGAAAAAGGACAGGCTGACACCGAAGCACGCAAGGTCGAAATTTGTACCCGTGCTTATCGAATTTTGGTTGATCAAGTGGGCTTCCCGCCGCAGGATATTATTTTCGATCCGAATATTTTTGCCGTTGCTACCGGCATTGACGAGCACAATAACTACGCCGTCGACTTTATCGAAGGCACTCGCCGGATTAAGCAAACACTGCCGCATGCCATGATTTCCGGCGGTGTTTCCAACGTATCGTTCTCCTTTCGTGGCAATAATCCTGTGCGCGAAGCGATCCACGCCGTGTTCCTCTACCACGCCATTCAAGCGGGCATGGATATGGGTATCGTCAACGCCGGTCAGCTGGCGATCTTAGATGATTTGTCCGATGAGCTGCGCGAGGCGGTCGAGGATGTCGTCCTCAACCGACGCGATGACAGTACCGAACGCCTGCTGGATATAGCCGGAAAATACAACAACACAGGCGAAGTAGAAGAAGATCCGGCGGTTGCCGAATGGCGCGGCTGGGACGTTAATCAGCGCCTTTCGCACGCACTGGTCAAAGGCATCACCGAATTTATAGATGAGGATACTGAAGAAGCTCGATTAGCCGCAGAACGACCGCTGCATGTCATCGAAGGTGCGCTAATGGACGGCATGAATGTCGTCGGTGATTTATTCGGTGCGGGAAAAATGTTCCTGCCGCAAGTGGTGAAATCCGCGCGTGTGATGAAAAAAGCCGTTGCCTGGTTAATGCCCTATATTGAAGCGGAAAAAG
>CAZNYF010000163.1:3113-6200 GCA_964577195.1 uncultured Thiotrichales bacterium | reverse complement strand
AACGTAACATCGACCGATGAATCCATCATACGGATATATTTAGCCGCCGTTGCGCCCCCCATACCGCCACCAACAATAACTACTTTTTTACCACCACCAGAAATAGCGAACGGCGTATAGCCAATGAAACCAGCTGCTACTGCTGCTGTGCCACCGGCCTTAAGAAAATCTCTTCGATTTATTTTACTCATCATTTAATCCTCTATTTACCAGCGTAATATTCAGAAAGCTCTCTGAGCGCATCAGGATTACCCGCGCGCATTTCCTCAATCTTCCTTTTCATCTTCTTGGGCATTTCACGATGACCATCACGAAAATCTTCCAGAGAATTGACCGTATATGCCTTCCACTGACCTTTTAGGAAACCTGAATCGTCTTCAGCGACTGTTCCGCCTTCTGAATGACATTGTTCACAATATTTGTCGTGCAGCTTGGCACCTGATGCTGCCAGAGCTGCATCATTTTTCTGGTCTACGGGAACAAACTTCTGACCGGCGAAAAATTTAGACATTGCTTCGATTTCGGTTTCGGTATAGCCCTTTGCAATTCTTTCCATGATAGTGGAAAAACGACCCTCTTTATAAGCCAACATAGTGTCAGTCAAATAGGTTTCAGACAATCCGGCAATTGTGGGAGTTGCGGGGCCGGCACTGACACCATTAGTGCCGTGACAGCCTGCACAGGAGTAAGCCAATGCTTGGCCGCTAACCTCTTCGGCCTGCGCCGCGCCCATTAGTAACAATCCAGCAGCGAGTAACGCACCAGATTTAAACGATTTTACTTTTTTCATAAGATCAAGTCCTCATTCTTACTTTTGGCAGTGGTAACATTGCGAAATTCTTAGCTTCTGACAATCACAGCTCAGTATGCTTTCGAAACGTGTTTTGTACGTAATAATCCAGAAGAACTGGATCTATCGTGAATTCATCACAAATAGCGCCCAGCTGTTTATACGCTGAGGCGAGTATACGAAAACTCCAAAATTCAAATATTAATGTAGATTAGTTTTTATTCGCTGTAGGGGCATTATTTGCCAAAGAAGTGATCATTTGCCTTTAAAAGTTAAAGCAACCTCGGCAAATGATTGAAATGCATAGAGGTTATAGTTTTTAAGAAACTATCGGTTTGCGCTGCTATTGTGAATAGCCAAGGTAATTCCGATATACGTTATGAGGTCGGAAGTTTCTGGTGAGTGATTGTAAAGACTAATTTAGCAAACTCTTATGTTTATTATTGAAACCGTTTAACTTCAAATGAATCCATTTGCGCGACTTCAATGAGCTTCTCATGATCGAGAATTTCCAGTCGACGATTTTTGCAGGTAATTAGCCCTTTGGTTCGAAGCCCTTTGATCACTCTATTAACGTGAATAGATGTAAGCCCCAACGCATCGGCCATATCTTCTTGCGTCAGAGGAAAAGGAATATGCTTACTTTGACTCTTTCTTGTCGATTCCTCGCGAGCAAACAAACTCACAAACAGAAATGCTACTTTAGCTTCCGCAGATTTGCTGGCGATTGTGGTAATGCTGGAATGACAGCGCTCCATAATGGCATCATTCATTGACTGGACAGCTATATGCAGCTCTGGCAGCCGAGCCATTTTTTCGGAGATCTGCGAAATGGAAAACGTACAAAGTTTGACGGGCGACAAAGCTTTTGCAGAATGGTCATAAACTGAATCTTTGCCTACTTTATAACCCAGGAAATCTCCAGGTAGCGCAAACCGCAAGATCTGTCGATGCCCCTCACTAGAGGTTCGATATAAAGCAATCCACCCTTCGTATATAGTATGTGCGGTAGAAGGTAGGTCACCTTCAAAATAGAGGTGCTCTCCTGTATCTAGTAGTAATTGAGAAGTACGTAAACTACGCACCTTATCTAGCTGCTCCATATCCAGTCCGCCAAATAAGGCTGAAGATCGGATGGGACAGCTTTCACAGCTAGGCAATCCTTTAGTAATTGACTTCATAATGGCCTGTCCATATTCGTTCCGTTAGAAAAATAATAATGTAGCCTTATTTTTGAGGTATTACCTAAACTCAAAAAAACCGATAAATTTGATGATCCAAGCTATTCCGAGAATATAGTAGTCATCACATCCTGTCACCATCACTAGGATTTTAGTCTGCATCGACAGAAAAAGTACTAATAGTATGTAGTTCGAAAGGCTTTCATAGTAAGAAACCTGCTTTCAAACCAGATGAAAAATTTGGCTAAATCAGAGTTCTATACTATTATATTATAAATATCTAATATAGGTTACTGTCGTGCGCACAAGATTATTATCTATTCCTCTCCTGCTGATAGGCTTTTCTGTTATCAGCTTTAGTGCCCAAGCAGGCCCAGATGGTAAGTTACTCTATCAGGAACATTGTAATACCTGTCACAGCCGACATGGCCTGGGTGGGATCGGTCTGCCACTAACCACAGAAAAGCTCAAAACCTTTCCAGATAGCTATATCCGCAAAACCATCCGCATCGGCCGGCCGGGTAGAATCATGCCTGCTTTTGACTCACTCAGTGATGCACAAGTGACGAGTATTATTGAGCACATGAGAGAATCAGAAAACGCCCCCGAACCAACAAATTTGCCTCAAACAAGCGCTAAAGGTAACGCGCTTGCCGGTAAAAAATTATATCAGCAGCACTGTACTGAATGTCATGGTAGCGATGGTAATGGACAGGGTTTGGGTACGGGTGTTTCTCAATCACGAGAGAGAGATTTCGAGGTAATGCCACCGTCCATTAGTAATACTGGTTTTTTACAATCCGCATCCGACTCATTTATTATGCATGCCATTCTCAACAGTCGACCTGATTCGGAAATGCCCAATTTTAAAAAACGGGGACTAACCAATAATAATGTTAGTGACATTATCAGTTATATACGTTCGTTGGAAAATATAACCAATAAAAAGGTATCTGAAAATAACTCACAAAAACCCACACTAATTATTGATTCTCCCTACGACTTTAAAACAACAGCTGATAATCTAAAGCAAGCTATTAAGGGCAAAAACTTCCGGTACTTCCCCGACAGGCTGCTGGAAAAAGGTTTGACCAGTGACGATAAATTAAACCGGAA
>CAZNYF010000163.1:0-3013 GCA_964577195.1 uncultured Thiotrichales bacterium | reverse complement strand
TTTTAATTACGCTCATGGTCCTCACCCTACCCGCTCATGCCTATGCAGAAAACATGTTAATGCTGCGCAGCACAGATAATTTTACAAAAACGCTTCAACGACTCAAAAACAGCATTGAAGAACACGGTTATGAATTTGCCCACGTACAGCGTTGCGACGGTGGGCTGAAAGGCATGGGGTATAAAACAGAATCATATCGCACAGTCTTTTTTGGCAAGCTCGACGAAGTCAGAGACCTCACCGATAAATTCCCCGAACTCATTCCTTTTTTGCCACTCAAAATTGCCATAGTTGAAGAAGGCGATGAAACAATTTTATTTACCGTAAATCCCACTGAGTTAGAAAAACTAATTCAACTGCCTGAATTATCGGTACAATTTAAACGCTGGGAAAATGATCTACGTTCCGTATTTTCTGACATCCGCCTTTGACCTCCATGGATGGAGGGAATGCTGGGAGCGACTGGATCAGCGAGCAGTGAACCTCCATGGATGGAGGGAATGCTGGGAGCGACTGGATCAGCGAGCAGTGAACCGCTTAATGATCACTGACTCATCAAAAGAAATGTTATTGTGGAACCGGTTGGCAAAGAATCAGTCCAAATCGCAGAACTGAGAACCGGTAAAGAAACCAGTAACCAATCCGATCTCACCCTCAAAATGGTTATTAGTGAGTGCGAAAAGTTATATGCGTAAAATTCAAAACCTTGTCATACCAACAGAAGCCGGTATGACGGGGCAACACTAAAAATTAATCACTTAGGCTTCGGGATACCACTTCAAACACATCTTTCGATAATCCCTTTTTAGCCTGTATTTTAGTTAATTGCTGTTTCATTAGTGACTGACGATTTTCATCGTAACGACGCCAGCGGGTGAACTGCTTGGCAAGCCGAGAAGTTATTTGCGGATTGATTTCATCCAATTGCATAATTTTCTCACCCATAAACTCATAACCGCTGCCATCTTTGGCATGAAAACCCAGAGAATTAGCCGAGAATGCACCAATCAATGCTCGTACTTTATTGGGGTTTTTAATACTGAACAAAGGATGTTCCATTAGGGTTTTAACTTCTTTTAGCACCGACGGTAGAGGTGCGCTTGCTTGTAGCGCAAACCATTTATCCATTACCAGACTATTATCGTTCCAGCGCGACTGAAATTGATCCAGCGCAGTTTTTCTTTGCTCACAATCAACGCCAGATAATGCAGAAAGTGCGCCCATGCTATCAGTCATGTTGGCTGCTACATTAAACTGATCCAGTGCTATATTTAACCATTTCTCACTACCTGCCGATGTCAGGTATGCAAGGGAAATATTTTTTAATCTGCGTTTACCCATGCTTACAGAATCTAGCGAATATTCTCCAGGGGTTTGATTCAATTGATAAACATTCTCCAGTGTTTCGCTTAATTTCCCTGCAAGAAACTGACGCATATTTTCGCGTGTTTGATGAATCGCGTCAGGATCAACTGTCTGCATTTGCTCTGCCAGATAACTTTCCGAGGGTAAAATAATGGCTTCGGCCAAAAGCGCTGAATCAAGTTGCTCATCTTTAAACATAGTTTGCCAAACAGTTAGCAATGTTTGATCACCCTCAAAAGAATTGCCACTCTGGTGATTGTCAATTTCATTGAGCAATACTTTTAAAGCTAGCCGTTGCCCCGCTTCCCAGCGATTAAATTCATCGCTGTCATTGGCTGCCAGAAACGCTAATTCATGATCACTGTAATCGTAAGTAAGAACCACCGGAGCTGAAAATCCCCGTAACAAAGAGGGTATTGGTTTAGTATCTAAATCGCTAAATGTTAATGTTTGGTTTAATTCAGTCATTGTCAGTGTTTGCTCGGCAATGGTTTTTCCCTGTGCATCAAGCAGGCCTGTTTTAATCGGGATCATCATTGCGGTATAAGCATTAGCGTCCTGATTGACCGGAGAGTGCTGGGTGAAGTTTAGCTTGTATTCACGCCCGGCTTCGTTCCACTCGGTTGTCACATTGACACGCGGCGTTCCCGCTTGCTCGTACCAGCGTTGAAAAAGGCTCAGATCAATGTCGTTGGCATCCGCCATTGCACTGCGAAAATCATCGGTGGTTACCGCCTGCCCATCGTGACGTTGAAAATATAAATCCATACCTTTACGGAACCCATCACGACCCAGTAAAGTTTGATACATGCGCACCACTTCCGCGCCTTTTTCATACACAGTAACGGTGTAGAAATTATTAATTTCGATATAGGCGTCCGGTCGAACAGGATGTGCCATTGGCCCTGCATCTTCAGCAAACTGAACACTGCGTAGCATGCGTACATCATCAATTCTTTTAATTGCAGCAGAGGTCATATCCGCAGTAAATGATTGGTCGCGAAAAACAGTTAAGCCTTCTTTTAAACTTAATTGAAACCAGTCACGGCAGGTAACTCGATTGCCTGTCCAGTTGTGAAAATATTCGTGCGCAATGACGGCTTCAATATTCACATAATCAGTGTCCGTTGCCGTCTCTGGTAATGCTAAAACAAATTTGGAATTAAAGACGTTGAGCCCCTTGTTTTCCATTGCCCCCATATTAAAATCATCGACAGCAACGATCATATAAATATCCAGATCGTATTCCAGGCCAAAGGTTTCTTCATCCCACTGCATTGATTTTTGTAGTGATGTCACCGCATGAGCTGTTTTATCCGCATTATGATGTTCAGTATAAATTTGCAGCGATACATCGCGTCCCGATTGGGTTTTATAGCTATCTTCGGTTAAGGCGAGATCACCTGCGACCAACGCAAATAAATAGCAGGGCTTTTTATGCGGATCATGCCATTTCACCCAATGGCGATTATTATCAGCCTCACCATGATCGATTGGATTACCATTGGAAAGCAACACTGGGAAACGTGTTTTATCCGCTTCAACGGTGGTGGTAAAAACCGCCATCACATCCGGGCGGTCAGGATAGTAGGTGATTTTGCGAAATCCGTGCGCTTCACACTGGGTGCAGTAGTTACCACTGGATTGA
>CAZNYF010000162.1:0-6269 GCA_964577195.1 uncultured Thiotrichales bacterium | reverse complement strand
AATCAGGAATAATAGCGATATTGTTTTATGCACAGATCTCTCCTTTAAGTGACCTTAAGGAATGGAAATTTAATAAAATTGCGTTCTGGCAAGTAATTTTTCTTCCTATTAAACGATCTCAAGAGGACTATAGTGGTTCTACAAGACGATTGAGATCGTTTAATAGGGAGGAAAAGGACGAGTCAGAAAGTCATGTTATTGATTTTCAATTCCTAAGTATACCGGAGTCGGTATACTTCTAACCTCTAAAAGTTAGGCTCTGATTATGATAAAACGACTATTTTTACTGTTGCTGCTGGCTCAGTTATCGGGTTGTGCTTCTGTGCAATACAAAGCGATGGAAAAGGTCGGGATTCATAAGCGCGATATACTAATCAATAAAATTGAAGCGGCGCGAGATTCGCAGACGGAGACTAAAACTCAGGTAGTCAGTACTTATCAACAGTTTAAAAATCTAGTGATGGTGATTGATGGCGGTTTAGAAAAACGCTATAAGGCAATGGCGAAGGCTGTCGAGCGTAGTCAGGATCGGGCTACCGAACTGAATCAACGAATTGATGCTGTGGAGTCTGTTGCCGGAGATTTATTTTCTGAATGGAAATCAGAACTAGGTCAATACTCCAGTGCTGCATTACGTGAAGCCAGTGCGATAAATCTACATACCACCCGTAGCCACTACGATGTGCTGGTGCGACGCATGCGTACCGCTCAGTCCCGCGTCATTCCGGTGTTGCACGTCCTTCAGGATCACACGTTATATCTCAAACACAATTTGAATGCGCGGGCTGTGTCATCTTTACAAAGTGAAGTGGTCGCTATCGAAAGCAAAGTAGGCATCCTGGTTTCCGATATGGAAGTCGCCATTGCTGAAGCAGAGAAGTTTGTTCGGGGTATGAATACGGGGCATTAGTGAGTTAATTCATCTGTTTTTGACCCTGGATCAGCCTTGCTACCGTTCATCTCGACTGGTTCACACTTATTTTGCTTTGTGAACCGGTTCCTTTTATGTGCGTCAAAGTTGTGACGCTCTCGACTTAAGATGCTGAAAAACCGGAACTAATTCTCAATATTCCGTCAGACTCGCCCATATTATCAATACCAGATAGCGGCTTATTTGCTTAGCCGCTCAATTTATCCACCACGATGAATGGTATTGATATGAAACAAAATTTACTGGCTCGCCACCTTAATTGGCTCATCATGATGTTATTTACCCTGGCCTTTTTACCCAGCCATTCCGCCTGGGCGAAAGGTGAGGTCACCGAGATCGTTACAGAGCTACGCGCCGCGACAGCATCAACCTACACTAACAACGGTGCTCACTATCAATGGGGTGTTGGCAATGATCTGGTGATTAAGGGCTTTGTCTATCAGGGTAACCATTACGATTACCAACAGTTTGCTGACAGAGTAGAAGTGAAACGTGTAGACAATGCCCGTGCTTCAGGCAACCGGTGCAGTGTGTTTGCGGAAACCTCCGGGAGCAGTTTGCTCTATGCCTCAAGCTACCCTGGCACCGCAAATGTGCAAGGTAATTGCAATATCGGCGAATTGATTGCAAGCAATGTGATTAATACTGGCGCACTCGATGTGTTTTCTAACAATGGCGTAAAGCCGTTCTCAATTAAAAACATCGAACGTGTCGATTTTATTCTCGATAGAGGATTATTGGCTAAACCTACACAAGCTGAATTAGCGCTCTCCGGTCAAGTTGTTATTGAAAAAGCAGCAAATAATCCGCTGCAGATGGCCGCGATTATCGCACTGGACTCAGCTGGCAATCCCAGCGCCTATGGTCCGTTAGTGCGTATTAATCCTGCTTTCGATACGAATACAAACCAGCTGCGTTATGGGCTCACCGATGTCACTTTGAATTTTGATTTTCTTTCTAACGAAAACAACGCCAACCCAGGCAAATTGAGCTACTGGGGTTCTCGCCGAGAAACTTTGGGTATGGTGTTTATCAGTCAGGCAGATCTTGGTCTCACGACAAACCAGCGCTACTTTGGTTTCTCAATCTTTCCTTCTGATGTTAATCCAGAAATACATGTCTTAACGGATCCAGCAACTTTTCCGGGCGATTCTCTGGACAGCAGTGCGCTAACGCCAGGTGACGCCGATTTCTTTGCCGCTTTTGCGCTACAAGGTGGCTTACCTGTTGAACCCGAGCCTCCTGTAGAGAATCAGGCTCCGATAGCTGAAGATGATCTTTTGTTAGTCCAGTCTGGTGATACCGGAACGATTAATTTACTCCTAAATGACAGAGATCCAGACGGCGACGCGTTAACTGCAACATTGCTGAGCAACCCAGGCAAAGGATCCATCAGTTTTGAAAATGGTCAAGTTGAATATACGCCCAATCCGGGTGAGTCGGGAAAAGATGAGCTACGTTATAGCATCACCGACGGGCACGGTGGTGAAGATGTCGCTGTACTGACAATCACCATCCCCGCAGTGAACCCTTCTGTTTCAGGTCGTATCGCGACAGGATTACAGGGACATGGCGCAGGCAGTTTTAACCTGGGGTTTCTGACATTACTTGGCGCCCTGGTAATAGTGCGAAGACGTAGAAACATAGGCTAAGCGGTATACTCCGAGTACACTCTTTTGCCATGAGCAATGAGTGTACTCAACCAATATGGATTGCGGGGTGCGGAGATATCGGTCGACGTGTGTCGAAAATTTATCTCCAGCGGAATCAAACCGTGAACGGATTTGTTCGCAGTCGGGCATCACAGCAGCACTGCCAAAAGCTGGGGGTTAACGCAGCGATTGTGGATTTCAGCCAACCGCTAGAATTTAATCCCAACCTCCTTAAAAATGCTCAAATCTTCTATTTTGCGCCGCCCCCTCCGCACGGCAGACGTGATTCTTCGCTGGCTCAATTTCTCGCGCATATCAAAGCAACGCCCCAGCGGATTGTGCTGATCTCAACCACTGGCGTCTATGGGGATACTCAAGGTGCGTGGATAGACGAGCAATCACCCGTTCGTCCCAATGTTGACCGTGCATACAGACGAGCCGATGCAGAATCTGAATTACGACGATGGGCAGATCGCAGCCAAAAAGAATTTGTCATTCTTCGAGTACCGGGGATTTATGCGCTGGATCGCCTACCGATTCAGCGGATCAAAAATGGCTTGCCTGTATTACGTCAACAAGATTCCCCCTTTACCAATCGTATTCACGCAGATGACTTGGCAAGGGTTTGCTGCATCGCAATGGATAAAGCAAAAACTGGCGAAGTGTTCAACGTCACCGACGGACATCCCAGCACCATGACCGAGTATTTTGATCACGTTGCGGATTACGCCGGCCTGCCACGAGCGCCTAAAATCTCACTGGAGCGTGCAAAGCAAGAGATGAGCGAAGGCATGCTCTCCTATCTGAATGAGTCCAGAAAAATCAGCAACCAAAAGCTACTCGACGAGCTGGGAGTGACACTCCAGTATCCTTCTCTGCATGAAACACTCCAGTGCAAGCCGCGGAATTAGAAGTACCACACATTTAGGCGCTGAGTGATGCGGTAAAATCATCCGCAAAATACACAACAAGGACTTTAAATGAAATATCACACCCCCATTAGCTGGAACGAACTCATTACCAACGACGTTGAAGGCGCAAAAAAATTCTATGGGGAGCTTTTTGGCTGGGATCTCAAAAATGAAAATGTCGGTGATCGCAGCTATACCGTGGCTAAATCGTACAACACGGAAGTTGCAGGAATCATGCAAACACCAGAAAGCGCTGAAGGATTACCACCTCAGTGGGGCGCCTATGTCACGGTTGAAGACGTGGATGCCAGCGCCAATAAAGTGATTGAGCTGGGTGGAACCGTGCTGCTCCCCGCTAAGGATGTTCCCGGCGTCGGGCGCTTATGTGTTGTAGCAGATCCACAGGGCGCTACAATTTCGCTGATCAGTTATTCGGAATAAGAACAGAGATTCAAGCACGAGGGATTGGCTGCGAAAACACGCAGCTGATTTCCTTAAGTTTTTACGCTGATTGAGTATCTGAAATCAGACGTTTTAGAGAGTGGTCAATATTCAGATTTAGTGTTGAATTAGCGAACAACAGCAAAGGCATGGATTTTTCCAGCAGCTCTGGCAATTGCTCCTGTACCTCACGAGTCTTACCATTTTTCAACAACTCCGCAGCCTCATCCATGCCCAAAGTTTTGTCTTTTATCAGCGGTTCATCCAGACGATCAGTAACCAGTTGATCACCACCAGTGCTAAAAGCCTGATCTACCCGCATATCTGCAATTGAATTGATCTCTGCAAATTCGAGATCTCCACTTAACGAGGGTGTCACCAGACCACCGCTAACGGTGAGCCGGAATTTCAGCTCTCCATATTCAAAAGCGGCATAACGCATCATGCGAAAGACTGCATCGGCGACTGCGCGGGCTTCTTCATTACTGGTATTGGGGAGTACCACTGCAAATTCCGCAGCGCCGAGGCGAACCACGAGATCTTTACGCCGGATCTCTCCCTCAATGAGTTTGCCGATGCGATAAAGCGTGCGTTTGGTAAACTCAGTCCCTGTCTTGCGGAGCAGTACTTTGACGCGATCAACTTTCAATCGCAGCACCGAGATGGGTCGATGAGTTTTTACCGCTTCGGCTAGCAGGTTTTCACCTTCTCCAATCAAATAGCTGCGGCGTGCCTGACGGATTTCATCTGCAGCACTACTTCTGCCGGAAGGAACAACAGGCTGAGAATCAGTGACCCGATTGATGGCTGGGGCAGCCATGACAGATGTGGGATCCTGCTGTTTAAAGGGTACGATATTGGTAGTGCTAGGAGGTAAGACATGCTGGTTGACAATGTTGCGTAGCTCAACTGCTGAAAAAGGTTTACCAATAAACTCTGTCGCACCCAGAGACAAGGCTCGGGTACGCATTTCGACATCGTCTTCGTGACCTGTGACAACAATAATCGGGAGTTTTTGTAAGCGTTTTTCAGAGGAGCTTCGTAGCGTTTCAAGTACTTCAAAACCATCAACATCAGGCATCCACAAATCCAGCAGCATGGCGTGAATTCCGGGATTTTGTTGACTGAAAGTAATCGCTTCTTCACCATTTTTTGCTTCAACGATCTGAAAGTAGTCGCCTAAAATGGTGCTGACAGCTTTACGAATGACTTTTGAATCATCAACGACGAGTACAATTTGATCCGGCCCGGGTTGTACTTCTGAATCTGTCATTATTCTTCCTAATACTTGAATTAAACCAATTTACCCCAGGCTAAATCTTAAAGAGAGTGCAGAGCGCCGATTACGGGCGCAGCCATCACGTTTAGTTTAAGGGTTTCAATTTTAGTGGGCGAAAATGAGAATCGCACAGCAAAATATTTTACATGCTTATGTATTTGGAATACGCGCACTAGATCATATTTTGTAACAATTGCTGGACAAAAAAGGATCAATTCAAGCCAAAATCAGGCATCTTCGTTTTTGCGTGGCTCGAACGTTATCGGCTGCTCAGCCGAGGCTCGCTCAAAATCACGATCAAAAACCAGCTCAATCACCATACCCTTTTCGCTACTCTTGGCTTTCACTTGTTTGAGTCCTTCAACGCGAGTACCAAGGTATGCCGCAGTAGCCGCTATCTTTTGTTCCTCGTCATCAAACAACGCATTCACTAGCGTGTTGGCGACATATTGAGCACGTTGCATCAGGTTTGGCTGAGTGATTAGCTGAGCGCCGAATCGAACACCCTCTTCGAGCATACGTCCGTCCAGCTCATCAAGGTAGCGCCGCTGGATCCCCGGTAACCGCTGGCTACGGTCAAATTCATAAATTTTTTGATTGTCGATGACAATGACGAGCGGCTTATCCATGTATAGTGCGGCCTGAAAATAGCAATTGGTTTGCTATCCTATTTGAATCATACAACTGCTGCCAGTACTCCAACAACATTATGTTGATGGGTGAGTGAGTCATCAAGCGGTTAGATGTGGTTTTATTTTTATGAGACATATAGATACATGGATGTATTGTAGTAGAGGAATGCAGGAGCAATTCCCGAGTGGTTCTCTGGCGATTAAAAATTAAGCCGCAGATGACCGCTTGAAGGCTCACACTCTTATGCTCCTGCATTCGTGACATAAGCGCATCCATGCGCAAAACCCGAAGGGCGCAAACCAACGCGTCCAGCACTGCGTGGCCTACAGGGATTGTAGGTCAGGGGCGTGAGCATGGAGCGGAAGCTTTATTGCTGCTTGATATGGAACAACCATGGCTTCGCAGCAATGCCTTGTTCTGAA
>CAZNYF010000161.1:0-6408 GCA_964577195.1 uncultured Thiotrichales bacterium | reverse complement strand
GTACCACTGTTTTGTACAGCAGCACCCAAAGGTAATAAGCCTGCTAACAAGAAGATTGTTTTCCAACTGATGGCTTTGTAGGCTTCATCCATTGAAATGACGCCAGAGAGAATCATCCCAACCGCACCCACCATTAATGCCAGTGCTAACTTTAAATCCGTAAATAACACCAAGCCCATTGCGATGACAAAAAACACTAAAGCAGGCAATATCTTGTGGCTTCGACTGTCTTGTTGCGGGTAGCCTGTCGTTACGATGACCATAGCAGGATTACTCTCAAGCTTTGCCAATGCTCGCCAACGACTATAACTTACCAAGGTATCGCCCGCCTGTAGCGTCACTTCTCTTAAGTTTGTGTAGAGCGTCTCGTTACTGCGATGTATTGCCAAAACTGTAAGGCCATAACTGTTACGCATTTGAATCTCCCCAAGCACTTTTCCGATGAGTGATGAGTCAGCGGGTATCACCATTTCGGACACGCCCGCTTTTTCAATAGCGAGTATATTTTTAAAGACGGATAATTTTTTGCGTACGGCTAAACCGACCTTATCGGCAAAGTCGTTAATTCCCGCCTTTGTACCCATAACGGCAAGCTCCATGTCCGGCTCAAGCACTAAATCAGGCGGTGGGGAAATACAGATTTCTCCACCGAGGCGAGTCACAACAATCTGTACCCCGCAACCCCGCTCAATATGCGCGACATTTTTGCCAATCAAGGGCGTCAATCGTCCTGTAGCCAGTTCACGTATTACATAATCCAATTGATAGACGCGTGAAAAGTAGGAAGCAGTACTTTCGGGCAACTTCCCGTGGGTATCTCTGTTAGGAAGGAAAAACTTACCTGCTATAGCAAAAAAGATAATACCTGTTGCCAGCAGTGCTAGCCCAATGGGAGTCACATCAAACATCCCAAAAGGTTCGAGGTTTGAGGGTAATAAATCATTCAGCATGATCAGCGGACTAGAGGCGACCAAGGTTAATGTACCACCTAAAATGGCACTAAAACCCATCGGCATCAATAGCAATGAGGCGGGAATATTCGTGGTAGTTGCAACGCGTGAAACCACAGGAACAAATAATGCTGCTGCGCCAACATTTTGCATAAATCCAGAAAGAATACCCACTGCGGCAGAAACGGAAGCAGCAACCCGTCGTTCTGTACGACCACCAATACGCAGGATAAAAGCGGCAACAACATGCATCACACCCGTTCTATCTAGACCTGCACCAATGATCATTACGGCAATAATGGATATGACGGCATTACTTGCAAACCCGGAAAATAGTGTATTTGGATCAGCAATAGATTCAAGCCCAGGAACCAATGATGTCAGACCGAGTAGAACAAGAATAGCTAAGGCGACAACGTCAACTCTGATGATTTCAAAAATAAATAGAAATACGGTTAAAGCAAGAATGGAAAGAACAACTATTATTTCGATATTGAGTGCTATTTCATTCATTTTTAGGGAGTTCGCTCTTTTGTTAGTGTTTTTGGAAGGCCGGGCATTAGGCTCTCATCTTGTTACTGAAGCCAATGAATAAAACATCCGCCTTCTATTTCCCCGCTGAACATAGGGTGTGAAAACGAATATTCAAGTATTTTTAAATCGTCTAAAAACACCTGACCCAAATGATATAATCAGCACAAGAAGACCGCCAGCCACCACACCAAACAGCCCGTTGACCAACGTGGGGGTAATCACGACAAGAACCTCGCCTATTCCACCTAACTGGCTAACAGCCGTTTCAATCGTTTCCAATAGACCGTGGGCTTGAGGGATGCCGTGCAAAAGAATACCTCCGCCAACCAAAAACATGGCGATTGTTCCTACAACCGTGAGTGTCTTCATGAGCTTGGGGGCTATCAGCAACAAGGCCTTACCAATAAAGCGTTTAAAACTCCCCCAGCTATTTTTTGCCTGGGCTTTGAGCAAGTGTAAACCTGCATCATCCATTTTTACCACACCAGCAACTAAACCGTAGACAAAAACAGTAATCAGAAAAGCCAACAGTGAAACAACCACTACCTGCGTGGCAAAGGGCGCGTCTTTAGCTGTCCCTAATACAATGACAATAATTTCTGCTGAAAGGATAAAATCAGTACGAATTGCACCTTTTATTTTATCCTTTTCAAAAGCAACCATATCCACATCTGGGTCGCTCACTGCTTTTAATTTTTCAGTACGCTTAAGCTCATCAGCCTCTTTAGCGTGAAAAAACTTATGTGATATTTTCTCAAAGCCTTCATAACACAAAAATGCGCCGCCTAGCATGAGTAAGGGTGTGATAAGCCAAGGAATAAAAGCACTAATGGCAAGGGCGGCAGGCACCAAAATTAATTTATTAAGAAAGGAACCTTTGGCAACTGCCCAGACTACCGGCAACTCACGTTCGGCACGTACGCCTGAGACTTGCTCGGCATTCAATGCCAAATCATCTCCTAATACTCCTGCCGTTTTTTTAGCAGCAACTTTGGTTAGGATCGCGACATCATCCATCAAAGTGGCAATATCATCCAGTAAGGTTAGTAGACTTGCTCCAGCCATTTTCTATTCCTTAAGTCTTAAATTATGAAAAGTAGGAAACCTTGGTAAGGTCTTTCTATGAATAGTTCAATTGCTGTCCAGAAAAGGATTCCAAACTGTTAGTGTTTCTATGTTTTGAGCATGTTGCAGGTCTTCGGTATAAAGTACATCGCAGCCTGATTCCAGAGCAGCAGTGACAATTAATGAGTCATACCAACTAAATTTCCACCGGTTTTGGATATCCAACCCCCGTTTGTAAAAAGCATCAACAGGATAATAATCGCAAATGGGTAGTAAAACTTCTTCCAGGTAGCGTTTAGCCTGAATATTAGTCATGGGCGGCTTAAACTTTCTTAGCGCCAGATTCATAAATTCCTGGATAACCTGATAGCTAATAACTCCTTCTTTTTTAAATGCTCGTTCTAGCAGCTGTTGCGCTATTGCTTGTTTTTTTTCTGCGGTTTCATCAAATGTATAAGCAATAATATTCGTATCAAGAAAGAACTTTTTAGCGTTCATTCATTTCATCCCGAGTATATTTCTTACCACCGGTTGAAATGTCGGAAAGTTCTAACATGAACTCACGATAGGAATTAATCCTGCGATTCGTCTCTTTATCACTCAAGGTATAACTAGCCAACCATTTGCGAAACTCCGCATTCAGGGTGGTGTTCTTTTGTTGCGCTTTATTTCGTGCCGCTTCAATGAGGCTGCCATCAGCGCTTAAAGTAATATTTCTCATTGCGTCCACTTACGTTTTACACTGTTCCAGTGTACACTGGAATTCTACCTAGAAGCAAGCGCCACGACATGAAGCATTTGGTCTATTTTACTCTTTCCTTTCAACTTGAGAAATATAGACAACCCAACTAAGCATCAGCGCAATGACGCACATGATTGAGCCGAAATAATAGGCCCAGGATGAGCCTAAACCTGTCCAGACATATCCCGCAAATAGGCTGCCGAGTGAGCTTCCAACTCCGAAGCCAATACCTGCATATAGCGCCTGACCACGCCCTTGCAATCTGCCGGGGAAGAAGTGTTGGAGCAATTCCATTGCAGATGCATGGAATAACCCGTAGCTCGCAGCGTGCATGGTTTGCGCGATGATTAGTATTGGTAGGCTTTCAACCATCGGCGAGAAAAACTCCGATCTCCGCTACCACGCCCAGAGCCCAGAGCTGACAACGATAAATGGCAGTATATTAATACTGCCTATTTCCAGCCAGTAGCCAATGCCTGTCACCGCCAGAATAAAACCGATGGAACCCCAGAGTCGGATACGGCTGTAGCGCGTTCGGCGTGGGCCGAGATGATCGTAGCCTAACGAGGCTGTAGGAAAACCTAGAGCCACAAATTTTGGTTAAAAACTGTCCAATTTATGCGTTCCTACGTGAATATAAATGGCATTTAACTCAGCGGATTATTTTTAGCTAACTCTCCGCCACGAAATTGTTAAAACCAAATATACCCTTAGGTTTTTCTACAGCCTCAACGGCCAAAATCAATGGGAAAACACAGCGTAGAGAGGAACGAACTTTAACTATCAACTTTTATACCAAGCTTAGCAACTATTGGTGCCAAATTACCGCGCCGATATAAAAACCCACACTTTGAATCGGACACCGCACTAGTGCTCAGATTTAGAATGTCTAAACAATATAACTTCTGTTTCTAGCCCAATCTCTGCCCAAATTTTATCGCCGGTGAGCACAGGAAGGTCTAAATCACACCCAAGTCCAAGGCAAACTCTATCCGCCATGGAAAGTCCGTATTGTTTTACCTTGGTGGTTAAGGAGGCAGAGGAAGAGATATGTTTTAGTGCGAATGGAACAACAGAAATACCCAGTGTGTGGATCATCTCTAAAACAGGCTCGGGAGGCAGGCCGTCTCTGCTAAGCCGTGAAGCTATTTCCAGCAAGTTTACACTGGAAATACAACTCTCGTTAAGATAACCAGCAACTACTCATGTCCGGTTTCTTGAAACATATACGCCAGTAACGCCGAAGCATCGAGAACAACGCCCGTTTGAATCATTCGTATTTAGCCTCTGCACGACGCTCGGCAATCAGGTCATCAATCACGTGAGATGGCTTTTTCTGTTGATAAAGCTCATCTACCAGTAATTGAAGCTGCGAAAAATCCCGCACCTCAGGCTCCGGCAAGCAAGTCTCGGCAAGAATACTACGCGCCTCCGATTCCATGCTACAACCAGACTGAGCAGCTCGAACACGCAGGGCAGTATGTACTTTATCTGGAAGATTTCGGATGCTCAGGCTTGCCATGTCTGTATCAACCTTAATAATCAGCTAAGCGTCATTGTAGGCAATGATGGCAATGCAGTCAATTTATAACGCATCTCACGCTAAATCAGGTGACTTTAGGAATTGCACTTATTCATTGTATGAATCTGCACCTCTCTTGACCCACCTGGTCGACCATAATCTTGACGACATAGCTACCCTTGAACCAGTCCTTCGCTCAAAATACTAAATACTTTTTCTGCATGCTCAGCAGCTTCAATGCCTGCATGTGTTAAATAGCCGCCGTCTTGTTGAGTAATTAAACCCTTCGTATGTAATCTGTTTGCGGCTTGTTTGATGGGGGCAGCGGCATCATGGTGTACTTTTATGCCTTCCTGCATGGTTGACAATTTAAACCGAGATAGCATTTCAATATCATCGATGATTTGCTGGGTAAATTTCATAGAGTAATCCTTGATAGTTTGTCGATTTTCGCCATTATGCCGTAATTTATGTTGACGAATATATACTTTTCACACTCAAAAACTCCCGATTTAGATGCGTTGATTTTCGTCAAAAAAATCAGGGTCTTTCCTTATAGCAATCCGTTGATGCGACAAACACTGCCGTATTGGATCTCCCTTCCTGCGCGATCAATCTTCCGCTACATACCACGCTTAGAACCCCGGAGGATTTACCGAAAACACTCATAATATTTTGGATAAAATGATTTTAAAAGGCTTCTATTATCCTGTGAGAAACATTTCTGATATTTAATAAGCCTAGCGTGAAACTCTGATGTATGAGTAGAGTTGGAGATTGGATTATTAAGGGCGTCGCTAACAATTAATTCTGCATCAATAAAAAAGCCGGTCGCAGAACGACCGGCTTTTTCTGTTAAGGCGTAATCTGTTACGCCTGAAAGTATATCCTCCTAAAAACGATAAGCAGTTCTGAGATACCAGGATCCACCTTCGTAATTGGCAGCACTCCGACGCGGGTACTGTAGACCAACACTTAAGCGGTTAGCATTCGGTGGGCCAACTTCATCGACAAACTCATCGAAGATATTGATCGCACCTAGGCTGACTTTCCAGTTCTCATTAATCTCTCGCGTTGCTTCAAAATCAAAGTAGATAGTCGAGCCAATTTCCGCACTGGGGTCGGTTGCTGCGCCAATTCTGCCACGTTCATCGAAATGCGCGCCGTAGTAGTTAGCCCGAGCCAGAAAACTCCATTTATCTCCGAAGTGTGTGTTGGCGGTCAGTACAAAACGCTCATTGGGATAGTTATTCTCAATATCCTCAACCAGACCATCGCTCACCGGTTGTACACCACCCACCAGCTTTTGGTTAACGACATCAATCTCGTTGTAACCAAACGCCAGGGTCCAATCGGTGCTGGCATGGTCAGACCAGTCCGTTGCAGAGGTCAGCACCAGATCAATACCGGTATGCTCAACATCCAATGCATTGGTGTAGAACGAAATGGTATTAGTAGTTCCTGGCACGGCGATATCACCGGTACGGTAAATCCGGTCATCCACTGCGATCTGGTAAGCATCAATGGTCAGGGTCGTGTTATCGCCAATATCTGCGGTAAAACCGAGACTGATATTGGTTGACTCTTCTTCCTTG
>CAZNYF010000160.1:0-6441 GCA_964577195.1 uncultured Thiotrichales bacterium | reverse complement strand
AAAACAAGAAAAAACCCTCAAATTTCTGTAAAAATCACCTGAAATCTTCAATTTCTGTGAAACTCTGTGATCTACGCCTACGCCCAATCGCTTCACATTCTGTCTAATACCCCTATGATAACTGTTATTTTGCAAACACTACCCCTGCACGCTTTCTCGCGTCAGGACGAGTGTTGCCGAATCACTCTCTAAATGGCTAGAAATCTGCGTGTTATCCTGATTTGCGATAGCGATGATCAGGTAAAAAACCTCAGCGAGGATTTACAATCTACCGGCTTCTCCTTGAAAGTCGAGCATGTCACCGATGCTGCCACTTTACGCTCTGCTATCGCAAAAACCAGTGGTCAGGATGTTGTTCTGCTGTGCTTGCCGAATCGACTGATTCCGCTCGAAGAGTGCGTCCGTGAAACCCAGCGAGTCGTATTAGCCCCGCCTGTTATCTGTATCGGCGAAAGAATTGCCGAGCAAGTGCCCGAGTACCTGCTGCTGGGTGCTGCCGATTTGGTAGAAACGGGGGCGACACGCCATCTCACACAAGTTATTGAACGCGAGTTAGATGCGCAAATTTCCGATTGCGAATTGGAGAAATTCAAAACTTCATATTCTGAGCTTGAAACGCGTTATCACAAGTTAATGAACGAATTCGAGCAACCTCTGGCTTATATCCACGACGGTATTCACGTGTTTGCCAATCTAGCTTATTACCGCCTGTTCAATCTCTCTCTGGAAGACGATATCAATACCATTCCAATGATGGATCTGTTGCCCGAATCTGAACAACTGGCGGTTAAATCTCTCTTAAAATCACAAAAAAATGAACTCGATACCCAGTCATTGGAAATCCACCTGGACGAACATGACGCTCGGCAACTCAAATGCTCACAAGTCATTTTTGACGGGATGTCCTGCATACAAGTCATCTTCAGTCAGCACGAGCAGATCGAGGAAGATGAAATTTCCAAACATCTCGATCACCTGGTTTTGTTTGATGTCACCAGCGGGCTTTACAGCCGCACCCATTTTATTCATCAAATCGAGAAAGCCGCCCCCAATACTGACGCAGAAGATTCCGTCACTGCCATTCATCAAGCCGTAGTACTCATTGCAATTGAAAACTACACCGAACTTGCCGCGCAAATTGGCCTGTCAGAAGTCGATAGTCTCTATGCGGATGTGGGCAGAGGCATTAAGTCGCACATTTCTGTTGATGATTTACTCTGCCGCTACGACCAATCGACGTTCGGGCTATTGATTAACTCTACGGATATCGATTCGCTAAATGCGTTTATTTCGCGGCTGGTAGATACGCTAAATGAACAAGAGTTCTACGCTGAAAATCAGAAAGCCAAGTGTAAACTCATTGCGGGTAGCGCCACCCTAAACGATAGTAGCGCCTTTGAAATGCTCACTTTAGCAGCAAATAATCTGCAGCCAGAACCCACTAAATCAAGTGAATTGGGCATAGAGAATAAAATAAAGAATAGAACAGAGAACAAAACCGAACAAAAACAACGGCAAGCGACTTCAACACGCACCGAAGCGTTAAAACATCTCGATAAGCTCAACCGCCAGGAACAAGCCATTCCGCCTCCTCATGCGCTTGTCAAAGAAACCAAACAACGGCAAATTTCCGAGACCCGTTCCAGCATTGATGCTAACTGGACAGCACAACTTAAATCCGCACTGTCTGAAAACCGCCTGAGACTAAATTTCAGACCCATCATTCCAGTTGATGGCGACAACCGGGATCGATTCTCGGTTTCAATGAGTATTGCCACCAGTCACAACGGCGACATCCACGAGCGAGAGTTTTTGAGGAGCGCCAAACGAAGCGGCTTCATTCTCAAACTGGATCAATGGATAATCGAAAATTTCCAGCGGCAATTTCAAGCACAATTTCCTGATACGCCCAAGCCAGAACTATTTATCCAACTCTCCAGCGAAACGCTATTCACCCAGTCTAAAACCAATTGGTTGGGACAAAATATCAGCGCGCTTAATGCGAGTGATTCAAATATTATTATTCAATTTGGAATGAAATCACTACTCGATAATTTGCAACCAGCAAAATTATTGATCGCGACACTCGAACCGCTAGGATTTAAATTCGCAATCAATCAGTCCAGTGAATTCTCTGATCCATTTCCAGCCATTCAGTTTGTAAAACCCAGCTATCTCATTCTGGAAGAACATCTAACTCAACAAGCGGATAGCAATAAAAAAGCGGGCAAAAGTATCGGTTCCATTACCACCAGAGCGCATCAGGAAAACATGAAAGTCATCGCCATGAATGTGCAAAATGCTGATCAGTTTTTCGCCCTCAAAGACCTGGGAATTGACTACGGCCAAGGAGATTTTTTCCAACCCGCATCTACGTATAAATATAAATCCTCTGTAATGCCCGGGTAAAACATTTCTTGACCTAAAAACGAGACTTTATGAATTGTCAATTTGAACTGATATCCACGTGATGCCCATCACATTTTAGATATTGGCAGTATGCTCTAATAGCTCACTAGGAAACATTTGTTTACAAGGAGGCTGGCATCATGTTGTTCAAATCACTAAACATGGTTCTGCAAACTCTATTTTTCAGCATCAGCTTAGGATTGTTTCTTACTCATTCTGCCAGCGCAGCTCAATGCAATGATGGTATCGACAACGATGCTGATGGCCTAATCGACTGGCAATTCGACTTAGGTTGTACAGAAGCAAACGATGACAGTGAAGGTGGTTTGCTCACAGGTACTATCGAAAATGGCTGGACAGTCATCGAACCCGCTGCAGACACCACCATTTATTACGTTAGCGACTCCGATGGCAATGACAGTAACACCGGACTCTCTCCCAGTACTTCGCTAAAATCCTTCGCCGCCGCATTAGCCAAAACTAATGACAACACAGCAGATTGGATTTTACTAAAACGTGGTGATACTTTCACTGAAAACGTGGCTGTCCGATATGGACGCTCTGCCACCGAGCCTTTCGTTATTAGTAGTTATGGTGACAGTACCCAACGCCCGCTGATGAACACGGGTACGCAACACGCAATTCAGCCAACTAACACGTTTCAATTCTTTTCTATTATTGGTCTGGATTTTTATGCACATACTCGCAACCCGGATTCCATAGACTTTATTAACCATGAAGGTGCGGATGCCATTGACCTGTATCGACAAGCAGGACTGCCCGGCAATGACATTCTGATTGAGAACTGTGCCTTTCGCTACTACGCTGATTCCACTGTATCAGGGGCTGCAAGACCGGTGAATATCCATATTCGGCGCAATATTTTTGAGCACAATTACTCTCCAGGTGGCTCCCATTCACAGGGTCTCGGTGCGGGTGTCATAGACAACCTAGTCTTTGAAGGCAATATCATGGATCACAACGGATGGTTGCTTCAATCGAATGGTAGTGCAGCGGTTGGTCAGGCGACAATTTTTAATCACAATACCTATTTTTTAGGCATGAGAAATATGCTGTATCGGGGAAACGCCTTGATGCGCGGCTCAAGTCTGGGCAGTAAATTCACCTCCGGCGAGCTAGACGATGTCGCCAATTACGTCATTGATAATAATCTGTATCTAGACAACGAGGTAGGTATTTCGATGGGCTTCAATTTTGAAGATTACGCTCCCCATCGTTTTGCCAATGTCGAAATCACCAACAATGTGTTGCTGAACTTTGGAAACTCACAACCGACGGGCCGGACACTGGGTTGGGGGATGTGGTTGGATGGTCTGAATGGCGGTGAGATACGCAACAACCATTTTCTGCACAATGAGAGCGAGGCAGTCAACAACACATTTGCCCTCTATCTTGATGGCCCCAGTAGAGATGTGTCGGTGCTCGACAATATTATTCACGGTATTAACGGTTCAGGTAGCAACCATAACCTGTTTAACCTTGGGCTTAATTCAGAAAAACTGAATATCGATGTGCAGCGTAACCGCATCGACGCATCGGAATTCGGGTCTTTGCTGGCAAGGGGTAGTGATGCGAACACATCCAATTTTACCTTTGCAGATAACAACTATTACACAAGCCGATCTGCTGCCGAATGGTTTGAACTCGGTGGTGCTGATCTCGGTTTCTCAAACTGGATCGGACAAACGGGAGAAACCGGCGCAACCAACACCCAAACAGGGTTTTGCGAACCTACCCGTAACATCGAAAGCTATCAAGCCCGTTTGGGCTATCCAGCTTCTATTGATTCATTTATCGCCGAAATTAAACAACAGGGCAAATTTCATTGGCGGAATGAATATGATGTCAGCACTGTCAATGCTTGGATTCGTTCAGGATATGACGATTGTACAAACCTCGATCTTGATGAAGATGGTCGATTCGGTACTGCCGATAATTGCCCCGCGGTAGCCAATGCACTACAAGCCGATAAAGATCAAGATGGTCGCGGCGATGTCTGCGATCTTGATCAGGATGGCGATGGATTTAAAAACGATGTCGATAACTGCCCCGTCGATTTCAATGACCAGAATGATGAAGATGACGATGGTATCGGTGATCGCTGTGATCCCGACTGGATCGGCAATGCACCCATAGGCAATCTTAGTGATGAGTTCGACGACGCCGCCAGCATTAACAACTGGAGTCGTATTTATCAGCAAGAAGGCTGGGGAGCAGATCAGCTTGAAGACTGGTCAGTAGATGCTGACTCCTCTGGGGAAATGCGCATGATGCCGTATTCATCGTCCTGGTTTGATAACTTGCGTGGAGTGCTGACGTTTAAAGAGATTACCGGGGATTTCATCGCAACTGCACATATCAGGGTGAATAGTCGACACAACCCCGCAGACCCCAATGAAACACCAAACCGCCGATTTTCTCTGGCGGGGATTATGGTTCGCGACGCGACTGGTTTTACTCACGGCGCACCTGATGACACATTCCCCAATCCAGCTGTCGAGCCTGCATCGGGAGCATTCGATCCTGACAATAGCGGTAATAGCGACTGGCGACCCAATTCAGAAAACTATATTTTCTTATCCTACGGTTCCGCAGGTAGCCCAGGACAACGAGCCTACGAAGTTAAATCCACAGTAGACAGCGATTCAAACCTCTATTATTCGAACCGAGGCATACCCGGAGCAGGTGCTGAAGAGGTATGGCTACAATTCATCCGCGTTGGCCAGACAGTGGTGGTGATGCGTCGCCATCCAGGTGGTGATTGGGTGATTGAAAATCGCTACATCCGACCGGATTTTGGCGACACCTTACAAATAGGTATTACCACTTACACCGATTGGGATCGAGTTAATCGCTACAACAATGAAGCCGGTAGTTTTTTTCATAATTACAGCGTAATTGATTTTGATTCACCCAACCCTGATTTGATCGCGCGTGTTGATTACCTGCGCTTTCAACGTCCTGACGATGCCTTGTCTGAAGAATTATTAGCTGCACTGGCAGTGGATGAACCCAATCGCCAAGTATCCACCGGAATCGCACCGTTGGCTTTGCTGGCTGGTACCGCTGCTGTGCCATATTTAGGAGACAATGCGAATGGAGATAATGCCGCGCCCATTGTAAATGCGGGCGATGACCAAACTGTAGAAGAAGCCAGTGCAGTGCAACTCTCTGGAATCGCAACCGACTCTGACGGCAGTATTACAAGCTATGCCTGGGTACAAATAAGCGGAGCCAGCGTGACATTAAACAACGCAGATACTGCCGATGCCTCGTTCACAGCACCTGATGTTGAATCAGATGAAACGCTCACTTTTCAACTAACAGCCACGGATGATGATGGCGCAATCAGCACAGATAGCATCACAATCATCGTGGAAGCCACCGAAAGTATTCCTGTGTTTCAGCTAGAGACCGATATCTGGAGAATGATTTCACTACCCGCTGACCCAGGTGCTAACAACACCGTCACACACCTGTTTGGCGATTATTTACCCATTTTGGATTACGGCACATCATGGTCCGTATTTACTTACGAGCCTGGCGGAGATTATGTGAATGTTGGTGAAACGGGCGAACTAACACCCGGCACAGGTTATTGGATTATCCAATTAACGGGCGAAGCAGTAGAAATTGAGATGCCGCCTGGAAGCTCCCCTGTCACAACTGTTAGCAGCACTGCCTGCAATAACCCTAATGGGTGTTTTGAGATCCCCATCGCTAGTTCAGATACGGTTCTCTGGAATATGATCGGAAACCCAACTGCCCAAGCTATGGATTTTGATGGTCTTCGCGTCCGTACCAATGACGGAAGCTGCGCGAATGGCTGCACTCTTAACGAAGCACAGGCAGCTAATTACTTGCACAACCAACTGTTCTCCTATCCAGGAACCGGAAGCTACGAAGTTATTGAACCCGGTGAGAACTTACCCGCTTGGGATGGAGCCTGGTCTCCAGCGTTGCCGGGATCGAATGGTCTCGAACCCGGAATTTTAGTTCCTATTCCCTAAT
>CAZNYF010000159.1:0-6450 GCA_964577195.1 uncultured Thiotrichales bacterium | reverse complement strand
GGGTCTGAATATAATTCTAATTGCGGTGCTTGTGCGGTGCCGCGAATATACGCGCCAGCGGTCACATCATAAGCTTCTACACGGCGGGCAACATTCATATCCAACTGTGGATTATCTACTGGGCCACCACCAAAAAGTATCCGCCCACGTTCTATTTTTAACTGCTGACCATAAACCAGATAGTCACCGTTTACGACTTCGATCATGCCGGTACCAAGCGGCGCTAATTCAGGTGTTTGTTGCACTCTGAGGCTGCCACGAAGCTCGCCGCTAAAATCAGCAACCTCGACTTTAATATCGTCACCAAGAATAATTTTGACGTCTAGATGCATATTGCTGGCGGCACTTTTATTTTCTGTGACTTCACCATTTTCGATTATCACAACATCGCCAGACACTGAAATGACGCCTTCTTCGCTGCTGGCACCTTTTGCATTGATATGGGCTTTAGGAATCAGAACTTCACCTTCAACACGCATGCCATTATTATCCAATTCAATGACCAGATCAGGGCTGATGATTGCTTTTAATACCTTTGATCTGGCAACTTCAAAAGTATCGCCTTTGACTTTTATTTTTAGTGCCTTGGTTTTCGGGTCAAAACTTCCACTCAGTGTTAGTTCACCCTCTCCTGATTGCACAAGGCCACTCAGCTGAATAGGGCCTTTGCCATCGCTGCTGATTTTAATTTCTGGTGCGGTGATTTTTGTCGCCAACTGCGGAATTTCTGTCGCGAAATTTTCTACTGCCAGTTTGCCTGAAATCAAGGGAACGCTTAGTGTGCCGCTAAGCTTTAGGTCGGCATTTAATTTACCTTCGATAGCTTGTAGTTGCGGTACAAAACCACTGATCGAAGATAGATCCGTGAGTTTGGCCTTAAAGACGCCGGCGAGTCCCTGAGTTTTTTGGAAGTCAGTGATTTTAGTGACGGCTTTAATTTCTCCTGTATCACCAAGATCAAGGATTAATTTACTATCAACAGTATTGTTTTTAATCACGGCATCCAGATTACCCTCACGTAGCGCGATGACAATCGGTTCGCCATCTCCTTCCATTTTAATTTGTCCGGGGGTGAATGCCAGCTTGGCGACGGCATCAATTTCTCCATTAGCGTTGACAGTGCCGGTCACTTTTCCATTCAGCGCGGTGAGCAGCTGAATGCCGGCAGGAAGATATTTTTCAAAGCGATCGGGTTTCAGCTCGGTTAATGTAACCTTACCTTTTGATCCGGTTTTAGCATCCCAGCTGCCGGTGACACAAAGCTTCGTTGGTTTGCTCGATAAGCAGAGTGCTTCGGTACTGGCCTTATTGCTATTGGCTTTAATCGTAGCGGCTTGATCGAGCTTCCAGTTACCGAATTCGGTTTTATTCGCCGACAACTCGGTGAGTTGACCAATCCAGCTTTGATCTTTTAAACCGCCATTAAGCGCGGTTTTTATTTTAGCAAGCTTGCCGTTTAAACTGAGTTGTAATGAATGTTTCTCAGGCGTGCCCGAGCCATCTACAGACAAATCACTCCAGTCTTGTCCCGCGAGCACCAACTTCTTGCCTCTGAGCTTGATACGTGACGACTGCTTGCCGCTAACATCAATGTTACCGTTGCCAGTTAATTGTTTGATTTTAATGCCTGCGCCAGCGAGTTCGGAAATTTGAATATTAAATTTTGCGCGGGGTTTTTCTGCACTACCTTTCAATGTGCCTTTGCCGGAAATTGATCCTTTAAAGTCAGGCACGAGTTGCGCAAGGTCTTTGGCATTAATATCCCACTTTACATCCCATATTTCTCCGAGCTTTCCATCCAGTTTCAGCTTTGCGTTGCCGCTGCTAATGCGCAGGTTTTTTAAATCCAGATTGTTACCTTGCAGGGAAATTTTACCCGTTCCGTTGAGTGGCTGGTTTCTGAGTTTTCCAGATAATTTGGCGATATTCGCGGTTAGTTCTGGCCCGTCTTCGGTTAGCTTGCCTTGAGAGGTGAGTTTTAAATCTATTTTTCCGGCGGCATCGGGCCATTTTATTCCGGGATTAATATCCTTACCTGTCAATGCGATATCCCAGCTAACTTGAGGGTCCCAGGTGGCACTGCCGTTGGAGGATAATGTCCCGTTGAGTGTTTTTCCATCGAGCTTGAAATTAGCCAATGCCTTGTCTGATCCATTCCCCGAGAGATGCCAGCTGCCTTTTGGAATGCTCGCGCCGGATAAATCTGTATTGAGTTCAAATTGATAATCAGCCACTTTTCCCGATGTCGTGAATGTGCCCCTGGGGCTTTCAAACTGAGCTTCCCCCTGCATTGGCCAGCCTAATGATTGCCATTGGCCTTGGGCATCGAAGCTCTGTTGTTCAATATTGAATTTTCCCTTGGCAGTTAACGTTAACGGGCTGTCCTGAGCTTTAATTGACAAGCTGGAGAGTTCCACCGCTTTGTCGGTGCCTTGGGCCTTAATGGTCGCCGTTAATGGGATTAACTGGTTGCCGTCCAGTTGGGTTGTAAGCTGTGCCTGATAGCTTTTGGCTGAGCCTTTAAACGTGAAACTACCTGTGTCAGAAGTGTATTCGGATTCAGTCATCAGCGGCCAGCCGAGTTTTTTCCACTCACCGGTGAGATTGGCTTGCTGTGTTTCCAGTTCAATATTGCCGCGTAATAGAATTTCGGCAGGGCGGTTAATGATCTTCACCAGGACTTTGTTCAAATGAATGATTTGGCTGTCCCCACTTATTTTAAAGTCGAGATTGGCCGGGCCTGTTTGTTTGGCGCTGAGTTGAAGATTACCCTCGGCATTAAAAGCGGAAGGTTTGCCGCTTGAGCGAATGACGGCATGCACAGGTTGAGCATCGAGCTGATCGCTGAATGTCTGCGGGTTTTTAACCTCCAGTTTGATATCCGCATCCCAGGATAGATCTTCCATCGGACTAAAAATATCCGCTTTGATCACAGCATTGGCTTTGCCACTGAGTTGATGATCAAGGTGCAATTTATTCAAGTCCCCCGAGATCTTTCCCTGACCGTTAAAATCACCGAATTCAACATGCCGATAAACCCAGTCCAGATTAATATCCATCGGGTAACCATCGCTCGGCTGAAGCGTGCCGGTGATGCTGGCATCGGCTTCTGGTGATTTTAATTTAAAATCCAGAACCTGTACGGAGGCGCCTTCTGAAGCAGCGGTGAGGTTGAGCCTTTCAATAACAATCGGCTTCTCTGCGTTGTGCGGATAAATTTTAATGTTTTTAAGGTCTAACTCGCGGATGTCTAAATCAACTGGTAGATGAATATCCGGTAATGAAAAAGGTTCTTCAGGATCTTTTTCTTTTGTGGGGGGAAGGTGAATCTCGATATCTGTTGCGTTTAAAGTATTAATTCTTAACCGTTTGGATAAAAGCTGTTTTGGTTCCCAATCAAACTCCGCCGCTGCCATGTTGATGCGCAATCCATCTGCTTGTTGGTAGCTGAGACTTTGAATATCCAGAGGGCCAAGTAGTTTGCCTTTCGCGGAGTCCCAACTTAATTCTCCAGGTGAATATTTTTGCGCCAGTGACAGAACTTGTGTCAGTCCTTTTTGCGTGCCGGTGGCGTAACCTGCGATGCCAATAATGGAGAGGATAATCAGCATTAAAACAACGCCGGTAATGATGAGTATTTTCTTCATTATAAATCCGGCCCAATAGTCAGGTGTAATCTTAAATTGGTTCCCAGTGGTTGTTCGAGTGCGTGGCCAAAATCAATTCTTACCGGCCCAATCGGTGACTTCCAGTGCAAGCCAAGACCAACACCTGTTTTATAATCAGGGCTATCGTCAAAGGCATCACCGGCATCTATGAATGCGGCGATACTCCATTTTTCTTTTATCGGAAATTCATATTCCAGACTGAATTCGGTTAAATTTTTGCCGCCAACCACTTGTCCTTCGCCATCTTGTGGCCCAATGATTGAAAACTGATAGCCTCGCACTGTGGAATCACCACCAGTGAAAAATCTCAGTGTCGTCGGTAGTTTGGAAAAGTCATCGACAATGGTGGTTCCTGCTGAGCCACGCGTAATGATTCTGCCCTTATGTGAAAAGCTATAAATCCATTTTGCAGAAACCAGAGGTTGAATAAAGGTGGTATCAGAAAGGAGGGATTCTACGCCGCCACGTAGGCGTAATTGTAACCAGGTGCCGTGAGCAGCATAAATACGTTTTTCCAGTTCGGCAGGAAAGGTTCTGCTCCACTCAACGCTGGGAATTAATAATGAACTGGTGGGATTATCAGCGCCTAATTGAAATTCTTCTATGCGGTAATCGGTTGCGTAAGTTTTAATCCAGTAACCATCGCGATAGCGAAAATACCCACCAATATTAAATGCCTGATAATCGCGTGCATCGGAATGTTCTTCTTCATAGGATGAGCGAATGCCCCAGGCATCATTGCGCGGATCTTTGCCGGGGATAATATATTCTCCAGCAACTCCATAGCGAATTTGAGAGACCAGTGCCTCAGCCGTGTATTTGTGTCCCCGACGATTCACACGGCGGCCAGTGATTCCGACCTTGCCGCGAATACCCGTATCTGTTCCATAGCCAATACCAAAAATATATTTACGTGGCTTGCGTGGTTTGAGTTTTACATTGATCGGAATAACGTGGTCTACGGCGGTTTTGGGCGCAGCGCCAATGACTACTTCCGAATAATATTCCGAGTTACTTAAATCGCCCTGTAGCTGTTGCAAATCGCGCGCATCATACGGCTGCCCGGATTCTATTTGCACATAACGGTTGAGCAAGTTATCCCATAGCCACTCCATCTCTTGCTCAAAGTTAACTTTACCGAGGTGGTAGCGTTTACCGGTTTCGTAATGCAGCGTCACAATAGCAGTGTTGTTATCAACATCGATGCGAATCTGGTGCTCTTTGAGTTTCACATCAAAAAAGCCGCGCTGTGAGGCAAGCACCTGGAGCTGTTTTTTGAGTGTTTCATAAGCAGCCTGATCCAGTTGGTTGCCTTTTTTGAGTTTTATTTTCGCTGTGGTGACGGCTTTTTGAAACTCGGTATCGTCTTTTGCTTCGCCCGTTACCTTGATATCCACTGATTCAATGATTACCGGCTTGCCGAGCGAAATTAGATACTGTGCTTCCCAGGAATCACCGTTTTCGCCTAGTTTCCCTTCTACGCTTGCATGGTAATAGCCAAAAGGTTGAAGCGCTTTGATAATTTGTTTTTCAGCGGCGCGATGTAAATATCGTACCCGCGCTGCTGAGGGAGCGGGCTTTTTGTTGAACTGGTAAATTTCGAGATATCCCAGCACATTGGTGAGGTGCTTTCTGCTAACGCCTTCGACTTCGACGTAGACCTTTCCCTGTTCAGATTCTTTCGTCTCGGAAGATGCTATTTCGTCAATTACCTGTTCTGACTTGTCTTCAGCCATTGCAACGCCTGCCATCAGAGACAATGACGCGATGCAGTAGAGTAGCACCTGCTTAGAAAATGAGGAATGTTTGAGGGGAATCATCCTGGATTTGCCGTAAAAATCAGTCAGTTATTCTGGGTTGGATTTGTGATTATAAAGCGAACCGCATGCTATAGGTATGTGCCATTGTAAACAATCCATTTCAGCGGCAGAAAAAAGACGCGTTCTCCTGATAGACGGATAAATTTAGCCGCCCGCTTGCTTTTGCGGATGAGGTTATCTATGTTGCTTATCTTCATGTCGGTAACGCAACAATAATCAAATATGAGCATAAAATCTGATCGCTGGATTCGCCGCATGGCGGATGAACAAAAAATGATTGAGCCGTTTGAACCGGGTCAGGTTAAAGAAAACGAGGGTGGCCGGATTGTTTCATACGGTACTTCCAGCTATGGCTATGATGTTCGTTGTGCACCGGAATTTAAAATATTCACCAACATCAGCTCGGCCATCGTTGACCCCAAAAATTTTTCAGACGACAGCTTCATTGATGTGAATGCTGATGTCTGCGTGATTCCGCCTAATTCCTTTGCGCTGGCGCGAACCATCGAGTATTTCCGTATTCCACGCAATGTACTGACCATCTGCCTGGGGAAGTCTACCTATGCTCGCTGTGGCATCATCGTCAACGTCACCCCACTGGAACCAGAATGGGAAGGGCATGTGACTTTGGAGTTTTCCAATACCACCACCTTGCCCGCCAAGGTTTATGCTAACGAAGGCATCGCACAGATGCTGTTTTTTGAGTCAGATGAAGTCTGTGAAACCTCCTACAAAGATCGTGGTGGCAAATATCAAGGGCAGCGCGGCGTGACATTACCAAAAACTTAGTAACGTGCATTTCACTCACGTACCTAAGCAATCTCTTCGATAAATTTTCCTGTAGGAGCGGCGCCCCGCCGCGATTTAACTTTATCGTGGCGAGGTGCCGCCCCCACGAGTTCAAAGGTTAATTAAAGAAGAATGCTCATTCCGTGACCTGCATAGTGTCAACAACTGCTGAT
>CAZNYF010000158.1:5212-6473 GCA_964577195.1 uncultured Thiotrichales bacterium | reverse complement strand
CCATAGCCATTTCCTTGTCCCTGGCCTTGCCCCTGACCCCGGGCTTTACCTCTTCCTTTCATACTAAAGGATATAGAACCATCCATATCTCCATCGGCATTACCCGCACCACTACTAGCACCCGAACCGGAGCCAGAACCAGTTCCTCGGCCATCACCCTGACTCGTTCCAGCCGCGTTTCCTCGTCCAGTTCCCATACTATTGCCGGAACCCATGCTATTTCCTGCCCCGCTGCCATTACCTATCGCATTGTTGCTTCCCATCTGAGCGTTGGCACCTGCCAGGGGAAAGACAGCCAGTACAGATATCGCGGTTAACGTAGTTAATATTCTATTTTTCATTGTGATTCTTCCTCATAAATTCCAAGCTTCCCTAATAGGAATCTAACGATACTGCGGGAAGTCAAAAGACAATATCGTTATATACAAGTTATAGTCTGTCAGTGAAAAACTCGAACAATATCTACACTAAATTAATGGATGATCATCCAGCATACTGGCATCAAACTGGCCGATTTCTGCCATTTGGTCTTCTTTTAGAATAGAAAGACGTCGGTGGTGACATTGAAGAATCCCTTCTTTTTGCAGCCCCTTAATCATGCGATTAACATGGACGTTAGTGAGTCCGATCGTGTCTCCAATATCTTCCTGCGTTAAAGGGAAATAAATGGAATTTTCACTCTCGTTAAAATCAGCAGGGACTTGCTTACGCACCCGATGAAATGTTTCCAACAATAAATAAGCGATTTTCTCGCGAGCAGTTTTTTTACCGGCACAAACGAGATGTTGCTGGCAGATTGCGATATCTCGTGTCGTCATTTCTATTAAGCGAGCGGAAACTTCTGGTTGCTCAGTCATCATCTTAGAAAAATCTTTAACTGGAAATCCACATAACTTTGTCGCTGTGATTGCTTCTGCACTGTGCGTGGCGGTACCGTTGGCGTGACGTTGGAAGCCAAGCAAATCTCCCGGTAAAGCAATTCTGAGAATTTGCCGTTGACCGTTATCCAGCGTTTGATACAAAGCAACCCAACCACTAAACAGGGTAAAAGCAAAACTGGGTTTAATATTTTCTAAATAAATTTGGCTGCGGGGATCGACTGTAAACTGAGCTTTTCGAAATTGTTGCGTCCATGCAAGTCGTCCATAAGGGACACCTTGAAAGAGCGCCATTTTTCTAACCTGGCAGGATGTGCATTCGGTTTCGGGTGCCGATACACGCTTTAACGAAGAATGATTAGAATTGATCAATGCAGTTAGCA
>CAZNYF010000158.1:0-5112 GCA_964577195.1 uncultured Thiotrichales bacterium | reverse complement strand
GTTTTTAGTGTTCTGTTCATCTTCACCGTGACGAGTTTTACGGATATGGATACTGCTTCAGCTGCAGATTCTGCCGACAAGTCTTCTGATAAAGCGTCAGAAGGCAAGAAAAAAAGCAAAGACGGGGAAGAACCTGACTGTGAATAGTCCTAAATTTATCCGTTAACCAATGTTCCTACACTCCGCTTCGCTAACATTTCAGGTTTAATTATGATAAAGACACAATTAGTTCTATCAAAGAACTTCTCAAACTTTTTTCTTTTCTCTTTGTTGATCTCGTGCCTTTTTCTTCCTCAGGTTCAGGCAGATTCCGGAGTTTCGGCACCACATAAGATGGTGATTCAGGTAAATTCTAAAGATGCATTATCTCAAAAGATGGCGCTTATGAATGCCGGTAACCTAAAGTCTCAGCTTGGTACCGACAATGTCGATATTGAAATCGTTGTTTACGGACCAGGAATTAGCATGATTAAATCCGACTCTCGATTCGCCAAAAAAATCCAATCACTACAAGATAAGAATGTGACAATCAGTGTCTGTGGTGGAACACTTAAAATGCTGGAGAAAAAGCACGGTAAGCCTCTAGAGCTTGTTCCAGGAATTACCAAAGTGAAAACGGGTGCCCTGCGTATCCTTCAGCTACAGGAAAAGGGTTACGCTTACATGCGCCCTTAAGCGCTCTGTTTTTTAGAACAACCGGCTCTAGCGCAGAACCGGGAACGTATCGTAATCATGCCCGTTCCCTATATTTTCACGATCAATTGGGGCTCTGGCGAATGCGATTACAATCTAAGGATGCGTGATCTTGAAATAATGTATGCTTGACTGCTACAAGGATCGCTTACAATAAAATTGAGCCACCTACCACTTACAGGCACCTCTAATAATTCATGAATTGTCACCTTGAACCCAGGATTCCCAATATCGGACAGGGGTTTGATGCATTCATCAAACCCCGCTATACCTGTATATAAAAAACTAGAGACTCTTTTTACAGAAGTACCAATCTACGCATTCATACCCTTCATTGATGCGGGCTTCAGCGGCTTCTGTCGTTGCTGGTGGAGGCACAATCACCTTATCGCCAGGCTGCCAGTTTTCCGGTGTCGCTACGCCATGCTCATCTGAGGTTTGTAACGCCGTCACCAGACGAACAAATTCATCAATAGAACGCCCATTGGTCATTGGGTAATACACCATGGCTCGCAGCACACCTTTAGGGTCAATAATAAAAGTCGCTCTTACTGCCGAGGTATCCGCAGCACCAGGGTGAATCATGCCGTAGGCTTTGGCTACTTTCATATCCAGATCTGCAATGATGGGAAATGGAACATCCACATCAAATTTTTCCTTGATATTTCGTACCCAGGCAACATGTGAATAATGGCTATCTATCGACAATCCAAGCAGCTCGGTGTTGAGGGCTTTAAAATCTCCAGCACGCAGAGCAAATGCCATAAATTCTGTGGTACAGACCGGTGTAAAGTCAGCCGGGTGTGAAAACAAAACCAGCCATTTTCCTTCGTAATCCTTAAGGCTTTTTGTGCCATGCGTAGTCGCCGCATTAAATTCTGGTGCGCGCTCGTTTAAACGTGGCATACCGCTTTTCACTTCTGTTGTATCGTTTGTATCAGTCATTTAGTTTCCTGTTGAGTTGAGCTAATTAAGTAGTGGGGTGATCTTAGATGCTTGCAGTAATTCAGTAAAACGAATATATTTGATATATACAATCTATTAACTCGATATCCCATGACGTACCTACCTTCCCTGAAAAAACTCCAGTACCTGGTTAAGTTATATGAGCTACAGCATTTCGGAAAAACTGCCGAAGCCTGCTTTGTCAGTCAGTCGACCCTGAGCGCAGGTATCGCCGACCTTGAGGATAAGTTGGGTAGAACGCTGATTGAGCGTGACCGCCAAAGCATGATGTTCACAGCAACCGGCATTGAACTGGTCAAACAGGCAAAAGATATTCTCTTCGCTGCAAACCAGTTTGTCTCTACCGCAGAAAAGTCAGGGAAATTTTACGAAAGTACACTGCGACTAGGCGTAATCCCGACGATTGCACCTTATTTGATTCCAGCCTACCTGAAGAAATTATCTGATCATTTTCCAAACTTAAGCGTACTGGTACGGGAAGATTTAACCGACCCATTACTGGATCTACTCCGTGCTGGCGAGCTTGATATGCTCATTCTCGCGCTACCCTACCCTTCAGAATCGATCGAAAGTTTTGAGCTATACACCGACCATTTGAAATTGGTCTACCACAAAGATTCGCGGTTCAAGTCGGCTATTAATAAAGGCAGCCTCGCCCACCTGCCAGAAAATAGCGTGCTACTACTGGAAGATGGTCACTGCTTAAGAGAACACACGCTCAACACCTGTCATTTATTCACACAGCACCAAATCAACAACTTCTCCACTAATAGCCTGGCATCAATTGTTCAAATGGTGCAATACGACATGGGTGTCAGCTTCATCCCTGGTATGGCAATAAAAACCGGCATTCTGGATGGCATGGACATCATCGTTCACAAAGCGCCACTTAAAGAAGAAGCGCACCGGGAAATAGGACTAGCCTGGCGAGCAATCTCACCTTTTAGAGAGGAATTTATTCACATTGGGAAGCAGTTGCTCGATATACATTCGGCCTGATGGCGTATTCATCGCAAATTGCAAGCAATTGGAATGATGAAAACCTATCGGGATTGCTTTATCAAGTACTTCAGACCTTCCAAGAGCATCGCTAAAAACACTCACTTTCTCACGAAAATAAAAATACTATCGGTATCAACAGGGCATCTTTTAAAAACCTGATCGGAACAATTAGGATTCAGGCTTAAATAACCGGCGTGGCAGGAGGTTACGAGTGAAAAACGAACCCGAATAGTGTTTTAAAGTTTAAAGGTAGTTTTTTAGTCTACTCCACAGGAAAGAGTAATTTTGGTTGTTTGTTTTCAGCACCACTTAATGCAGGAAACCATAGCCCATCCCATGGCGATGTACTGGCTTCTGAATCTATCTCCTCATATCCGCCTGTCGCGTGATAGCGCCACATTTTGTTATGAAGATATCCATGTGATTCTGCTTGATCAAGAGTACAACCCGAATTACCACATTCCTCGGAAGTGATTACTGCACGTACAAGATCAGTATTGACGGTGGCACTAACGGGTGCGCCAATTAAATTCCACTTGATCCCACTACTTGCTCTGAGTGGGATCTCAAAACAACCTTCGTCACGACTACACGCCTCTGACGAAATAACTATTGCCTTGGTAGAGTCCTCTGGCAGCTTAAGTTCTACATTATCTCCAGTGAACTGAATGATCCAGTAGCCAATCCCCGGGGTGAGTATTTCTTCAGGATCAATATTTTTATATTCGCCGTATTCATTCAATCCAAACAAATTCCAGTCAACACCATAGCCTGTCATTCGCAATTCATCGCCAAATATAGTTCGCACAGTATTACTGCTACCGGGGTCTCCGGGTAACGAAATCAATCGCCATCGATTATTTGGTAGTTGCAAAGCCGGGAGAATTACTTCTATCTCATCAGCGACCAGATTAATTTTCATCTGGTTCCAGCGGTAGTTCACAGTATGCGTTTGACCCAATTCATTCGCCATTGAATCTGACCAAATCAGAACCATTTCTTCACCATCGTCGCTGATCCATTTTGGAGATAATTTTGGTTGATAGGTGCGATTAGCAGCATCATCAATAATGAAATGGTCGGCGTAGTAAAAGTTTTTCCACGGACCATAAGGATTCTCGGAATACCAAAAGCCCAAGCTGCCGGATAAATCCAACCAGGCCCAATTATAATTTAGTATGTAAGTACCACCATTTACCATAATGTAAACACCCAGCCCTTCATTCCAGACAACTGACGGCAGCCACGAGTACCAGCCAATATCATTTTTATTTCTGCCATCAATATTGTGATGATGATCGAGTTCATGATGCTGCTCATGATCGTGCTGATCAGCAGCTTCATGACCATGATCAGGATAGACAAGCACATTGCCTCGCTGTTGGATATCGCTTGTCCACACCGGGATGTTGCCATTCCATTGTTTGAAATATTCCCAGTTACTGCGCACTTCAAACTCTTCTTTTTTTGCTCGGGCAAGCAATAATTGATTGGCTTGAGAGCTTTCTGGCGCATAAATATAGATATATCCGTCAGGAGAGGCGCTTCCTGCTTTGCCATTCTGTACAAAAGAGACCCAGGAAAATGGATATGCAGTTTGCCCATGTGCGGTTCTGCCAAACTCTTCCATAAAAAACATATCATCAACGGCGATGCTATTGCGTGCGATATCATCTTCGGGAGACACCAGACGCGTATCACCGTTTTTATTTACGCGGTACCACGACTGACCATTGTCAGTCGATTTCAACATCTTTACACCACGAAACGGGCCCTGAAAAGTGTTACTAGGCGTTCTCGATACCATTGAATAAATTGTATCGTCGATCGCAACAACGCCATATCCAAACCAACCAGGCTGATCTTCATTACCATAAAGAAATGACGGATAACCGATCACCCTGGAGCGAGAATCAAGAGGGGAGTTTGTAAAACTATCTGCTTCACCTTCAATCCGATAAAGCATATTGTGATAAGTCGTGCCATTTAACCAGCTACCGTCATCCATCGAAGTGATCTGGCTATTATCTGCTGCCCAGGTGGTACACCAATTATCGCCCCACCCCACAGGGGTACGAAATAAAGAATCAATATCAAACGTAACATCAGTCGGAGTTCTGAAGCTGCGACCAGTGCTTAAAGAGACCGTACTCTGGACAGGCTCACTAGAATCAATGAGCTCCGTTGCGGATTGTGCTTTTACTGTAGAAACTGATTGAAGCATCAACACCAGACAAAAACTAAATAAAGGTAACTTGATTCTCACTTTTTTCCCCCAAAAAAAATATGATTGATCCTTAGATTTTTTGTAATTAATTCTGTTTTTATTTTTATAATTAATTAAATTTAACTGGACCAGTTTATCTACGGACTTGACACTAAAATGAGATTCTCGCCACAGAAATATTACTGAGTAGTAATACTTAAACCGCAAAAGGCTCCCGCCAACAA
>CAZNYF010000157.1:3791-6499 GCA_964577195.1 uncultured Thiotrichales bacterium | reverse complement strand
AGTATTTAAAGATTAAAATGCTCTGGCTTAACGGACTGCTCAGCCAATGCTCTACCTACTTCTCGCATTGCAGCCATCCCCTCTACCGAGTCCATACTCTGTACGGTTTTTGGATTAATATGAGTTAGCCCCAGAGAATCCAATCCTTCTCGGCTAAGTTCCGGCGTGTAACGCACATAAGTAAATAGTTTTTCAGATACGCAACCAGCGCCCGACTCACCTATAAGATCACCCAACTCACGATCAAGTGGATGACCGAAAATACAATTACCAAAACTTCTGCAGAGTAAATCCTGTTGCGCCTCGGCAGCGAACATCAGCGCCCCGGGGATTTTGCTGGCGTTGTAAATTAAGTTCATATCGCCTGGCACCAGCTCCGCATTGGCATCGGGTGCGTATCCAGAACCAATAGACAGCAGGTGAATATTATCTACACCAGGTACCGCAGGCCAGCTGATATGTTCGGTACCTCGCTCCGGCCAATAGGCATGTAGCGTAGACATTTGATAAAGCAGAAATGCGGGGTTGTTGTACGTTGTCACGCCACCATCGACAAACAAAAATTCTTTGTCACCAATCACCATTCTTTCAGGCGGAAAAAAGACCGGAGCAGCAGTGCTTGCACGAACGATCTCCCACAATGGTAAATTTAAATTACAATCGCTTCTGTGTCGATTATTGTATTTTGCATAGGGATTGTTGCTGACTGGCCAGGGAGAATCTGTGGTGGCATTACGCAAAATCACGAGTAAAAGTGTTTTGAGTTTGTCGGTTCCTAGCGTGGTATCGGCACCAAATACTTCCTTGAGTAAACCTGCAAGCTTTTCATCTTCATATTTATAACGGTGGAAACGTTTCAATAGTGACGCCTTATCGAACATTTTTTTGCCACTTTGCTGATAAAAATCCAGCAATTCATCTACCGACATTCCCAGAGAAAGTCCCGTGGCAATAATTGCACCGGTACTGGTACCTGCAATGTAATCGTAATAATCACTGAGACGAAAATCGGGATTTCCATTTGCCAGAAGCGTTTCGACGCCTTTAAGGACTTCCAGCTCCATAATGCCGCGTATTCCACCTCCTTCGATAGAAAGCAGTTTTTTGGAGGCTTGAGTATTTAATTTTTCTTGCAGCATATTCCGGCCAATTTTTTTAGTTGCTTAGCAATGGAAAATTAGTAACGCCACGACACGGTGAGGTGATTCGTTTTCGATTGCTTATATTAAGCATAGACTGGAAATCAAAACCAGGGAGAATAGCTAAGGTATCGCCGCTATTAATGAGTAACTGGCTGTGAAGATTCTGTGTCATCACCCAAATCCAGAGACGGATTAATCGCGTCGATATCCTGGAGTTCTTTTAAGGTAGGCAGCTCATCTAAAGAACGTAAATTAAAATAATTGAGAAAGCCTTTGGTGGTCGCGTACAGCGCGGGTCTGCCCGGGGTTTCTCGATGACCAATAACGTGTATCCAATCACGATCAATGAGCGTTTTAACGATGCTACTACTAACAGTCACGCCGCGAACATCTTCAATTTCGGCGCGTGTTAAGGGTTGCCGATAGGCGATTAATGACAATGTTTCCAGAAGTGCGCGGGAGTATTTTTTGGGTTTCTCTTCCCAGAGTCTAATAACGGTGTCTGCATATTCTTGTTTAACCTGAAAGCGATAGCCGCTAGCAACTTGCTGTAGCTCAACACCTCGGTTCTCACAATCTTCAGTTAGCCGTTTAATCGCTTCAAGCAAGTCACTTTTTGTAATGGGCTCTAGCGGTGATTCAATTAACGCTTGCAGTGCTGGCAGGGACATAGGTTCTTCAGCAGCAAATAAAATAGCTTCAACCAATTGTTTTAAGTTTTCTTTATTCACGCGGGATCAGTTTCCATATCATCGTATTCTAAAGCGGCACTCTGTTCAGCCAGAGAGACATAAATAGGGGCGAATGAATCTGCTTGCGCCAGATTCAATAAATGGCCTTTTAATAATTCCAGAATTGCCAGAAAGCTGACGACAATTCCAGAGCGACCTTCTTCTGGCTCAAATAATTTTTGAAATTCTACAAAACCGTTAGCATCATTTAATTTTTCCAACAAAAACGACATTTTCGCGCGCACCGAGAGAATTTCGCGCTCTATCTGATGATGAGAGTACATTTCTGAGCGTTGTAGAACATCTTGCAATGCCAGTAACATTTCTCGCAGATCAACTTCTGGCTCCGGAATGTCTTGCTCTACTTCCGGCACATCTGCCGCTACCGGAAAGTTATCGCGAAACATTCTAGGTAATTCATCCAGGTCATCCGCAGCTTGTTTAAACTGTTCGTATTCCTGCAAGCGCCGCACCAGCTCGGCACGTGGGTCATCTTCTTCGTCGATGGCGGATGGACGGGGCAGCAGCATCCGCGATTTAATTTCGGTCAGTACCGATGCCATTACCAAATATTCTGCTGCCAGATCAAGGCGCATGGATTGCATCATGTCGATGTATTCCATGTACTGTTTAGTGATCGGCGCAACCGGGATATCCAAAATGTCGAGGTTCTGGCGTTTGATTAAATAGAGCAATAAATCCAGCGGCCCCTCGAAGGCTTCAAGAATAACTTCGAGCGCATCAGGAGGAATATACAAATCCACGGGCGGTGAGCTGAGCGGTTCGCCCTGCACCATCGCAAATGGCATTTCTTCCTGTGTGTGGATATCTTCTG
>CAZNYF010000157.1:0-3691 GCA_964577195.1 uncultured Thiotrichales bacterium | reverse complement strand
CGTCTGCGAATCGGCTCAAGCTCGGCCTGAACCGCTTCAATAATTGGCTTTTTACAATCAACACAACCAATACCGGCAGTGGTGCATCCTTCGGTTACCCACTCGCGTGTTGTATTATCAGAATACAATAGATGAAACTGCCACACGGGGCATTTTTCAGGATTACCAGGGTCATTGCGACGCACTCTGGCGGGATCAGTCGGCATGGTACGCAGGTTTTTCTCAATCACGTCCGGATCATCTCGCAAGGCAATCGTATTACCATAGGATTTGGACATTTTCTGTCCATCCAGACCGGGCATCTTAGGCGCAGCGGTCAATAGCGCAGTCGGCTCTGGCAAGATCATTTTGCCCGCACCTTCCAGATACCCCTGTAATCGCTCACGATCTCCAACAGAAATATTCTGCTGAGATTCTAATAGTGCTTTGGCGATTTCGAGCGCTTCCTGATCACCCTGCTCAACGTAACTTTTTCGATGTTTACGATACAGGCGGGCATTCTTTTTACCCATTTTTGCAATCGCTTCTTCTGCTTTGGCTTCAAAATCAGGTTCACGGCCATAAAGATGATTAAAGCGTCGCGCTACCTCACGGGTCATTTCGATATGTGCAACCTGGTCTTCACCCACCGGTACACCACCCGCTTTATAAGCCAGCACATCTGCACTTTGCAGCAACGGGTAGCCAAGAAATCCGTAGGTCGATAGATCTTTTTCACGCAGCTTTTCTTGCTGATCCTTATAGGTTGGCACGCGTTCCAGCCAACCCAACGGAGTCAGCATCGAAAGTAATAAATGCAACTCGGCATGTTCGGGAACACGCGACTGGATGAATAATTTTGCAGCGCCAGGGCTGATACCGCAAGCCAGCCAATCGATCACCATATCCCAGACATTTTGTTCAATGACCGAGGGATCATCGTAATGCGTGGTCAGCGCATGCCAGTCAGCAACAAAAAAGAAGCATTCGTGGCTATGCTGGAGTTCGACCCAGTTTTTCACTACGCCGTGATAATGGCCTAAATGCAAGCGCCCGGTGGGACGCATTCCGGAAACGATTCGTTGTTGAGGGTTTACCTGTGTGTTCATAGATGGTTTGAAATAGTCCTTATTAATATGTGTGGCTGTTGGCACATCGCGCCTTTGCCCAATCTATAGCTGGATGCCGAGTAGTTGCTGAATGAAACTGGAGATCACCCCCATGATCGGATGAATGACCTTCTCCCATAGTCCAAAGAATAGTAATCCAATCAGAATAATAATGCCGTAACGCTCAACCTGATCGAGTTTTTGGGCGATCGGCTCAGGGACCAACCATGTCAGCACGCGCCCCCCGTCCAGCGGTGGTAGCGGTAGTAAATTCAACACCATCAGAATCAGGTTGAGGAAAATACCAAACTTGGCTGTGAGTAGAATTGGGATCACTATTGGCTCCCAAGCTGCCGGCATCATCAGCGTCATTTTCCAGATCAGTCCCCAGAGAATCGCCATCGATAAATTCGATAAGGGTCCAGCCACAGCCACAATCGCCATGTCTTTACGTGGATGCTTGAAATTACGCATATTGACAGGGACTGGCTTGGCCCAGCCAAACAGAAAGCCGCCCATTACCAGCATCACCATTGGCACTAGAATTGTCCCCACCGGATCAATATGTGGAATAGGATTGAAAGTCAGCCGGCCCATACCCTTGGCAGTTGGGTCGCCCAGCTTGTTTGCCACCCAGCCATGAGCAGCTTCATGCACAGTGATGGCGAAAATCAACGGCAGAATGGCAACAGCGATGGTTTGAATGACAGTCATAGTTTATTGTTTGTAGTGACGATGAGCCTAAGGGCATCTCTAAAAATAGAAGTGCTGCTGAGGGAAATCAGGAATAGTGCATTTTTTATACTAAAATGAGGCGAATACTGGGTGTATTTAACGATTTTTTGGATAAATAAGGTACTGTTCATGGTTTTTCTCAGTGGTGCTTGTATTTTTAGAGGTGCCCTTAATGTACATCAAGCCAGCTCAAATCACCCTTCCCGTGACGCATCACCTGCGGTAACCCGGAGGTCATATCAATCACGGTACTCGGCTCAATTTCGCAGAAGCCGCCGTCAATCACCAGGTCGACCTCGTGCTCAAGCAGCACTCTGATTTGATAAGGATCGGTCAATGGCAGATCAGTCTCTGGAAGAATCAAGGTACTGCTCATAATCGGTTGCCCCAGTGTTTCAAGAAGAGAGCGAACAATCTCATTGTCAGGAATGCGGATGCCAATGGTTTTACGTTTGGGATGCTGGAGCCTTTTGGGAACATCTTTGGTGGCATCCAGTATAAAGGTATAAGCACCGGGGGTCAGACTTTTGATCATTCGGTAAGCGTCATTATCCACCCGCGCATAATTGGAAATTTCCGAAAGATCACGGCAGATCAAGGTGAAATGATGATCTTTGTCCACCTGACGGATTTGACGAATCCGCTGCATCGCTTTCTTATCACCCAGATGGCAACCCAGCGCGTAACAGGAATCAGTCGGATAAACGATGACACCACCGCGCTCCAGCAACGTCACAGCTTCATTGATTAGCCGTTGCTGAGGATTATCCGGATGAATTTCGAAAAACTGGCTCATTGAGTCATCTCTAAGAATTTCGTGACGCACCGCCATGACCTACAGGGAAGTAGGGAATGCTGGCTATGCAGGAGGCAATTGTCATGCCTGGCTCTTTGCGAAATACCGTCCATCCAAGGACATATCGCTGCATATCATAATCTCAAAGAGAGCCAATTCAAACTGTTAGGCTCTCCCTCTCGCTAGGGAAGCTGTCCGAAAATAGAAGCCGTAGCGAAAATCACCCAAGAGACATTAAATGTAGGAGTGGCGCCTCGCCACGAACATGCTCGGTGAAAGCAGAAGTCTATCGCGGCGGGGCGCCGCTCCTACAGATGATAAATCTTCGCTCCCTTATATCCGGCAGCTAAATGTGGACGATGTACCAGTGGGTGTTAACTGACTCTGGTACTCCATCAATATTATACTGATGGAGTACTAGCTCAGAATCTTAAATGATTTAATAAAACAATCGATCCCAGCTGTTTTGTTTTTTCATAATGGCGTTTGTCTGCGGTGACAAAAATAGCCTCATTACAGATTGCCATAGCATGAAAAATCGCATCATAAATTGAAGGAGAAGCACTATTGGAATGGCCTTTTGAAATTATTTCAACAGCCATTTTTTGTTCTTGTTCATTGAACGTTCGCATTTGCATCAGGCATTTCTGAGCATCAAGCAATGCGACAATTTCCCCCACCGGTATGCCACACCTTTGCGCTGTATTAACAACCTCTAGAAACAACAAATCAGGCGCGAGTAGTTCAGCTTTATTTTCAGCGGCCTGAATGAATAAAGACTGCGCTTTATCTCTATCCGCCTCGTCAAGGTAAAGCTTATTAAATACCGAGCTGTCAATCACATAACGGTGCATATCAGCTTCTACTTGACTGCGTAACCTGGGCGCTACGACTTTCTCTGACCTCCTGTAATACCTCCGTGGAATCACGGTCAATCTTATAGGGTTTGAAAACAAGAATTTTATTTAAGGCCTGCTGTTTGTGGTAATCATCAATTGCCTTCTTAATTGCTTTTGACACAAATGCCGCTCTTCCACCTCTGGAGGTAATACCATCCAAATCATGCTTCACG
>CAZNYF010000156.1:4222-6510 GCA_964577195.1 uncultured Thiotrichales bacterium | reverse complement strand
GCTTCTGGAGTATGTGGCGGCGACAGCACTGCGGCATATTCTCCTTCAGGGTTGATCACCAAAATTTGCGCACTATGATCCATATCGTAGTTGTCTGGATCGTCCGGGTTGTCTCTTTTGACAAAGAGGATGCCGAGCTGACGAGTGAGTTTGGTCAGATCTTCATTCTCGCCGCGGATACCTTGCAAGTGTGGGTGAAAACTTTCTACATAGGTTTTAATCTTCGCCACGGAATCGCGATCCGGGTCTGTGGTAATAAATACGCCTTGCACATCAGCCGCCTGCTGTTTTTCTTCGAGGACTCGAATTGCGTCCGCCAAGGTTTTTAGCGTTGTCGGGCAAATATAGCCGCAGCTGGTAAAGCCAAAAAAGACGTAATTCCACTGACCTTTAAATTGTTCTTGAGTGAAAGGTTGTCCATTTTTGTCGATCATTTGGAAGTCAACTACTGGACGTTCTTGACCGGTTAACGCTGTGCCACTTTCTAGTTTTACCATGCGTTTGGTGATTGAGCTGCCATCACCTTGCAAGCCCAAATTAAGCGCAACCCCAAAAAGCAGTGCGAGTGCGCCGATGACGATATAAATAACCAGACGTTTCATTCGATTTCTGTATGCTGCAAAATTAGGAGTATGTCATGACTAAGGTCTTACGCAAATGAAAACAGAACCATCTTCCACAGAAGCATTGTTGACCATTCAGGATCTTATTCGCTGGGGAGCCAGTCGATTTGTCGAAGCTGGTCTCTATTTTGGCCACGGTACAGACAATGCGTTGGATGAATCCGCGTGGTTGGTACTGCATGCATTGTCATTGCCGATGGGGTTACCTGACAGCTATCGTCACTGCCGCGTGGTTACCGAAGAGCGCGAAGCGGTGCTGAATATTCTTCAGCAGCGTATCAAAACCCGTTCTCCTGCCGCATATTTAACCGGAAAGGCATGGTTTTGTGGTTTGGAATTCAACGTTAATAAATCAGTGTTGGTGCCTCGCTCGCCAATTGCTGAGTTGATCGAAAACAGTTTTGCTCCGTGGCTGGACAATGTTGAAGTAACGCGCGTGCTGGACTTATGTACCGGTAGTGGGTGCATCGGTATTGCCTGTGCTTACGCTTATGAAAATGCAGGAATCACTTTATCGGATATATCTGATGATGCGCTTGTCGTGGCTAACAGTAATATTAGCCAGCACCGGCTAAAGCAGCGTGCAACAGCGAAAAAATCCAATTTGTTTGATCAACTGGGTACAGCCAGGTATGAGTTGATTGTGTCAAACCCGCCTTATGTTGATGCACAAGATATGGCCGCATTGGCGGATGAGTATCGAGCCGAGCCTCGGTTGGGTCTGGAAGCCGGTGAGGACGGCCTCGATATTGTGCATCGGATCCTGACGCAAGCCAGTGACTATTTGACCGATGATGGTGTGTTGATTGTTGAGGTTGGCAATAGTGAAGCCGCATTGGCTAAGGCTTACCCTGATTTTCCTTTTATTTGGTTGGAGTTTGAACGCGGTGGGCAGGGTGTTTTTCTAACCACAAAGCGTGATTTGAACCTACATTTGAAGAGTTGAGTTCTTGCTGGCACCCGTAGAAGGTATTATTTTCCCAATAAAACGACTTCAATCACGGATGAATGGTCGGGATGTGTGACCCACTTCATTTCTGACGCTGGATCCTGTAGGTAAGATGAAGTCGTTTCCTTACACGTCCTCTTCATGAAATTTCAATCGATATTCAACTTTCCAGCAGCGCTCCTCTTGTTGTTGTTTTCAACGTCGGCGATGGCAGTTAATCCTATTCCAAGTTTCGAAGTGTTTCTGGATGCTGGTGCTGATGGTAATTCGCAAGTTTTTAGCGCCGCGGCTACCAGGGATCCCGATGGAGGGAACTTTGTTACGTTCTCCTATTTTTGGCAGTTTTCCCCAGACCCCGGTGGAAACAACAGTCGAGTCTCTCCGTTTGTCACTTCGCGATCACTGCCATCAGGTACTTACACGGTGACGTTGACTGTCACAGATGATGAGGGAGAAACGGCATCTACCAGTCGAACCTTCACGGTTGGGGGAGAGCCGCCACCAACAAACAACCCACCCGTTGCAGTCAATGATTTTGCCAACGCAGTAAGCCGACAGTCGATATCAATCCCGGTACTCACTAATGACAGCGATCCCGATGGGGAAAACCCAATAATCGCGAGTATCGCGCAGCCTCAAAATGGTTCTGCATTGATCAGCGGAAGCTCAATCCGGTATCAGTCTAATAGTGGTTTTTTTGGTACGGATAGCTTTGA
>CAZNYF010000156.1:0-4122 GCA_964577195.1 uncultured Thiotrichales bacterium | reverse complement strand
CAAAATGGTACAGCGCGAATCGATGGCGGATCTATATTTTATCAACCCGATAATGGCTTTTCAGGAACAGACACATTTTTCTATACCATTCGTGATGTAGCAGGATTAACCAGCAGTGCTCAAATTCGAGTAACGGTTCGCCCGGCAGCACCGGTAAATCGAGCGCCCAATGCAGGCAATGATTCTGTACAGACAGATGCCGGGAAGTTTATTGATATCTTTGTATTGTCGAACGACAGTGACCCCGACAATGACAATATTTCGATTGTTAGCCGTACCCAGGCTGAGAACGGGTTTGTTGAAATTAACGGCAATTCTATTCGTTATACTCCCAATAACGGGTTTTCCGGGGTTGATCGTTTTACCTACTCGATTCGAGATACTGGAAATTTGACTGACTCCGCGACGGTGACAGTCCGAGTCATCGAGGATCAAAATTTAACACCCACTGCAGCTTTTGGATTTACGACCAGTCAGTTCACCGTCGTCCTGGATTGGCAGGGGCTGCCAGGTGATGGCCGCACAGATTTTTTCTGGGAATTTGGCGATGGTGAAGTTTCCGCTGAGGAAAACCCGTCTCATACCTTCAGTGCTCCGGCCAGTTTCCCCGTTAAACTAACGGTAGCGGATGCTGATGGTGATTCAGACTCCGTGACTCAAACGGTGGTGATTGCTGAACCGGGTGAATTAATCTCTGACTTTTTTGCTGTAGCAACAGTCGGCGAACCACTCAGGCGGGAGTTCACTATTTTAGGCGTTGATTTAAGTGCTGGAGACTTGGGGTTTGCCTGGGATTTTGGCGACAGCAGCAATATTTCCATCGAACAAAATCCGCTACATCAGTATGCCAGTGCGGGTACCTACACGGTGGTCGTTACCGTACAGAATAATGCAGGCAGAACCACCGTGATAGAGAAAATAATTATTGTTGAAGACACCGAAGTCGGGCCGGATGATGAAGTTGCGGCAATCATTGATACGCTCGATTTCAAAATCCTCGAAGGTCAAACAGCGACTTTGTCTGGACGTGGATTCCGGCGCGGTATCCCGAGCGGAGCGATTCTCTGGCAGCAAATTCGGTTGGAAGGTCAACCGTTGGTGCCACTCTCCAGCGATAGCGACAATACCATTACTTTTGTTGCCCCCCGCATTGATACGCTGGCTGGAGAAGCTTCTGAACTTGAGCTGGTTTTTGAAATGGTAGCCAGTTTTGTCGCAGACCCTACTGACCCTGATTCCGGTTTACTGACTGATGAGGCTAGGGTAACAGTGACCATTGAGGATAACGGAATCACTGAAATACCCGCCGAATACACCACCACGCTGTCAGCCGAAGATCAAACGCCGTTTGGCGTAAAGATGAACCTGGGCGCATTGTATTTACTGAAGGCTTTTTCGTTGCAAGAAGCTGATGCGGTAAATGCTACCAACCGTCCTCGCCGCGCGCCTCTGGGGCTGGTGGAGCTGGAACTTCATCCCGATGAAAATGGCAGAGCCGTGGTAGAGTTCCGTTTGTTTAATCCGCTTCCCGATGGTTTTACCTGGTTTACCCACAGCGATGAAAATGGCTGGGAAGTATTCCCGGACCCAGACTCAACAGATTCAATCGTCATTAATCAAGATATTGTCACCTTGACGCTGAATGACCAGTTGTCGCCTGAGACGCGTGCGCTAGCTGATCAAAGTATAAAAGATGGTATTATTCGTCTTCGCACAGGTCCCGGGGAACTCAGTTTTCTTACCGAGTCAGCGGCAACCGTTAGTTCGGGATCATTTTCTCTGATCACGCTGATAATATTAGGTTTAATCGGTATCTTCAGGTTCAACTTTCCCCGGATGTTGAAAACTCCAATCCCATGGAATTTCTAAAATTGTGACCTGAATCAAATGAAAATATAGGACTCAGCATAGAATCGCGGCTCGGTTCAATATTTCAAGTGACTCGACCTGCTACTTTCCACCGGAAGGATTTTATGAAAGCTCGGAATGATCAAGTGATAAACAAACTCGTTTTACTAACCCTATCAGTGTGCCTGTTTCTTTTAACCGGCTCGTTACATGCTGCGCCACCGGTAGTTACAGCGTCTGCACCAACTTTTGGCTTGGGTGGGACCGTTGTTAACTTAACGGGTTCAGCTGTGGACCCCGAAGATTCTGAGCTGACTTTTTTGTGGACACAAACTCAGGGTGACACAGCAGCCATTAGCGATGCTGATCAGCCGGAGACGAGCTTTCTCGCCCCGTTTGTTGCTGCTCAGCAAACATTTATCTTTCGGTTAACGGTCACGAATGCTGAAAATGAAAGCGCGTTTGCAGATGTGACACTTGATATTGGTTTCAATGATCGGCCCGTAGCCTCTATCTTTACTCTGCCAGCCACTGTGCTTGAAGGTAGTACCGTGACAATCGGAGGGCAAGGCTTTTTCCTTGGTGAACGATTGACTAATTTAAGTTGGGAGCAACTGAATGATCCCAAAGTGCCGTTGTCTTCGACATCGGAAGAAGTTATTACCTTCGTTGCGCCAGAGATAAATAATAATGCCGGAACGAATGAAAAAATCGAGCTTGAATTCCAGCTAACGGTGACACCTGACAATAGTGATGCGATTGTAGATACCGTGATAATTACCGTTGAGGATAATGGCATTACCGGCTTAGATGGCTTTATTCCCACGCAAACAGCGGACCAAAAACCATTTGGTGCGATAGCGACGACAGGAGACTTGGTGGGCTTGGCTGCGATTAATTTTAACAACGCAACGAATAATGTTAATCGCCCCAGAGATACACCGCTCGGCTTGATCAAGCTGGTTGCTACGCCTGATCAAAGTGGCGCTGCTGTGATTGAACTCAAGCTCACGGAAACGATTCCAGCCGAATTTGTGATGTTTTCATATTCTGATGCCTCGGGATGGCAGCAACTCGCGAATAGCCAATTTTCGTTTAACGCTGCCCGTGATCTCATCACCTTGAGATTGCAGGATGTTGCTGGCTCCACCAACGCGGGTGATCGCGATGACAAAGAAGGCTTGATTGAAATTATTACGGGACCTGGCCAGGTGAGTCCAAGAGTCGTAGCAAGCTCCACCATTGGTGGCGGAACGCTTGGCATCTGGTCGCTTATTATTTTTGGTGTGCTGGGAATATCCAGCATCCTGATTGGCTTCATTAAATCGAAGAAAAAAGCAGCTGGTTCCAGACTTACATCACGCATGAAGGAAATTTAATGTATTACCGACTCATAACTGTACTCTTATTGTTCGCACTGTCTTCGGCTGTCCAAGCTTGGGAAACAGAATATTATGCCGGGTTTAGCTTCGGCAATATCTCGCTGGAGAAAGATTCGGCTGAAATTAGAAAAACGCTGGATGCCAGTCAATGGCCCGGTGCGATTGCCGAAGTCGGAGAACCTGGCACGATTACCAAGGCATATGTGGGTGCATTTATTACCAAGAGTATGGGCGTGCGGCTGGCGTATGTGAATTTGGGTGATGTCAATCTGGGTGTGGCAACCGGTGTGCCTGCCGGTGACGAGCGAGAATTCGCCAATGCTGTTCTTGATGCCTTGCCTAATACTGGCGCTGGTGTTGCAATCTCCTTGCAGGGAAGATTCCCGATTTCAGATACGCTCATCATCCACGATTGGGCTGGATTATTTATCTGGGAAAGCGAATCAAAGTTAAATCTTGCTGAAACAGGTTCATCTCTAGCCGTCGTTAAAAGTAACAGCGGTGCAGATTTTATGCTCGGCGGAGCGATAGAATACGTTATTAGCAATCAGTTCGGTGTACGTCTTGAAGCAGAGCGGTACAATCAGGACGGTGATGGCGTTACGATGTTTGGTCTGGGCGCAGCCTATTATTTTTAATATCAATCCAGTTCTCCGAATAGAGTTGCCTGGATGAGTTCTGAATTCATATCAGATGCTGACAAACTCAAATAAATATGAGAATATAGTAATCTACTAATCTTAAGGGCACCTCTAAAAATACAAGCACCACTGAGAAAAACCATGAACAGCACCTTATTTTATCCGAAAAATTGTTAAATACACCCAGTATTCGCCTCATTTATGTCCAGGGATGGACGGTATTTCGCAAGGAGCCAGGATGGCGGTGCGAT
>CAZNYF010000155.1:1909-6697 GCA_964577195.1 uncultured Thiotrichales bacterium | reverse complement strand
AACGGCCAAAATATCATAATTAATGGTATAGAAACAGCAAGAATTAACAATTCTAATGGTAGTCCTAATCTCCAGTAATCACCAAATTTATAACCACCAGGCCCCATAATAATAGTATTATTTTTATGGCCAATGGGGGATAAAAAAGCACATGAAGCGGCAACCGCGACACCCATTAAAAACGCGTCAGGGTTAACTTGCAGTTCATTTGCAAGACTGACGGCGACAGGCGCGGCTACTAAAACGGTTGCTACGTTATTTAACATATCTGATAAAGTCATTGTCACCACCATTAGCAGCGCTAAAATTGCCACAATAGGCCATCCTTGTGTGAAACCAATAATGCCGTCTGCAATTAATTGTGTTCCTCCGGAAGCTTCAAGCGCTGCTCCCAAGGGGATGAGCGAGGCAATAAGAACAATAACGGACCACTGCACTGAGTCATACATTTGTGAGGGTGTTACCACTTTTAAAAACCCATAAAGGACAACAACCATCGCTAAGGCAACAGGTAGATAAACAAGCCCAAAACTTGAAAGTGCGATTGCAACAGCAAAAAGGGAAATAGCCAGTCCTGCTTTGTCTCGTTGAATAACTTGCAAGCCACGTTTTTCTAATGGTAAAGCTCCTAGCCATTGAATTGCGTTATCAAGCTCCTCGTCCTCTCCCATTAATAAAAGTACGTCTCCCGCTTTAATGGAGGCTTTTCTAACTCTTTTTCTTAACGTTTTTCCTTGACGAGAAATGCCGAGCAACATCACCCCGTGTCGATTTAATAACCGAGCATCATTGGCAGAAAGGCCCACAATTTGAGCATCATAAGGAACGGTTGCTTCTGTCATATTGAGTGTTCCGGCAAGTGTTCCGTTATGTTTTGCAGATTTAGAATAAGAAAGTTTTAACTCACCGGATAAGCTCTCAAGTGCTTTAGGTGCTGCTTCTATTACCAGCATATCGCTTTTTTTAATTTCTTCGTATAGGGCTTTTCCGGGGACTCTTTTTCCTCTTCTAACTAAACCTACTATTAGAGAATCGTGTTCTTCTGCTAATTTTTCTAATTCTAAAATGGTTTTTCCAATAGCAGGAGAGTCACTGTCAAATCCGATTTCGATTGTATAGTCGTCAAGATTCCTTAAATCATCAGATGTGTTTGTACTATTTTCGGACTCAGGAACAAATCGCCAACCAACTAAAGCAATAAATGTGAGTCCTGCTACTGCTGCACCAAGACCAACCCAAGCAAAGTCAAACATGGCATAGGGTTCGCCTAGAGCGGTTTCTCTAAACTGAGAAATAACAATGTTTGGTGGTGTTCCAATCAGGGTTACCATTCCGCCCAAAATAGTTGCAAATGATAAAGGCATTAGGGTTTTTGAAGGTGAACGTTTTGCTCGTTTTGCGGCTTGAATATCGACAGGCATCAGCAATGCAAGTGTGGCAACATTATTCATAAATGCTGACATAATTGCACCCAGTGAACCTATTACGGCGATGTGAGAAATAAGTGAGCGACTAGAATCAATGAATTTTTCAGACAACATCTCTATCGCGCCTGATTGTGAGAGTGCCTTTGAAATGATTAGAACTAGAGCAATAATAATGACAGCAGGGTGCCCAAAGCCAGAAAAAGCAGCATCTTTAGGGATAACATTAAGTAGTAACCCAAGAGAAAGAGCGCCGAAGGCGACTAAATCATAACGCCATTTACCCCAAACCAATAGGATTAGCACTCCCCCCATTAAAAGGAAAAGGGTAGTTTGTTCGTAAGTCATTTAGTTTAACCTTTAGGCTGTAAAAATTTATGTAAGAAAAAAATATAGGGTCAACTCTTTCTGATGTGTAGTCCTGACAGTGCCAAAGTCTGGCGGCTGAGCCAAAAACCTCTAGCTGATTAACGTCATACTTTTTAAGAGATCGGTGATTGCTTTAAGACGCTGTTTTATGGATAGTGCATTTTGAAGTGGATCAATTGGTTTATGCGTGTAATTTAGCACAATAAAAGGGGGAGCTTTAGTCGTTATAAATTTCGGCATGTCTGACAAAACCTTGATTGCTCTTGACCACCAGCGACCCACAAATGAGAATATTTCGGTAGTCTTGAACTACCACCCCATGAACTATTCTTTTCGTTCGTACAGCCTGCCTTCAACGTATTTGTGGAGAACGCTGGCAACTAATGTTTGATAAGGAATGCCCTCGGAAAGCGCACGTTTTTGTAACCCACGAAGGTCTTTAGAAGGTAGCCGAATGTTGATTCTTGCATCTTTCTTGAACATTGCCTTGGCATATTCTTGATGCCGTAGCTTAATTTCAGACTGATTTTTGGACCGCTGGTATTCCCCGGCTTCGAATGCTTGCAGAATTTCCTGCTCTTCCTGATCCAGTTTACTCATAATCTGTACCTCTAAATTTCTTCGTTGCCTTGCGGCTCGGAATGATGGTTTTGAGAAAAACTTCCTGCTCCGATTCAACAAATGGCACGAGGTAAACGTAGTTCTCTATAACAATCGTGTGAATCTTCTGCCCCGGGTAGCGCTCCTGATTTGGATGATCAATTGTTCCCAGAATATCTCCTGCAGAAATATGGAACAAAACATCTTCAAATGATATCCCTCTTTGAGCCTTCAGCTGTTCATTCTTATCAGGGTTCCACTCTATTGATTTCATATGCCAATAATAGCACGTTGTGTGCCTAATGTATTAAGGTGAGTCTCATGGTTCAACTTGTTCTTGTCCACTTAATGGCTGATGAGATAGACGCCTCCTTTAAAAGCCGGGCGTCACAATGCGCCAAATTTGTTAGGTACTCTTAATACGCCGCAAGCGGTGAATAGACCCTCAGGGTTTAAATCCATTTGTCCCTTAACTTGTGCGCTAGCTGAGAAAACCCAGACACGTACTCCTTGTTGCAGGAGCGCTATCATTGATTGCATCCGCAAGCTATTGTATATTGACTGTCATACATAGAAAAGAGAGTGGTGGATATGGCAAATTTAATAGTACGTAATATAGATGATGAAATAGTAAGGGCATTAAAAGAAAAAGCGGGTCGTTCTGGTCATAGTGCGGAGGCAGAACATCGACTGATACTTGCCAGTGTTCTATTAATGCCCCAAAAAAGATCATTTGCAGAAGTTCTTGCCAATATGCCAAATGTTGGTAAGGACAGTGACTTTGAGCGTTTACAAGAGTCGGATGATGTAAATGTATTTAATTGATACTAATGTTATTAGTGAAATGCGGAAAGGTAAAAATGCTGATACGGGGGTACAAGATTTTTTTGAAGAAGTAATCTCTAAAAAAATCGCAACATATCTAAGCGTAATCACCGTGGGTGAACTTCGCAGAGGTGTTGAAAAAATCAGGTATCGTAATGATATGAAACAAGCAGATATTCTTGAAGCTTGGTTAGGTGAGGTTTTATCTAGTTACAGTAGTCATATTCTTAACTTTGATAAAGAATCAGCCCAAGTATGGGGGCACTTAAGAGTTCCTCATCATGAGCATATAATTGATAAACAAATAGCAGCGATAGCCTTAACTAATGACCTAATGGTTGTAACTCGGAACTCAGATGATTTTGAAGGAAGTGGAGTGAAATTACTAAATCCTTTTTTGAGCCTGTAGAGCCTGTACCAGAATCTTGTGTGAATTTCCTTCCACTCGCTAACTGGGTGAGCGTAATAGCAAAACCAGCTCAGAAACATGCGAGACAATAAAATGTGGCTCTAAGTCATGCTCCCACTCCGATGGTTTCTCTGTCACCCAGGCAGCTTTAGCCCCCGCATTTAGCGCGCCAAGCACATCTGTATTTTTATCATCACCAACATGCAGAATTTGCTCGACAGCTACCCCGGCGGTTTCTGCTGCTAAATCAAAAATCTTCTTGTCTGGTTTTGCCTTACCGGCTTGCTCGGAATTCACTGTAAAATCGAATAAATGGCCAATGCCGATAAAATTGACATCCGCATTGCCATTACTGATGGCTCCGATGGTGTAATGCTCGCGTAATCTCTCCAGTGTATTTTCGACTTGATCAAACAATTCTACTTTGTTGCGAGCTTCCCAGAAGACTCTAAAGCCTGGTTCAATTAAGTCGCTGTCGTACTGAGCTAATTTCGCTAATTCTGCCAGCCAGAGCTTGCGAAGATGCGTCAGGTTATACATCAGATCAGGCTTGTCGCGCATAAAATTTTGCCGATGCTCGATCAGCGCTTTGGGGCTGAAACCCTCGCTAATTCGAGGATAATGCTCAGTTAACCATTGGTAAAATTGTTGCTCAGCTTGGTAGATTACGGGCGCGCATTCCCACAGGGTATCGTCGAGATCGAAGGTAATACAGCGAAGAGTGTTTTGCATTGCACTAGCTTACCCAATTGATTCGCGGTGGCAAACCATGAGAACCTACCGAATACGATATTTAAGGAGCAAACAGTGAGATTCACCGCAGAAGACTTTAGAAACTGGCCACGCAAGCGGATTACCCTGCTAGGGATGTCCGGTGTGGGTAAAACTGTCCTTTCCAGTATGATGCGTGAAAATCAGTGGTTCCATTATTCCGGTGACTATCGCATTGGCACGCGTTATCTCGATGAGCCGATTCTGGATAACATTAAATATCAGGCGATGCAGGTGCCTTTCCTGAAGGACTTACTGCGGTCGGATTCTATTTCTATTGCCAATAAAATCACCTTTGACCACCTCAAGCCGGTGTCGAGTTTTTTGGGAAAAATTGGTAATCCCGAGCTGGGTGGCTTGTCGAAAAATGAGTTCATCCGTCGCCAGCGA
>CAZNYF010000155.1:0-1809 GCA_964577195.1 uncultured Thiotrichales bacterium | reverse complement strand
TAGCCCAAAGCCGCTCTACTATCGTGAAGAATTTCTGGAACAAGAGCTAGCAGCTTATATGCAGGAAAAAGATATTCCTTACGTTGCACTGATTAATCCCGATGATTTTGCGCAATGGACATTTCCGCACTTGTTTAAATCAAGAATTCCGCGTTATGAAGCCATTGCCGAGCAATATGGTTATACCGTGACAACGGATGAGTTGCTAAAAATTTCATCGGTAGATGGTTTTATGTCATTAATAGAAACTGCTATCGAGCGACATTAATAATGCCTCTGGTTTCAAACACAAGATTGCCCACATTTGAGCGCCTGCGCAGTGAAGGTATTCGTGTGCTTGAGCCGGAGCGCGCGTCAAAGCAGGATATTCGAGAACTACATATCGGTTTATTAAATATGATGCCCGATGCGGCATTGTCAGCAACCGAGCGCCAGTTTTTCCGCTTAATCGGAGAAAGTAATCCTATCGCTCAATTTCACATGCACCCGTTCACCTTAAAAGAAATTGCACGTAGTGACGATGCTAAAAAATACATTAACAAATACTACGAAGATTTTTCCGAAATTCAAAAGGAGGGGCTTGATGCGCTGATCATTACCGGTGCTAATGTCACTCAGCCAAGTCTTGAGCAGGAAACATTTTGGGAGCCGTTAACCAAAGTGCTGGATTGGGCAAATGAAAACGTCACTTCAGTTCTGTGCTCTTGTCTTGCAACCCACGCCGCCATCCAATATTTCCATAACCAGCCGCGTAAACAGTTGGCTAAAAAACGTTGGGGGGTTTTTAATCACAAAGTGGTTAATAAATCGCATCCTCTAGTGAATGATATTGATACCCGGTTTGATGTGCCGCACTCGCGTTATAACCAGATTACGCGTGAGATGTTTGATCAAGCAAAGCTTACCGTACTGGCTGAAAGCGAGGTGGCTGGTGTACATCTTGCCGTGAGTGAAGATCAGCTGCGTTGGGTTTATTTTCAGGGCCACCCAGAATTCGATACGATTAGTTTATTAAAAGAATATAAGCGAGAAGTATCGCGATTTTTAAATAAAGATCGCGATGATTATCCTCCGTTTCCAGATAACTATTTTAGTGAAACAGTAAAAGCGATACTGGATGAATACCGAGACCGATGCAAAATAGCTATGCGTAATAATAACCCGCTTCCCGATATACCGGAGGCGCTACTGCTACCAAGAATAAATAACACTTGGCACGATACGGGGGAAGCGGTTATTGGCAACTGGATTGGACTCGTATATCAGGTCACCCATGCGACAAGAAATAAAGCATTTATGGATAATGTAGACCCAAGTGATCCATTAAAATTACTGCCCGCTAAATAGCTAGGAGGCTCTTTATTCTCGGACGACCTCCTAGGGTAATATGCTTCGTGCAGAGCGTAGATGCTTTTTCCAATAGCCCGAATCAATTCTAGAGCGGCTAACACCTTTGCTGCTGGAAACATGAATAAAGCTACCATCTCCAAGATAGATTCCGACGTGGCCTGAAAATAATTTCGGGGTAAAAAATAACAAATCCCCAGTCCTGATATTTCGTAAAGAAGTCTTTTCTCCAAAATTCTTTTGCAGCTTGGAGGTTCTCGGAATCTTGATTTTAAATAGCGATTGGTAAACCCTCTGGGTATAGGCAGAGCAATCAATTCCAGAGCGACTGTTCCCTCCTAGTTGATGGGTTACTCCCAGCCAATTTTGATAGTGAGCGAGGATTTTGGATTTTAAAATCTGTTCTTTGTGCTGTGCTGATGGATCATGTTTGTAACGCGCATTTTGGTGAGCGCAGCCTGA
>CAZNYF010000154.1:0-6738 GCA_964577195.1 uncultured Thiotrichales bacterium | reverse complement strand
AGCAACGAACTATATTTGATGATTATCGGTGCCGGCTTGCCTCTTAACCAAAGGCTTTCCATCGGGCTCTTGAGCCTTGGGTAAGTCTGCCTAATTCTGATTCGCCTTCTCAGCATTCACCTTGGACTGATTCAGTGCCAGCAATAGTTTCATTTCTAGCGGAAGTCTGGGCGCATTATAGAATTTCTCTCCCGCTTCATTCCAAAACTTTAGAGCTTCAGCATGTTGCCCGAGTACCGTCTGCGCAAGAAATGTCGACCCAACAATAATTTGTCTATCCAGTACTCTTAAATCAATGCTGCTATTTTTCATCACAGCCGCGCCAGCATTTAAAACACCACTCCAGTCATGGGAGGCTAATGCCATATATAGCGGATACCACAAATCCATTTCTTTTCTGCCCTCTCCCTGACAAGCAGGTTTTGCGTGACGGATTAAGTTTTGTCTTTGTTCAATGCCTAAGTTTGGAAACGCCGAAACCACAATATTTGAAGCCATGTACACCCAATGCGCGCCATCCGAAACCGTCGGGCAATGACCCGCCAGCTGCTTTAAAGATAAAAGTGGAGTCATGATTTTTAATTCATCCGCATTAATTTTATCACCCACACCGTCGATGGAAAGCCGTGACTTCATTAATTGATTAATATTTGCCGCATGGCGCTGATTCTTCTTCGATTCAGCAGTCACTTGTGCGTAATCTTGAATGCTTGAATCAGGTCTCAAGGCATCAATGATCGGTAGCCATTGCATGCGCAAATCCGATATCTCATTGGCACTGTGACGTTGAAATCTCAACTTTGGCGCATTTTGCTCAACCACCGGATAGTAATCTGAGTTCGTTGCAAATTTTCCTTTGGGCAGTAACGGTTGATACAGCGCTTTATCGCCAACCCACCTAATTAACAGGTCATTGTGATTACGCAAGTTGTATTTGAGCAGCTCGTCGCGTAGCGATGTATCCATTGAATTGAATGTGGACTCAGTCAGAGAAGGTACGCTGCCTTTTTGTCTCGCCACAAGTAATAAATCTGCCGGCCCCGCGTAATACATGTGATAGTCAGAAAACTCATCGTTTAGCGCTGACAAAATACTAAATACCAGATCAATGTTGATTTCATAGAGCTGAATCCACTGAATAAACAATCCATCGTCTTCGAGGTAATGCTTGACGTGCGCGTAAAATTCTTTACTGAACAAGGTTGCAGTGCCACTCACCCAGGGATTGGAAGGCTCTGAAATGATCACATCGTATTTCTTCTGATTGCGAGCAAAATAGGTTTTTGCATCTTCGATATAAAAATGGCTTCTATCATCCTCATAAGCCCGTGCTACCCGGTGTCCAAAATGGCGTGCTCCTTCAAGAATTTGCCTTTCGATTTCGATGGTATCGACTGATTCCACTTGTGTTGATGCCAGCACGGTGTGCGTAGTCAATCCTGAGCCAAAGCCAATATTAGCGATCTTCGTCGCTGATGGATTGAGGATTAACGGCAGCGCACCTGCCAACACCATGGTGGCCTCATCCGAGGTTCGACCCTCACCTTTGATCACCAATGCCGCATCTGATTTGCCATTGGTGGAAATATTCGCGCGGGTTCCGTCGGTGGTCACTGAAACAGCAATGGTCGCTGTTTTGCCATCCGCCATAAACGGAATGGTTCGCCCGGTGAGTTGCACTGAGCCATTTCTGTACACCGACGAGGCGAGACGGTTAGGATCAAATTGCACAAACAGCATCACCCCGGCAACAGCGAGCAATGACGCCGCTGCAAACGGTGCAAATTCACCCAACCAGCGTATCCTTTTTGTACGTGCCAGAATAAATAAACCCAGCCCAATATCCAGCAATGCACCAAAAATAATCAGACCTTTTAAACCCAGCAGTTCAAAGCCGATATGCACCGCAAAGAAGACCCCGACGATGGCACCAATTGTATTTGCCGCATACACATTGCCAATCGCCCGTTCACCATAATTTGAGCGTATCAAGACCGAGGTAAACAGCGGTAGCGTCATCCCGGCAAAGAAAGTCGCTGGCAACATAATCAACGTGGAAATCAAATAACCACCAACAAGAAATGCCTGGTATGCTGAATCACTACGCGATAATGACTGAATAATGCCTGCCATCAGATCGTAACTCTGGTTATAAAAAACCAGCGTCGCCAGTGCCATGATGCCCATCAAAATTTGCACCCTGCCGGCAAATGCTATCGGGTCACCAATGCGGTCTATTCTTCCCCTGATCCACAAACTCCCCAACGCAAGACCAAGAATAAATGCGCTCAACATCAATTCAAATGAATGAGTGCTCGACCCTAACACCATGCTCAGCATTCTGATCCAGCCAATTTCATAAATGAACGAGGCCACACCGGTGATAAACGCCGCCATAAAGAAAATCATCGGAAAGGCCTGCACCTCACCGGTAGCTGTAGCAGTTGATTTCTCTTCTGCAGCGACGTTGTGCTTTAAGGACAACGCCAAAACGAGTATGGCAAGTGCGATATTTAACACGCCTGCAATCATCACTGTACCAGGCAAACCAAAAGCATTGACCATATAAAAACCACTCGCCAACACCCCCATTGCCGCACCAATACTGTTGGTAAAATAGAGTGAAGCAATGGTTTTTCCTTTATCTTCTGGAAAGCGGCGAATCACACCAGCACTCATTAAAGGAAAAGTCATACCCAGCAAAATCGTCTGTGGGAAAATAAGCGCAGCTGCAAGCAGCCACTTGGACACATCAACCAATGCAGGCTGTCCAATACCAGGAATCAAGACTTCAAACGCAAAGCTGGTAACAGTGGTAAACAACTCATGAAAAACGATACCGAGGACACCAATCACCAGCTCTATAATGGCGTACCCGACCAATAAATTGCGCCAGCGTAATCCCCATTTACCCGCTAGCCAGGAGCCAAGCGCCATGCCACCCATAAATAGCGCAAGCACCAGCGTCTGCGCATAAGCCGCATGACCAAGAAACAGTTTTAAATAATGCGACCAGATAGATTCGTAAATCAGGCCTGCAAATCCCGATAATGCGAACAGCAGAAAGTAGATCCAGGGGCCACTTGGAAAGGTGGAAGTGCTGGAAGTACCTGGAGCAGCCGACAGTGGACGTTGGCGCATGTCTAGAGTCTCTTTATTTTTGTGAAATAGTTCGGAGTGTGCGACGGCCCAGTTAAACTTTTGTCGCAAGAACCGTAGACTTTATCACCAGAACTTCAGTTTCGATGAGAGCGGGATCACGATTCAATCAAGCAGATACAGCAGCCTCAGCATTGATTTAAAAATATTTAGCCCTAACACCATCCAGTCCAAAGTGTCGGTATCAGCGCAAACCAACGTGTTCAGAACAAGGCGTCGCTGCAAAGCCATAGTGGTTCTATGTCAAGCAGTGACAACGCGGGGCTGGACGCGTTGGTTTGCGCCCTTCGGGTGAGCCATCACTGATACCGATATTTTGGGCTGGACGGTGTACTGTCTGATGGCTAAATTTAGCGGCTTGCCTGTCCTACTAAAAACCGAGATCGGTGTCACACAGGAAATACCAAGAGAAGTGTATTGTGAATTGTTTATCCGACAAGCTACTTTTGCCCATGTCACAACCTTCGCAAGGATCAGAAAGTACCAACGCCATTGACGCTCTACTCAATCAAGCGTTAAGTCTGCACCAGTCAGGTGATCTGGCAGCAGCAGAAAAGTACTATCTGAAAATTCTTGATCAACAGCCGGACAACGCCAATGCAATGCAATTATTGGGAACGGCTAATTTTCAGACAGGGAATCTGGAAAATGCCCAAAAATTGCTCAGTGAGGCGCTATTAATTGACCCGACAATGGCACAAGCACATTGCAATTTGGGTAATGTGTTGAGTAATTTAGGCAAGATCGATAATGCTATCTCTGCTTACCAACAATCGATTCAGCTGGACCCTCAGCAGGCACCGGCACAAACCAACCTGGGCAATCTCTATCGTATCAAGGGACTAGTTACTGAGTCTGAAGCTGCACATAAAGCAGCGTTAGAAGTTTTGCCTGATTTTATTGATGCACAAATTAATCTTGGCATCTTATACCTGGATCAAAATCGACTGGCAGAAGCCGAGCAACGGTTAGAGAAAACTATCCAGAGTAATCCCGATCATCCTGGCGCACATTTTTATTTGGGTGAAGTGTTAGCAAAACATGGCCAAGCCACAACTGCTATCACACACTACAAACAATCCTTATCACTACAGCCCAATAACATTCCAACCTTGGATAAACTCGGTAATGCTTATGGCGAAACCGGGCAATATCATCAAGCTGCTGATTGCTTTAAGCAAATTCTGACACTCGCAAATCTTGCTGATCCGGCACAACTCATCAGCTATCGTTACAAACTCGGATTAAGTCAGTTTCATCTCAAAGAATATGGCCAGGCAATCGACTGCCATCAAAAGATCCTTGAGACTCATCCAGACTACGCCGAATCACATCATGATTTGGGAATGATTTATCAGCGCCAAAATAAAATGGCTTTAGCCCAACAGCATTTTAAACGGGCAATTGAGCTAAATCCTGATAAGGCCATGTTTTACTGCAATTTTGCAAAATTGACGGCCGCCCAATCCGATATTGACGCAACGCTATTCAACTACCGAAAAGCCATCGAACTTGCGCCACAAATGCTGGAAGCCTATCGCGGTCTTGCTGAGTTTTGTCATCGGCACAAAGATCACGGCAAAGCTATCGAGACACTGCTGCCTGCACTGGAAAAATACCCGGACAATATCGACATAACATTCGATATCGGTATTTACTATGAAAACTGGGGCAGACCAGATGAAGCTTTACCTTACTATGAAAAAGTTCTCGAGCTGGATCCTGATAACCAGGAAGCGCAGGCAAGTGTTGCGGCTGTCAGAATCCTTGAAGGTCGATACGACGATGCCTATAAAATTCTCTCGCCATTAATTACAACAGCACAACCGACTTTTCGCACAATCTCGTGTTTTGCTGACATTGCGCATCGTTTTGATCAGCAACCCAAAGCCATTGAAACTTTGCTAGAGGCGCTAAAAGATTCAAAAACTGAAGATCGAGGCATCGCAGAACTGCATTTTGCCCTCGGAAAAATCTATGACAGAGGTAAAGATTATGGCGCGGCGTTTAAACACTACGCTCTGGGTAATCAACTGATAAAACCAGATTTCAACAAAAATCTGCTGCAACAAAAGTTCGATCAGCTAATCTCCGTACACAGCTCTGGCAAACACAGCCATTTTTCGCGTTCAACTTGTAATAGTAAAAGCCCGATATTTATCGTCGGCATGGAGCGCTCGGGTACATCGCTCATCGAACAAATTCTCGCCAGTCACCCCGACGTTCACGGAGCAGGTGAACTCGCCGCGATTCCTGACATAATCTATAACATGCCAGATACCAGCCAGCAGCTGTATCCGCAATGTGCTAATAGTTTAACCACCGCTCAACTAAACCAGTTTGCCGAGACATATTTAAATATATCCACCCAGCATTCAGGCAACGCCATTCGAGTCATTGATAAACTACCGGGCAATTTTATTCATCTCGGGCTTATCGAGCTAATGTTCCCCAATGCAAAAATCATTCACTGTAAACGCGGCCCTGCTGATACTTGTCTATCCTGTTACTTTCAACAATTTGGTGGCAACTTGCCATACACTTACGATCAGGAGGATCTCGGCTTTTACTACCGCCAATATGAACGTCTGATGACGCACTGGAAATCAGTCATTACACTACCAATCTATGAAATTCAGTATGAAGATGTTGTCAGCTCTACAGAAGAAAAGGTCAGAGAACTCATTCATTTTGTCGATGTAGATTGGAATGAAAGTTGTCTCAATTTTCATAAAACCAAAAGGACAGTCGCCACTGCCAGCTCCGATCAGGTTAGAACACCGATGTATCAATCATCTGTTGCTCGCTGGAAAAACTATGAGCAATTTCTAGAGCCGTTGTTAACTGCACTACAATAACTAATGCAAAAAACTAAACACTGTTATCGCGCTGTGACCTTTTGTGCGTTGGTATTGTTAGCGACTGCGCCGAACTATGCCTGTGCTTCCAGTTGTAAAGCCAGTACTAGCAGCTGGGAAAAAATGCAGGAGAAAGTTATTTCTTTGCAAACAGGTAGTGAAAACTCAATTCAGATAAAAGCCAAAATAGCCAATGATGAAGATGAATTACTGGGTGGTTACCAATGGCTGTGTCAGAAAGATGTCAAAGACTCTGCGATTTTATTTGCTTTTAAGCGGCCATTTAACGCACCTTTTCACATGAAAAATGTGTTCGTTCCATTGGATATTTTTTTCTTCGATCACAAAGGTAAACTACTACATAGTGACAGAATGGATGCCGAGCCGCCTGGATCTGATTTACCAGAAAAAGTGTATCAACCCGATGCCAATGATCATTTTCAATACGTACTCGAAATGCCGGTCAGTGCCGATTCTCAGAAGCTGAAAACTATTTCCAATCTCCAGCTAATGATACGTTAACAGTTGAACCATTACTGACCGCTATCAGACTGTCCATTCTCCAGTTGCATACGGCTGTTAGCTAACAACAGCTTGATTTCCAATGGCGGGTTCCCAGATGTAAAAATCTTATGCCCAGTGGACTGCCAGGAATCAACTGCTCTCTGGTGATTACCGGTTAAACTCATTCCCATTAATGCTGCTCCGAATAAAAGATGGC
>CAZNYF010000153.1:0-6796 GCA_964577195.1 uncultured Thiotrichales bacterium | reverse complement strand
TCTTCAAGCAATATTCGTAACGCTGGCTCATCAAGCACTTCAACGCCGAGCTTTTCAGCTTTGGTTAGTTTTGATCCGGCTTTTTCTCCGGCAATCACAGCAGTGGTCTTTTTCGAGACGCTGCCTGTGACTTTGGCACCGAGCTGTTGCAGTTTTTCTGTTGCTTGATCGCGAGTCATGGTTTCTAAGCTGCCGGTGAGAACATAGGTGTTTCCAGCCAGTGGTAACTGAATTTGATCGCTATCATCGAGGACTTGCGGCTCGAACTCTTCCCAGATTAGACCCGCTTCTCTCAGACTTTTGATCACTTCCTGATTGTGTGGCCGCTCAAAAAATTCATGTACATTTTGAGCAACTACCGGGCCGACATCGCTAACTTCTTCCAGCGACTCTATGTCGGCCTGCATTAAACTATCGAGCTTACCGTAGTGTTGCGCAAGCCCTCGGGCAGTAGCGTCACCAACTTCTCGAATACCCAGTGAATAGATGAATCGATCCAGCGTTGTTTGCTTACTTTTCTCCAGTGCATTGATCAGATTCTCGGCTGATTTTTCTGCCATTCGTTCCAACTTAGCGACGTCTTCAGCTTTGAGTTTGAATAAGTCATCCACATGATCGATCATTTCTTTTTCTATCAATTGATCCACCAGTTTATCGCCTAGGCCTTCAATATCCATCGCCCGGCGGGAGGCAAAGTGTTTGATGGCTTCTTTGCGTTGCGCAGAGCAAAATAACCCACCCGTACAGCGCGCTACCGCTTCATCTTCGATCCGGGTGATCTGAGAACCGCAGACTGGGCATTGTTCAGGCAATGTAGGTTTTACGGTGTTTTTAGGTCGTCGAGATTCAATCACGGAAACGACCTCAGGAATCACATCCCCTGCCCTGCGTACGATCACGGTATCGCCTGCCCGAACATCTTTGCGTTCAACTTCATCCATGTTATGCAGCGTCGCGTTGCTAACGGTAACGCCACCTACAAAGACAGGTTTTAGGCGCGCAACGGGGGTGATTGCGCCGGTGCGACCAACCTGAAACTCGATACCTTCCACCGTGGTGAGTTCTTCTTGTGCGGGAAATTTATGCGCAATCGCCCAACGCGGTGCGCGCGAAACAAAACCAACTCGCTGCTGTAAGACCAGCAAATCCAGTTTATAAACCACGCCGTCGATATCGTAAGGCAGCTGATCGCGCTGTTTACCAATCGTCGTGTAGTACTCGACACAACCCTTGATTCCTGAAACCCGTTTGATTTCTGGACAAACCCGCACACCCCAGCCTTTAAGACGTTGCAGCACATCGTAGTGCGTTGCAGGCATCTCGATACCTTCAGCTAACCCTAACGCATAGCAGTACATTTCCAATGGGCGCTTGGCGGTCAATTTTGGGTCGAGCTGGCGTAAGCTTCCCGCAGCGGCGTTACGAGGGTTGACGAACTCTTTTTCGCCAAGCTCGCGCTGTTTGCTATTCATCGCATCGAAACCTGCCTTGGGCATATAGACTTCGCCGCGGACTTCGAGTCGCTGCGGCCAGTCATCGCCCCGAAGACGCAGCGGAATACTGTCGATGGTGCGGATGTTTTGGGTGATATTTTCTCCGCTGCGGCCATCGCCACGGGTTGCGGCGCTTACCAGCTCACCATTTTCGTAGAGCAGGCTTACCGCCAGACCATCGAGCTTGGGTTCAGCGATGTAATCAAAGGTGTCGCTGCTATCGCTTAAATCGTGCAGGCGTTTATCAAATGCTGTGAGCTCTTCTTCTGTAAACGCGTTATTGAGCGAGAGCATCGCAACTTCGTGTTGTACCTCAGAAAAACTATCCAGTGGTTTAGCACCAACGCGCTGTGTGGGAGAGGTCGAGGTGATGAGATCAGGGTGTGCAGTTTCAAGCTTGATCAGCTGGCGCATCAACCTGTCGTATTCGGCATCCGGTACTTCGGGATTATCGAGGACGTAGTACTGATAGTTATGTTGCTCAATGCTGCGGCGCAGGGATTCGATCTGCCCGGATAGCTTATGTTTGCTCAACAGGTTTACCTTAAGGGACGAATTAACAATAACTTAAGCAAGATTGGCTAATAGAGCGCGTTGAGTCGCTATCTTATCGTGAGTCAGATCGGTTAAAGCGCTGTCTTTGACTTCTGCATCCAGAGCATAGGCGAGCTGCTGGGCAACATGCACCATATCGTCATACGCACCGCGTGGATCGCTTAGCCCTTCCGTTTTCATGAACAAACTCAGGCCTTTGAGTCTTTGGCTTGACAGTTCGCTGGGTTTTAAAGTGCCAGGTTTTAGCATACTGGCAAGACTGAACAAGGTTTTGACGTGATCACCAGATCCCGTTTGACGATGGTAAATATCCATATCACCAAACCGAAGCTTGTGCGCGTGGAAGGCTTTTAATGCTTGCCCACCGTGAATTTCCTGGGTAGGTTTTGCCACCACGTACATGACGATAATAGGCGCTGGTGGAGATGCTTCGGGCTTGCTCGGTTCTGTAGCGTCTAATTCCATTTTGACCTCAGGAGACGGCTTTGTCGTAGTCAGAGGTTTAGGGCTTAGCTTTGGTTCCGGGTTGAGGTTTGGCTCTGGCTGATGGGGCAGTTCGGATTCATCGGTGATGAATTCATGCGCTTCCAAGCGATCCGTTAATTCCACCGGCTCAGGCAGGGCTTCGGTCTCTTCGGTGGGATCATTCCAGTCATCCAGTTTCGGCTCTACCCGTTTGTCTGCCGGAGCCTTCTCTGTCACAACATTCTCTGTCGCAGTGGTGGTTTTACCCGTGAACAAGCCAGGGTTTTCTGTGGAAGGTACTCTTCGGGAAGGTATCAACGCGTCCGCTGGTTTATCTTTAACGCTGTCGGCAAACACATCGTGAGAACTGTCTGCACGTCGTTTTCTGCCAAAAAAATAGATCATCAGCAAGATGATAATGCCAATGGCCAGCAAATATAGTCTCAGTTCACTCATTGATTGCTCTCAATTTTTCGCATTGATTATTTTTTGCATTATTCCTGATTATCCCACCATTTCAGCCGCCGCATCGATATCGACATCGACCATGCGTGACACACCGGGTTCGCGCATGGTGACGCCGATCAGCTGTCTGGCGAGTTCCATTGTAATCTTATTATGGGTGATAAAGATAAATTGCACATCTTCTGACATCTCTGCCACCAGATCACAGAAGCGACCAACATTGGCATCATCCAGCGGCGCATCGACTTCGTCCAGCATACAAAACGGTGCGGGATTCAGTTCAAAGATAGAAAACACCAGCGCCACCGCGGTTAAAGCCTTCTCGCCACCGGACAGTAGTTGAATATTGGAGACGCGTTTTCCCGGAGGTCGCGCCATGATATTCACTCCGGTTGTTAATAGATCTTCTTCCGTCATTTCCAGTAGCGCGTGGCCACCGCCAAATAATTTTGGAAACTTCTTCTGAAAAGACTCATTCACCAGGTCAAAAGTTTCCTTGAATCGCTGGCGGGTTTCTTTATCGATTTTACTCATCGCTGCTTCCAGCGTGTCGAGGGCTTCGTTTAAATCGTCAAACTGGCTATCGAGATAAGTTTTACGTTCGCTTTGCTCCTGAAATTCATCAATGGCAGCGAGGTTTATCGCACCGAGTCTCTGGATACGCCGTTCCATTGCTTCAAGATCGGCTTCCCATTGCGTGATTGTCGGTGTTGTTTCACTGGCTTGCAGCCCTTTGGCGACTTCCTCGCGAGTCAGCTCCATCTCGGCCAGACGTTCTTCCTGAGTGCGCGCTCGTACCATGAGTTCTTGTGCATTAAGACGCAGTGATTCGAGCGCTTCGCGCTGTTCGTTGTGTTGGGCTTCGGCAGCTTGACGCTGCTTTTCTTGCTCGCGGACCTGGTTCTCTAAGGATTGCAAGCTGTCGCGTGCTGAACTGAGTGACTGCTCGCGGCTAACGCGCTGAGTCAGCAGAGTTGCAAGCTGCTGAGCAAGTGCCTCTACTGGCGAGTCTCCTTCCTCCATGCTTTGATCAAGCGTCACTAGTTTGTCAGAGAGGCGCGTCAATTGTTGTTGCATACGCTCCAGGTTTTGAGTTGTCGAGCGTTGCGCGGTTTTTAAGGATTCCAGTTTGAGCTGTTTTTGGTGGGTAGCGTTACGCAGATTTTCCAACGCCTGCCGCGCGTCTGTAACAGCCTTTCGATGCGTCTCGCGTTCCGATTCGATGCCTTGACGCTCTTGTTGCAGGGTCTCCGCTTGGGTCACTGCGGCGTTGCGTAATTCAGTTGCTTGCTGATGCGCTTCGCGGAATTGTTCGATTTGGCTGTTTAATTCGGTAGATTCATCACTCAACTGACTGCTGCGTTGCTTGAACTGATCCAGTCGAGAGCGAAATTGATCCAGTCTGGAATTTAAATTGGAGAATTCACGATGCGCCTGGTTAGCGATATTTTGTTGCTCGTCGCGCTGATTTTCGAGTTTTGTCAGTTTATTACGCTCAAGTTCCAACTGCTGCTTGAGTTGGCTACTTTCTTGATCAATTTTCGCCAGCTCGGTTTGCAGCGACGTAATATCTTCCTTGCGCGCCAGCATGCCGCCATGATCGCCACTCTGCTGCGATAAACGTAACCAGCTTTTGCCAAGCCAGTAACCATCCGCGGTGACAATCGACTCATGCTCTGCCAACTCACCACGCATTTTTAAGGCTTGATCGAGATCATCTGCCAAACGGATTTGCGAGAGCAGACCTTGAATACTGGCAGGCGCTTTAACCTTTGAACCCAGTGTTCCCGTCACGTTGCCATGCTCACCCTGCCCACCTTCAAACAGCACCACATTGCCTTGTTGTAGTTCTGGTAAATGCTGCTGATGATTGCTGAGTGAATCAACCTCTACCGCTTCAAGATACTCACCAAGCACCATTTCTGTGGCACTGCTCCAATCAGGATCAGCAATGATTTTTTCACCCAGACGGGCAGCTTTTTGCAAGCCGAATTTTTCCAGCCAGCCGCGTAACTGGTTTTTATCTTTGCCCAGCGCGGCTTGCTGCAATGCTTCCAAAGAGGCAAGTCGACCTCGTGATTGCTGCGATTTTTGCTGCAAGCTGTTGAGCTGGTCAGCAGTGGTTTTAATTGTTTCACGCAGCTGGCCTAGATCGTTTTGCGTGGTTGTCAACGCGGCGGCGGATTGATCCTGATCGGTTTTTTGTACGGTAATAGAGCTTGCCATTTGCGTAATTTCGGCTTGCAGCGAATCGGTCTGGATTGCATTGCGCTCATCATCAAGTCGCTTGATGCGCGAAGCTTGCTGAGAAATGCGTTGCTCCAGCTGCTCCATTTTGGTTTTCTCAACCTGAGCCTGCTGCGCGGGTGCTGCAACGCGACGATTAAAATCGTCCCAGGAGGCTTGCCAATCGGTCATACCTTGTTCGGCGACAGTGAGCTGTTGACGCGATTGTTCCAGCGCCTCGGATCCCGATTGAACCTCGGGCTCCAGTGCAACCATCTCTTCGCGCAATCCCAGCAATGCAGATTCATCCCGCTCTATATCAGATTTTGCTTGCGACAGTGCTTGCTCGGCTTCAGTTTTTTCTGCCTCTCGGCGCTGGTGTAATTCGCGCTGATGCTGAATTTGCTGTTCGAGGCTATTGATTTCACCACCGATTTGGTAGAACGCCGCTTGCACGGCATTGAACGCTTCATTCGATTCGGTACGCTGCTCGCGGAAGGTTTCGATTTGTGTTTCAGCATGGCGAATCTGTGCCATGACTTTTTCCAGCGCGGTTTGTTTTTCGTTGATCCCCGATTGTCTCGATTCCAGCTGTCCATCCATATCACGCAGCTTGAGTTCGAGTAGCTGGGCGATCAGTTGGCGCTCATCTTGTTTGAACACCTTGTATTTTTCTGCCGCTTTGGACTGACGTTCAAGATGCGTTAGCTGCTTAATGATCTCATCGCGCAGGTCGTTGAGTCGATCAAGGTTTTCACGCGTGTGTCGCATGCGGTTTTCTGTCTCTCGGCGACGTTCTTTATAGCGTGAGATTCCTGCTGCTTCTTCGAGAAACGCGCGCATTTCCAGCGGTTTAGCATCTATCAAACGGGTAATCATGCCCTGCTCGATGATCGCGTAGCTGCGTGGGCCAAGACCAGTACCAAGAAATAAATCGGTGATATCCCGGCGGCGGCAGCGAGTACCATTCAAATAGTATTGTGACTGCCCTTCGCGGCTCACTTCGCGGCGAATCGCAATCTCACTGTACTTGGCATATTCACCGCCAGCACGTCCGTCAGTGTTATCAAAAATCAGCTCTACAAACGCTTTACCCACTGGTTTGCGCGCGTTGGAGCCATTGAAGATAACGTCATCCATTGATTCGCCGCGCAGATGCTTGGCAGATGATTCGCCCATGACCCAGCGAACCGCGTCGATAGTATTGGACTTACCGCAACCATTAGGGCCAACGATGCCGACCAGGCTGGATGGCAGGTGCAAGGTCGTCGGATCAACAAATGATTTGAATCCGGCCATTTTAATTTTATGAAGATGCATGTGATCGCTACGCGCAGTAACCCTGAGTTGCTACGGAAATAATTCCTCAAGCGCGTTGAAAACTCCTTTGAACTGATATAATCCTCGACCGCTAAGCCCAGGCTGTTTTTTTGACCCGCTCCTATAGAAGCTGCGGCACTTATTAATCATTGACTAGAAAAATCAGTTGGGCGTGAAAAAGACGCGTAAGCCATTGACGCGCATGGTGGAATGAAAAAATTCGTCGTCACCTTATTGGTGATAAGAGGTTTTTTCATTTCGCCAGATGCGTC
>CAZNYF010000152.1:0-6877 GCA_964577195.1 uncultured Thiotrichales bacterium | reverse complement strand
GATTAACAATCACCCCATGCTGCCCGTGTTGCACGACATCATGAATGGCTGGCACGTCTCCAACAATCACGGGGGCTTCACATCCCAGCGCTTCAATCAGTGTCAGCCCCAAGCCTTCCGATGAGATAAATGGCAACACTACCATGCCAGTGGTTTGTAGCAAATGTGCCAGGTCGTCATGCGAAACATTGCCTAGAAACAGGACATTTTCAATAATACCAAGCGCATTGAGCTGTACTTCAAGTTTATTTTGATTACGTCCCTTACCAGCAATGAGCAATTTTGTTTTCGGATAGCGCTCAATGATCAGCGGCATTGCTGCTACCAGACACTGCAACCCTTTACCTTCAATCAATCGTCCGACGAATAAAATCTGCTCTGGATCACGCTCAACTTGGAGGTTGGGGACAAATACGGTTTTTAGATCCACGCCCATCGGTATGATCTTGACGCTAGCTTTGGGACTTAACTTTTGTATTCCCTCGACCATAGGGCTACTAACCACGGTCACCGAATCACTACGGCGTAGTACAAACCGCTTTATTCTGCTGCTCAAAAAATCTCGAAAACCGTATAAATCTGTGCCATGAGAAGTACTCAACACACGGCTTCGCCCTCCCCCGAATACATTCGCAATGATGGCAATCAGACCTTGAGGAATCAACCAGTGCGCATGGATAACCGCAACATTTTCTGTTCGCAGCAGGCGCACAACAGCAAAAAGTTGGGCCAAAATAAAAAAAGGGACTAGCAACCAATATCCGGGATTATTACCGAGTTTTGAAGCGATGCCCCCGTCATAAGCCAACTTCTCCAGACTGTCCGGTGCGTAACGAAATCGCTTGACCCGCGACCGTCCTAGCGTCTCTTCCGTCAGTGCTCCGCGACAATGTGGAGCCAGTACGATGATGTCAAAACGATCATCCAGGTGCTCGCAAAGATCGTAGATAAATCGTGGATCGGAATCTCCAGCCCATCGAGGAAATGTTGAGGCGAGCACCAATACCGTTTCGCTATCACTCATAACAGGATCAGAATTCCACCCGATCGTAGCGTGTCTGTGTAATTTGCTCGGACACCAAGCCCAGTAAAAAAACCATCACCGCAGTGGATAGCATCAACGCCGACATATTGGTGAAACGCCCAAAGGCAATGTAGGTATACAGATAGTATCCAAACCCGGTAAAAAGAAAAGCGCCACTCACTGGCAGAAACACGCGCAATGGAGAATACAGTGTGGTGATTTTCAGAATCAAGAGTAAAAAACGCACGCCATCCTGCATAACTTTGATCTTGCTCTTACCAACCCTGGGAGCGGCATCAATCGGCAAATACTTTAGCGTTAAGCCACTGCGTAGATAAGCCAAAGTGCTGGTGGTTGGGTATGAAAAACTATTTGGAAACAAATACAAAAAATGCAGCACTGTATCGCGCTTAAAGATACGCATTCCAGAGGTCAGATCTTCAATCGGAAAGCGGGTAACGTAGCGTGCCAGTCGATTATAAACGCGGTTTGCCAGACTTCTGCCGAGTGATGCCTGACTACCGGACTGTCGCGCGCCCACCACCAGATCATACTTTTTTGCTGCGATCACAAACCGGGCGATATCGTCAGGATTATGCTGGCCATCACCATCCATCATCAGCACATATTTTCCGCGGGCGTAGCGAATACCGTTTTTAACTGCCGCGCCATTGCCTATATTATACGGGTGACGATGTACCCGCGCACCCGCTTGCTCTGCCTCTGCTGCGGTGTTATCACTGCTGCCATCATCGACCACCAAAACTTCGTACTCTGGATAGCGTTCTATAATTCGCTTTACAGTGGTCGCTATCACAGCGTCTTCGTTGTACGCCGGGATGATCACGGAAACTTCAGGATTTGTCATTTTGAATCTGCCGGATAATGATCGCCATGCACTCTAATAATCTGGTATGCCGGAGATCTATCCAGAACCATTTCAAGACTTGAGGATTTGCTTTCTCCATAAGTAAAGAGTTGATTAAATACCGAACCAGAAAAGTAACCATCACTAATTACCAGCATGCCTTTTTTGGCTGAGTAATCTACATTCACACCGTTCTACACCTGATAATCACGGCGCTCAAAAGAACCACCCGCCGACCGAAACGCACCCACCATCAAGCTTTCATTACCCAGTTGAATAACACCCTGTTCGATATCCAGCTCAAAACCTCTGGAAACCAGCTTGCCATCTACCTCCGTCACACCCAAAACAGTACGATGATAAGGGTGTACACCTTGTTGTAGCATATTGTCCCAGGAACCCAGCCAATACCACCAATAACTGATTTGCGTCAGCCGCCAATCTAAAAACAAATATACCGGGCGACCTGCCGGGGGAAACAAGAATTTTAACCAGTGCTCTTTATCTGCTGCCAAAGGTGTATTTTCCAGCATTTCTGCCGCTTTTTCTGGTCCGAGAAATAGCGCCTTGAGTAGTAACTCGTAGCCAGACTCGGCACTACCCACAGCGTTATAAAATGCTTTTGCACCTTTAACCCCGTGGGTCACGTAAAACTGCATGAAATTACTGGATAGTCTTTCACTACCTGTCACCAGCGGCAAGCCATTGTATACAGAGCGTTCACCGCCGTGAACCTGGCCATCATTGATGGTTGAACGACGCGCCCAATAGTTAAGTGGATATCCATGATCCCACCATCCCCAAACGACTGCATCCTCCTCACTATGCCGGCTGAGATAATCCATGCCTTCGATAATCGCCGGCGTCTTGTGCGGAAAACGCGGCACTTCTAACATCAGCTGATAACCGGGAAGCGCAGACGCGAGCACCAGTATCGGCGCAACAAAAACCATCAGCGGCTTGCCCGCTGTTCCCATTCGCCAGATTCGGGAAGCGAGAAACCCAATACCCAGAGCAACCGCTGGCGCGACATAGATTAAAAACCGCCCTGCAAAGAGAATAGCCATTGCAGCCAAACCTACCGGCACGGCTAGAAACAGCGCATCTTTCGGGTTTTTAACCACTAACCAGAGCAACCCGATCACAGCCAACAATAAAATTAGCGGACTGCCTATCGATGCATCAATAATCTCTGCCAGAGGCATCTTGCTCTGCTCTGAAATAGTAATGCCAATATTCGGAAATAAGCTGGTTGTTTCCTTCGAGATGTAGCTAAATTGCGCGAAAACGCTGTTTACCATTTCGAGAGGGAAACGCCATCCCTGCCACAATAAAACTATCAGTAAATAAACAAACCCGAGCATGCCCAACCAACGCATCTCCGAGCCCACCGGACGATAATGAAATATTAACGCAATCACCAACGGCGTTATGGTTAGAATCACTGCCATTTGCGGTGTCTGATCCCACCACCAGATGGTGATTAAAGAGGTCACCAACCCGGCGGCAAGATGAGCATAGCGTCGCAACTGGGTAATCACGCCAAACTTGAGGAAAAACCAGCTGGCAGAAACCACCAAAGTAACCAACAAACTATCGGTATCAAACCAACCAAGACCACTGCGTAAAACATAGTAGGGAGAAACCAAAGAAATCAGTGCGGTAGATAACCCCATGAATACACCACCAAAGTGCTTACCCATGCCGTACATGGGGAACGCAAGCAGTACTCCAAGAAACGCCGGCAACAAAACTCCCACCCAATTCAAACTAAGTGGCGTCAGCGTTGCAATCCCGGCAGCAAGGATCGACATCAGCGGAGGCGGCATCGGCCGGAGCGGAGGGTCTGGTACGGCACGCATCTGATCCACTGTGGCGTAGGTGCCTTCCATCAGGTCTCGCGCCAGCGTCAGGTAATAGTAGCCATCAAACGTGGTTAGAATTGGTTCGCCAAAGTAGAGCGCCAGATCAGGCTGCTCAAACCAATCCATCAGCGAATCAAGGCGCAGTAACAAACCCACGGTCAGAATCAGGATAAACGAGAGAATCTTAATCAGTCGCCTGCCATTATCTGTCCAGATCCCGGTATTGTGGTTATCTGGAGAAATTATGTTATCGCTGTTCATTTGCGTCCATACTGAAAAGAGGCTCATTCTAGTACTCCAACAACATTATTTTGATGGGTGAGTGAGTCATCAAGCGGTTAGATGTGGTTTTATTTTTATGAGTCATAGTGGTGCTCTGGCGATTGAAAATTAAGCCGCAGATGACCGCTTGAAGGCTCACCCGAAGGGCGCAAACCAACGCGTCCAGCACTGCGTTATTGCTGCTCGACATGGAACAACCATGGCTTTGCAGCAATGCCTTGTTCTGAACACGTTGGTTTGCGCTCACTCATCAATATAATATTGTTGGAATACTAGTTTAATTTGAGCCGTAGTGATGAAGTACCCCGGTTCGGCGGTCTTAGCCGTCTGACGGGATAACCGAGCGGACAAACGGCACCGTTACTCGACGCTGTTGCGCCAGAGCTTCGCGGTCAATCTTATCCACAAGTTTTAACATCGTAGCCAAATCGCGCTGCGTGTGTCTGACCAGATAGGAAACCACCTCAACAGGAATTGTCAGCCCTTGCCCGGCACCACGTTTAATTAAAAACTGTTCCAGATCATCATCCGCCAATGCTTTCAGCTGGTAGACCGGCCCCCAAGCAAACCTTGATTGTAAATCCTTTAGCGGCGTAGTCATCGCATCGGGAGGTTGGGCTGCGGTCATCGCCAGACGTGAGCCAGAATTTCTTAAACGATTGATCAAATGAAACAGTCGCTCAGCCCAGACTGGATTTTGACTCACCGCATCAACGTCATCGAGGCAGACAATCGCAATATCTTCAAGATTATGGAAGATATCAGCACCAGCATCTACCAGGATTGAGAGTGGCAAGTACACCATTTTCACACCCTGCTCGGCAGCCTGCATACAGAGACTTTGCAACAAATGGCTTTTGCCGTTGGCGTGAGGGCTCCACAGATAAACTTGCGGCTCACCCTGAGGACTCAAGAGTTGCTGTAATGCCTCAATAGCAGCAGCGTTGCCACCCGCAATGTAATTATCAAAGGTTGAACGTTGATCAAGCTGTATCGGTAACGGAAGTTGTTTCAAAATGTACTATGGTTTTTCGCTTGGAGAAACTTCTTGATACATTTCACTTTCCAAATACCGACGGTGTAAATCGCGCACTACCACCGCCAAAATTGCTGCCACAGGTAGGGCCAGCAACATTCCGCCAAACCCAAACAGTTGTCCGCCAGCCAGCACCGCAAAAATCACTAGCACCGGATGTAATCCAATCCGGTCACCGACCAGCAGTGGTGTGAGCAACATGCCTTCCAGCGCTTGCCCAACGGCAAAGACGCCAACCACTGGAATTAATTGCAATGCATCATGGGTCTGAAACAGTACCGCAACCCCGGCAACGACAATGCCAACGATAAAGCCAAGATACGGCACAAAGCTCACCACGCCAGCCAACATCCCAATCAACAGAGCAAACTTCACACCTACCAACCACAGCCCCACGCTGTATATCGTTCCCAGGCTAATCATCACCAGTATCTGACCACGTAAAAATGCGCCCAACATGGAATCAGCATCCTTCACTACATGCGTAATTGCCGGTTCCAGTTTTCGCGGTAGTAAATGACCAACGCGATCAACTAAAACATCCCAATCACGTAGCAGGTAAAAAGTCACGACAGGAATCAAAACAAGATTTGCAATCCAGGTCAGAAGCTTCGCACCTGACTGACTCAGGTACCCCATAACAGTCGCGGCAACGCCGCCCGCTGTACTCCAGTTTTGCTGCACCATTGCGGTCAGCGATGATAAATCAAACTGTTCTGGAGATAGCCCGGTTTTCTCCCCCAGCCACGGTAATACATTGGCTGACGCCCAGTCAAAGTAACCGGGTAAAGCCTGTAAAAGCAGAATTAATTGCTGCTGGACAATCGGAACCAGCAACAACAGTAACAGCCCCACCACCAAAGTCATGGCGAGAAACACAACGACCACAGCACCGGTTCGCGATAATTTCCATCGCTGTAATTTATCGACCGCTGGATCACCCAAATAGGCAAACAACGCACCCAACAGGAAAGGCGTGAGTACCGGTGACAGTAAGTACAGTAGCCATCCAAAACCAAAGAACCCGGCCAGAAAAAGCCATTTCTGTGAATCAGTCATTGTCATATGTTCACCAACATCCTGGAAAAACAAGTTGAGCGCGAATAAGACATGTCAGGCCACCGCTCAATTGCATCCTGCGCGTCAAAGGATTGCACAGACTTTCGTGATCCAACTGATTTTTTCAAAATCATGCTTTTGCCATCATGATGAAGAAGAAGCCGCGCGGGTTTTGTTCAACCAGATTACGACGTATGCAATCCCGCTGACCAGTGTGGAAATCAGCAATATCACAGCCAGGCTGTCGACCCATTTTACAGGAATAATCTGATAGGAAAGATGCGCCAGCAACGCCATGATCATCAAAATCTGCACGCCGGTATTGAATTTTCCGAGCAATATTGGCTCCATTTTCAATGATCGGGTCACAAACTGATAGGCCGATGCACCAACCACGATGATTAGATCGCGTATCAGCACCACCACGAACAACCACCAGGGAATCACCCCTTGCCAGTAAAGACAGTAGAACGAAACAATCATCAGGGTCTTATCGGCAATGGGATCGAGCGTTGCACCTAACTCGCTCTGCCATTTGAAAGCTCGAGCCAGAAACCCATCCAGAGCATCGCTAAAACCGGCAATTGCAAACAGCCAGAAGGCTGCAACATACTGTTCTTTCAGGATGACATACGCCACCGGCGGAATCAGGAACAACCTGAAGATGGTGATGACGTTAGGAATGTGGCGTAATTGAATCATTTCAAACGAAATGATACCTGAAAAGGTTACGACTACCTAAG
>CAZNYF010000151.1:2176-6883 GCA_964577195.1 uncultured Thiotrichales bacterium | reverse complement strand
GTCGCGAAAGTATTCACATATTAGAAGTGCAGGGATGCACGATTGCAGCGATTGCAGCGATTGCAGCGATTGCAGCGATTGCAGCGATTGCAGCGATTGCAGCGATTGCGGGAGCAAAAGAGCGTAGAAGTAGGTTGGGAAAAGGAGGAACGACGTGCCCAACAGCCGCACTGAAGCTTCCGCTCCTTACTCACGCCCCTTACCTACGTCCTGTAGGCAAAGTGTTGGGCACGTCGCAAGCTCCTTTGCCCAACCTACGCGAGCCATGCGAATACTTATGCAACGATTAATAGTTTATTTGAGAGTGCTATTTCGCAGGCTTGTTATGTGCCAGTTTTTCGATTTCTGATTCCAGATCAAATGGCACATCAAGACGTTCTGATTTACCACCAGCAGTGTCATCTCTACCAAGCGGGGTGAGACGATAATCTGTGTCTGAGAAATTCTCCACGGCATCATCGGAATACGAATCTGATAAGTCATCACTGATTTCAAAGGCGTCGCCCGGCTCGTCCATCAGATCAAGTTCCATAGAGATCGCATCCAACTCTGCATCGGTAAATGCTTCCTCTTCAATTTCGGCGCCTGGCTCATTGAGTTGAGCGCTTTCGGGCTTGATAGAGCTGAGTGAATTGACCAGAGGGTCATCCGCTGAATCCAAAGCTGAATTGCCGGGTTTTTCATGCAGATAGTCATCAATGTCTTCGACGAAAGGCGCGGATGACAGTTGGGCAGTTTCTGCTTCGCCAGTATCAACACTTGTGAGTGGAACGATAATATCCGGTTGCTTGTCTTCTACTTGTTTGTTGTCCAACAAGCTGACGCTCGAGGTATCTGGAGAAGCTACATCTATCTCATCGTTGGTGCCGTGTTTGGTATGCGCACGATCGGTAATTTTCTGAATTTGCTGGGATAACCCACTATTGTCTTCTGTATCCCGTAGCAGGTTTTCTGCGAGGGTATGCATGTCCTCCAGGTTACCGGTTTCCGCATACAATTTGAGTTGCAGTAATTTATAACGTGCGTTGTCCTGATTAGAATCCCGTAACCGGTTAATAGCAGATTCGGCGAGGGAATACTGCCCATAGGCTAGATAAATCTCAGCTTCCTGGGCAGCATCGAGTTCGGATTCCACATCATCGACGGGAGCATTCAGACCTTCCATGACTTGCGTAGCGGGATCATTTTCCGCAGTTGGTCGAAGCGTCTCTTGAGTATCGCTTGCCGATGGCTGTAGATCATCGCTGTTGATGAGTTCATCTGAATCTATGATTGAACGGTTTTCCAGATCAGGCTCCAGCGAATCGAAGTCAGCCGTGGGATCGGGTCGGTCAAGTATGGTTGTATCGGAGGTAAACTCGTCGGATTCTTCCGGGTTTCGAAAAGATGCTGTTCCAACATGATCTACAAAAGAGTCATTATTGCTTCGCTGTGGTACTTGAGCATCGAGTCCTTCGGACATGGGTGGAGGGATTTTAGTTGCTGGTTCATGCTTTTTGCGTAATCCGAGTAGCAACATGATGGGCAATGCAACCATCAGCAGTAACCAGGGGAGCCATTTCAATAGTGTATCGAGGTAGTTAATATCCTCATCGCTCACTTGTGGCAAATTTTCTGTTTCGATGGCTAACGTTAGAGACTCTTTTTCACCCGGTATGGTGGATTCTACGGTGGTAGCGACCCCTGATTTTTCTTCATCAGATTGAGTGATAGAGGGATCGCTTACAACCAATTGGGTGGTTTCTTGAATTGAGGTACCTGCCGCACTTTTTAGGCTGGCGTTGGTTACCGGAATCACGGGATTCCCCGATACTGCGGTATTTTCGGCTTTTGCAGCCGCATTAGCTTTAGCCTCATTCTCCTCAAGCTTTTTTGCAATGTCTTGAGCGATCCGGGTAGACGTTTCATCCGGTGGTAGAATTTCTAGTGTTTGCCTGATTGTTGGTGCAGGTTCAGCAGTAGGTGCGGGAGCAGCTGAGATTGTTGAACCGCTGATCATTTCCGCCGGGTGATTAAAAGCAAAGTCACTAATGGTAGAAATGCCACTGACTGGAGCGGTGTAATGCGATTCTACCTGTGTGTTAGCTTCTGTTGTTGCGATCGCACCAGCATGATCAGGAATGTAAAGTATCGCGCCTTTCTCCAGCATGTTGATCGAGCCAGAAAACGCCTCAGGATTGGATGAGTAGATGTCTTGCGCCATTTGCTTGGCGGATCTACCGGTACCTCTGGCAGCAGCTTTCGCAATTTCCATCAAAGTATCACCTGAGCGAACTGGCCCATATTGCCCTGAGGAAATCGAGTACTGGCGGCGACGCTGAGGGGGGATAGGGCGAGAATACGAATAACTCTCGGTATTAAGCTGAGCGACTTTCAACGAGGCAGGTACTTCAACAAACACCGGCACATCAAAAGAGCCGATGTCGGTAACCGGGGGTAAATAAGCGGTTTCAACGGGCTTGATAACGTTGTTTTGATGCTCTTTAGGTCGGGCAATCAGCGCGGGCTTGGGTTTTGCCTGCGCAACCTGGGTGATCGGTGCGGGTGCTGAGACCGGAAGATTTTGGTAGCCAGGCGGATCCAGTAACATCGAAACTTCTTTCAGAAGGCGACCATGACTCCATTCCACTTCCAGCAGAAACGTTACTAGAGGTTCGTGGATGGCGTGAGTAGTGCCTACCAGTACTTGAGTACGACCATTAACTGCCTGGTATAAGTCAAAATGCGTTTTTGCCAATTCATCCGGGTAGCGTAGTCCTGCTTGCTGGTGCATTTCAGGGCTTGCCAGTTTGACTCTCAGGCTGTCTTGATAACCCTGCTCACTGGCGGTCGCTGTGATAGGGATGGTGGCGTATAGCGGCTGGTTCAAAGCAGATTTTACCTGCACTTCTCCTACACCAATGGCAAATCCAGTGGTATTAGTGAGTAGTACAATGCCCAGTCCCGTGAGACTGCTGATAGTTTTACTGAGGCTGCGTTGATCCATAATATTCATCAAGTAATTGTTAAATTACATCTTTAGTTGTGGACAGAAATCCGATTCTGCCTTAGTAAGTTCTATGCCCAACTCAGAAAAATATAACACAATCATAGTGATACTTTAAAAAGTTTCTTTAAATTAGAGCTAATTCACGTAACTATTTGGAATAATGCTCGAGCAATCATTTAGAGTCTATTTTGCCAGATTTAATCCATAGCAACTTAAAACCAGTGCGCTTTTTCACAAATTAAAGTACGTCTTGCCTGTCACTGTTCAACCCCAATGGTATTGCATGCTGCATTGAGCTGCACTCTTGACGGGTAAGATGCGTCGAATCTTAAGCTAAAACGGCGACATTCATCTGTTTTTATCAGTATATATGCTGAATTTGGCGATAAATTGCCGAAGAAATGATCATTGCTTTGAGAATCGGTTGTTATGAAATCGTATGAATGCCGTTCGAAGTGGTGGTTTTTACTGTCATTTTGCGTGCTCGAGGGTGGTTTCTGGCGATACCAGAGTGACCTCTTACGAATCTACGTGAGCAAGATAGTCGTAATTTATCATTATTGGATATAGAATACCGCGCCGTTTACCTACGGGAAGGCATCAGGAAGACTTGGCGCTTGCTACGGATTGCAGGCATTTTAACTAGACAAAATCAGAGGAGAGTCGACAGTGTTAACAGAAAAGTCGCTACTCAAACAGCCGAAGAAAAATTACATGAATGAAGAACAAGTGGCGTTCTTCACTAACCTTTTAAAAATTCAGAAAACAGAGCTGCTGGATAGTTTGAAAGAAACCAACCAGCATCTGCGAACGCAGGAGCGAGAAGCCGATGAAAATGATCGTGCTTCACTGGAAGAGGAGCGCTGGCTAGAACTGCGCATTCGGGAGCGCGAAGGTAAGCTCATTTCCAAAATTGATGAGGCAATGTTGCGCGTCAAAGAGGGCGTGTACGGTTATTGCGCAGAATCCGGTGAGGAAATCGGTTTACAACGCTTGCTGGTGCGACCGACTGCAACGCTATCAATCGAAGCTAAACAACGCCGTGAAAATGTTGAAAAGGCTTATTCTGACACCTAGCGCTGTTTTAACAAGTGCTAGTTATTTTTTATGAACGGGTCAGAATCTTTCTGACCCCGTTCCATATCTTCATAGGTGTCACCCTATGTCCTGGGGCTGGATCACTGATTAAACGAAAATATCAATTCCACTCTACAAAGACGAGTTGCTCCAGTGATTCCGTCTGTAGGAGACAGAGAGAGTGGCAACTTGATCAATGCCTGCAAGGTAGAGGCTCTATACGCATAAAGCCAAGGCGCCGATAAACAGGCACGCTTACGTTCAAGCGTCCCTCGGACTCGCGGGGATAAATTTGATCCTCTCTGGATCGAATCTATAATCATTGAGGAACCAAAACGCGAAAAATGCGACCAACTCCAGTAATCCTAACTTCAAATTTTCCTCTCTGCCCACGGGCAAGTACTATTACGTCTAGGTGAAAAACATGGATATCAACGGATGAAAAAAGTAGCTATTTTTATTGGCACACGGCCAGAAGGCATCAAAATGGCTCCAGTCATTAAAGCACTGGAAAAGGCTGAGGGTTTTCAGCCCATAGTGATATCCACCGGACAGCATCGGGAAATGCTTGATCAAGTGATTGAGGTTTTTGAGCTTAGTGTCGATGAAGACCTGGCGGTGATGATGCCCAACCAGACGCT
>CAZNYF010000151.1:0-2076 GCA_964577195.1 uncultured Thiotrichales bacterium | reverse complement strand
TGGCGACTCTGCACTTTGCTCCTACTGAAGTTTCCCAGCAAAACCTGCTGAGAGAGCATGTGCCCGCCGATAGCGTTGTGGTCACGGGCAATACCGTTATAGATGCGTTGCTGCTGGAGCGTCAGAAGCAGGCAAAGAAGGGCGATAGCTCAATTAGCGAGCGTATCGATGAATCGCTGGCGGAGGTTCTCCCCGCTGATTGGAAAACGTCACCTTATGTGCTGGTTACTGGTCATCGTCGAGAGAATTTCGGTGATGGTTTTTTGCAGATTTGTAAAGCCATGGCTGAGCTGGCTGGAAAATTTCCAGAGTACCGGTTTATTTATCCGGTACATCTCAACCCCAATGTCCAGCAGCCGGTGAATAAGATACTCGCAAATATTAAAAACGTGTTGCTGATTCCACCGCAGGGCTATCGGAATTTTGTCGCGCTGATGGCAAATTCCAAGATGATTTTGACGGATTCTGGTGGTGTGCAGGAAGAAGCACCATCTTTGGGTAAGCCGGTGCTGGTGATGCGCAACACCACTGAACGACCTGAGGGCATTGATGCGGGTACGGTCAAACTGGTAGGGCCAAATACAGATAAAATTGTTGAGGAAACCGCAAGGTTACTTTCTGATGATGCCGCCTATGCAGCGATGGCAAGCGCCCAGAATCCGTATGGTGACGGACAGGCGGCGGCTAGAATTGTCGCTTCACTAGAGGAGTATTTTGATATCTGAGCGCGGTAACCCCCTAAGAAATTCCAAATTTCTTGAGGCGATATCGGAGTTGTCGCAGGGTCATGCCGAGTTTTTTAGCCGCTGCTGTTTTGTTCCAGCGTAAATCCTCCAGAGCGGCTACGATGGCAACACGTTCCTGATCTGCCAACGATTCCATGAATTGTCCGTCGGTAGGTTCTGCTGCTGTGGTTATCGCTGCGATAGTTTCAGGAATGCCTAAGTCTTCAATCTCAATCACCGCATTGTCTGCCAGCGTTGCTGCCCGTTCCAGAATATTCGTGAGTTCGCGGACGTTGCCCGGGAAAGGATATTCGCAGAGGGCGGTCAGCGCATTCTCTGAAAGTTGTTTGGTTTGGCTGCCCCAGTCGTTGGCTATTCTTTGTAATATTGATGCGGCCAGTAGCGAGATATCTTCTGCTCGGTCACGCAGCGGTGGAACGGCTAGTTCGATAACATTGAGGCGATAATAAAGGTCTTCTCGAAAGCGTTCAGCGGCGATTTCTCGCTTCAAGTTCCGATGCGTGGCACTGAGAATTCTGACATCGACGGCTTGTTCCTGTGAAGCACCAACGGGTTTGATAGCGCGTTCCTGAATGGCTCGCAGCAACTTTACCTGCATCTTCAGCGGTAGATCACCGACCTCATCCAAAAATAATGTGCCGCCATCAGCGGCGGTGAATAGCCCGGGTTTATCTGCAATCGCACCGCTGAAACTGCCTCTGATATGACCAAAAAATTCACTTTCTACCAGTTCTGCAGGAATGGCTCCGCAGTTCACCGCGATGAAGGCGCCATCAGCGCGTGCGCTACGCTGGTGCAATTCGCGTGCGACCAGTTCTTTGCCAACACCAGATTCACCGTGGATGTAGACCGGGGCTTGTCCACGAGCGAGTTTTTCAATCAGTTTTCTGAGTTTAACCATCAGCGGTGAGTCACCCAGAAGTCGTGATCGAGTAGCATCCGGTTCTGGTGGGGAGAGTTTCAATGCCGAGCTGATCAGTCGCCGTAATACATCCAGATCAACTGGCTTGGAGACAAAGTCGAAAGCACCGCCCTGTAAAGCTTGTACCGCGCCTTCGATATTGCCGTAGGCGGTAATCACAGCGACCGGCAGCTCTGGATATTGCTTATCAATGTGGCTGACAATCTCCATACCTGTACCATCTGGCAGACGCATATCGGTCAGGCAAAGACCAAACTGCTGTTCGCGTAGCAGTATTTTTGCATCTTCTACATTGGCGGCGCTGGTACTTTTAATATCCATGCGTGCCAGCGTGATTTCCAGTAGCTCACGGATATCGGGTTCGTCGTCTATGACCAGGACATTATTGATGGCTGAAAGATTATCCAT
>CAZNYF010000150.1:0-6924 GCA_964577195.1 uncultured Thiotrichales bacterium | reverse complement strand
CCTCGTTACCTGCTAACGGTTTTACTTTTAGCCCCATTGAGCACCGCGTTTGCTGAATGTGCACGCGACGACATTGATCATTATCTTGATCGCGGATTTAGTCCTGATCAAATCACACAAATTTGTGGCAAGACCAATTCTGACGCCGTTGCCGTTGATAAAACCAGCCCTTCCCCATCTCCAGCTTCTGAGCAAGCACCCCCGGCAAAACCAGTCTCTACTCAGAGCAACACACCCGAGACCGACACGAAAAAGACCACCACATCATCAACCACCGTGAGTCAAGACGTCTCTTATCTGCAAACTGTGCTTGATGCAGAACAAGTAACCGTCACCGATGAATATTTAATTATCGTTCAGGATCGCTGTTTTGAATACGGCGCAGAAGACTTCATTGGTGTTCAAAACTCAGTTTGCGCCGCCATGAAAACCACCATCACCCGTCAGGGACTGGAGGTGATTCGTGTCATCAACCCTATTCCTCTACTACGTGATGCGGAATTAATAGTCAAAAGCAATATACATCGACACACTGATTTTAAGCAGAAGCTCAAAAACTATGATCGAAAGGCGTTTAACCTCTACTATCCCAGTACTCCAAAAACCCTCAATATAGATCTCAAAAAAGGTCACAAGCCCACAGAAGTTGCTACTGCCATTGAGCGACTTGCGAACGAGTAAAAAATTACAGGGCATCTCTATTAATTCAGGGTAAGATAGATTGAGAATCAGAATTTTTAAGAGCAAGGCGCTAAGTGACTGTAATAGCGGGACTATTGCAGTTACTTAGAAACGCAGCTATTGAAAATACTGAACTTGTCTATACCCTATGGGTGCAAGATGCTCATCCTGAATAAATAGAGGTGCCCTACAGACACTTTCTGACAAAATTGTCCGCTTATGACAATTTTGCCCCTCTGATAAGCCTAATCGCATTGTGTAGTACTTAAAAAACGCGTAAGGATAGCCGCCTATTCCCCCCTAAGTTACTGTATAATCTCGAACTTGCACTTCGATTGAATTGTTGGCATACATTGTGGTTTCTCTAATAAGCAGAACGGAAAAACCGTTCCGGTAATTTACGATTTTAAAGACTATTTTAGGAGTCAATAATAATGAGACAAGCACAAAAAGGTTTTACTCTGATTGAATTAATGATCGTTGTTGCGATCATCGGTATCCTCGCAGCAGTGGCATTGCCTGCTTATCAGGATTACACAGCACGTTCTAAGATCGCCACATTGGTTGCTACTGCATCCGCTGGCAAAACAGCCATCTTTGATCACTACTCCGCCGAAGGCAGCATGCCTGCGACTGACGCTCTATTTGAAGGTGGCACTGTCACTGCTGGCTTTTTTAATGCGATGAACTCAACAAACTATAAAACAGGTAAAGCTGATTACGGTTTTGGTGGCGGTACAGGCGGCAACGCTACACTCACAATCACCCTGGCTAATGTTAACGCTAATGTAAATACCAAAACGATGGTATTTTTCTACGGTGATGTTGATGGACAGCTTAAATTCACATGTAATGATGGTACTGATGGTGCTGGCGCAGGCTTACCCGATGACAAATATCTGCCTAGCGAGTGCCGTCAATAGGACTGCGTTAAGTATTTAAGCTATTACCAAGTCTCCTGATTGGTAGATCAAAGCCCCTCTTCCGAGGGGCTTTGTTGTTTTGGGCATAAAAACCCTACCGCACAAGCTATATCTTTGAACTTTTTAGCTTTTTTTTTACAGAAAATGCTCCCTTGCCTTATAATCGACGGCTCACCAAGGATGAAATATTCAAATGAGCACACCAGCATCGGTAATGAAACTCAATGGCCTGACTCGCCGTCTGGTTGACAATGGAATACTGAGTGAAGACCGCGCTGTCGAAGCCCAAAACCTATCGACCACCAACAATACCCCGCTCATCAGGGTATTAACGGAACACGAGTTCGCGAGCCCGCGCCAGGTTGCCGAAGCCTCTTCTACCGTATTTGGATTACCCCTATTTGATTTGTCCGTCATCGAACGTGATTCTCTTCCCGCCCTGGAACTCAAGGAATCACTGATACGCAAATACACCGCACTGCCCATATTTAAACGTAATAATCGTTTGTATGTCGCTATCGCAGATCCATTAAATCTCAAGGTGCTTGATGATTTTAAATTCAGCACCGGTATCCCCACCGAACCTGTCCTCACGGAAATTGACAAGCTCGAAGCACTCATCGAAAAAGCGCTCGACTCTTCCGAAACGCTAACATCCTGGCAAGAACTCGATCTTGATGAGGATCTCGACAATCTAGAAATCTCGAACGAAGAAGATCAGGACAAACTCGCCTCTACCGCCGAGATGGACGAGACTCCAGTGGTTCGTTTCGTCAACAAGATGCTGCTGGACGCGATTCGGCGTGGTGCATCGGACATCCATGTCGAAATCTATGAAAAGCTGTTCCGAATTCGTTTCAGAATGGACGGTGTACTGAGTATCATCGCAACCCCGCCGCTGAATCTGGCGCCAAAAATGATCGCGCGAATAAAAGTCATGTGCCGCATGGATATTTCAGAACGGCGCATTCCGCAAGACGGGCGAATGAAGGTGCAAATTTCCAAAAAACGCTCTATGGACTTCCGAGTCAACACCTGCCCAACACTGTATGGCGAAAAAATCGTCATGCGTTTGTTAGATCCTACCTCAGCGCAACTCGGTATTGATGCGCTGGGCTACGACCCACATCAAAAACAGGTTTATCTGGACACACTTGCCAAACCCTATGGCATGATTCTCGTTACCGGCCCGACCGGTAGCGGTAAAACGGTTTCGCTATATACCGGTCTGAACATTCTCAATACGCCGGATCGCAACATTTCAACCGCCGAAGATCCCGCTGAAATCAATCTTCCTGGCGTCAATCAAGTCAACGTGCAACCCAAGATCGGATTAGACTTTGCAGCCGCTCTACGCGCTTTCTTACGTCAGGATCCCGATGTCATTATGGTAGGCGAAATTCGTGATCTTGAAACCGCTGAAATTGCAATTAAAGCGGCTCAAACCGGTCACTTGGTACTCTCCACACTGCATACCAATGATGGCCCACAAACCCTCAGCCGACTCGCCAACATGGGTATTCCGCCGTACAACATCGCCTCATCCGTCTCTTTAATCATTGCTCAGCGGCTGGCACGGCGTCTCTGTGTTCATTGTCGCGAAATAGATGATTTACCGGCTGAAGCATTGATTGAAGAAGGCTTTACGAAGGAAGAAGTTGGCTCACTCAAACTCTATAAACAGGTGGGATGTGACAAATGTACTGGAGGCTATAAGGGACGGCTTGGTATCTTTCAGGTAATGCCTATTTCCTCGGAAATGGGGCGCATAATTATGGAAAATGGCAACTCAATTCAGCTCGCAGATCAAGCCAAAAAAGAAGGCGTCAAAGATTTGAGAGCATCGGGTCTGGACAAGGTTCGCGAAGGACTGACCAGCCTGGATGAAGTTAACCGTGTCACTAAGGACTAATGACCATGATCAGCACAATCAAAAAACAACGAATCGTACAGGGATAGAACAATGGTAGCCGTTGCAGAAAAAATGACCTTTATTTGGGAAGGAACCAATAAAAAGGGCGACCGTATCAAGGGCGAATCTATCGGTCCTTCCGAGACACTGGTGAAAGCAGACCTGCGTCGCCAGGGGATTAATCCGCTAAAAGTTAAAAAGAAGTCCAAACCGCTTTTCTCGGGTAAAAAGAAAATCAAGGGTAAAGACATTGCCATCTTTACACGGCAGCTCGCAACCATGATTTCCGCGGGTGTTCCAATGGTTCAATCGTTTGAAATCATTGGTAAGGGGCATGAAAACCCCGCCATGCAAGAGCTGATTTTAACGGTTAAATCGGATGTCGAAGGCGGCAACACGCTGGCGGATGCTATGGCACGCCATCCGCGCCATTTTGATGATTTATTCGTCAATCTAGTTGATGCGGGTGAACAATCAGGTTCACTTGAATCGCTGTTAGACCGAATTGCAATCTATAAAGAAAAAACCGAATCGATCAAAGGAAAAATTCGCAAAGCGATGTTTTACCCCATCTCTGTGTTGATTATGTCGTTTGTCGTAACCGCGATTTTGCTGATTTTTGTTGTGCCAACGTTTGAAGACCTGTTTAAAGATTTTGGCGCTGATCTACCTGCCTTTACACAATTTGTTATCGGTCTTTCTGAAGTTTTCCGTGATCGCTGGTATCTCATCTTTGGAGGGATTTTTCTCGCCATCACGGGCTTTGTGCAAGCACATCGTCGCTCCCTCAAGTTCCGTCGAGCATTGGATAGATACATGTTAAGAGCACCGATATTTGGCGGGATTATTCGCAAATCTGCCATCGCGAGATTCGCCCGCACCCTGGCCACCATGTTCTCTGCGGGCGTTCCTCTGGTCGAAGCCATGACTTCTGTCGCCGGCGCCACCGGTAACGCTGTTTATTCCGATGCCACGCTGCAAATGCGTGATGACACCGCTGGCGGTATGCAGTTACAGCAATCAATGCGAAATACTGCGGTATTCCCAAACATGGTGGTACAAATGGTCTCCATCGGTGAAGAATCCGGTTCTCTCGATCACATGCTAAGCAAGGTTGCTGATTTCTATGAAGAAGAAGTTGATGACGCAGTTGATGGCATGAGTTCACTGCTGGAACCATTAATCATGGCAATCCTCGGCGTACTCATTGGTGGCCTCGTTATCGCCATGTATCTACCGATTTTCAAGTTGGGATCTGTTGTTTAGCTAGTGCTAGCACTTTTACAACAATCACAAGCTGCTTTATTGATTTCAGCCGGGCTGCTTGGCTTGATCGTCGGCAGCTTTCTCAACGTCGTCATTTACCGATTGCCCATTATGATGGAGCGTCGCTGGCACGCCGAATGTGCCTCTCTGACGGATGACGAAAGCAACGAGCTTCAACCAGAAGATAAACCGGCTTTTAATCTGATGGTGCCGGGATCGGCCTGCCCCAGTTGCAACAATACGCTCTCTATTTGGGAAAACATCCCGATCCTCAGCTACCTGCTGCAAAAAGGGAAATGTAAACACTGCGCATCTCGTATTTCGATGCAATATCCATTGGTCGAAATACTCACTGCGGTGCTCTCGATCGTAGCGGTCTGGTATTTTGGTTACAGCTGGAAATCAGTTGCCGCATTAATATTCACCTGGTCGCTCATCACGCTTGCGATCATTGATTTAAAAACCCAGCTGTTACCCGATCAAATCACCCTGCCCCTTATTTGGTTGGGATTGCTGGTAAATCTTACCGGTAATGGTTTCACCAGTTATCAGCATAGCTTGCTCGGTGCTGTGTTTGGTTACCTGACGCTCTGGGCTATTTATCATTTATTCAGGCTGCTCACCGGCAAAGAAGGCATGGGCTATGGCGATTTCAAACTACTCGCCGCGCTCGGCGCATGGATAGGGTACACAGCACTCCCCGTCACCATTATCCTCTCATCCTTAGCTGGCGCAGTCATTGGTATCTTGCTGATCCTTACCAAACAGCAAAACAAAGGCACACCCATTCCCTTCGGGCCATTTTTGGCAATTGCCGGATGGATTGCTTTCTATTGGGGAGAGCAAATTACGGGCGCTTATTTAACCTTCAGCGGAATAACTTAAGGGTAGAAAGATTTTCGTAGTACATCCAATCATCTCATTGCAGCGTAACTTGCTACTAACTACAAAGTTACAATATTTGCAAGCTCACTAAAATAGGTCATACTGATTCAATCATGAAAAACCCCTCACAACAGCTTGTTGCCTGGATAACCGTACTATCGTTGCTGTTTGCAATGATGGCACCGGTCATGGCTGCCAGTACCGTGATGGTTTCAGATACTCCCAAATCAAATACGCATTCAACCCACATCCAGATAACCGCGGTGCAACAATCTCCGTGCTGCGATCATGATTGTCAATGTGAAACCATGGCTTCCAATTGTGCCGGTGGAAGCTGTGAATGTGCTATCGGTGGATCTAGTGGCGCGACCCAGACATTCGCTCAAACCAACTTATCCATCTATCACGGCGACAATCCTCAGCATTCTCGCTTCGCCATTGTTACCTGCTCCACCCCACCTGATATCCCCCCTCCCAGCTTTAGCTAATACTTCTATTTTTTGATCGTCATTCTGACCAAACGGAATGATGTCAAAAACCCTTTAGAATTTAATTCATAAAATTTTAAGTACTAGCTCCAATCTGGACGACAGCTCCAGAGGTTTTTCAGGTGTCATTATGAGACAAACAATCATCCTGCTGGCAATACTATGCAGCCAAACATCATGGGCAGAGAGTCAATCGGAACAAACTGTGTTTCGACTAAACGATGCGGAAAAATCTGCACTACTCGCTGATCCACGCCTGCAAGCAGCGCAATCCAGAGTGGACTCATCAACCGCATCGATCACCGCAGAAGGTCAATTACCCGATCCTCAACTGCGGCTTGCGCTGCTCAATATGCCCACAGACAGCTTCGATTTTAATCAGGAGCCAATGACGCAAGCATTCGCGGGACTCAAACAATCCTTTCCCGCAGGCAACACGCTTGCGGTTAAAAAAGCCATTGCAAAATCCGCTGTGGTGATGAAAAAAGCCAGCTTGGAAACACAGCGCTCAATCGTTCTTAGAGAATTAAGACAGCGCTGGCTAAATGTTTATTCCAGTCAAGCGGAGCTTAAACTGATTCAGCAAGAACGTAGCATTTTAGATGCGATGATCCCTGCTGCAACAAGCGCCTACCGAGCGGGAAAAGGAACACAAACCGATGTGGTTAAAATAAAACTCAAACTGGCTAGACTGGCTGAAAATGAAGCGGCGCTTAAGGGCGAGAATAGTGAAGATCGCGCATCCCTACAGCAATGGTTTGATTCCGTT
>CAZNYF010000149.1:0-7169 GCA_964577195.1 uncultured Thiotrichales bacterium | reverse complement strand
GGGTGTATTCATGCCGATTTTTTTACGAATCTCATTGATATCCCAACCCGTTAATGAGGCTAATTGTTGTGCTTCTTTTTCCTGTCGCTTGGTGAGTGTTTTAAGATAACTTTCAGCTTGGTCGCATTGGGCATCGCCTTTCCAGGGGTGGCGTAGTACATAACGACCCTGGAAGTTTTTTCTGTCTCCCGTTTGTTGAAACATTAAATCTTCAGGAAAATGCTTTTTGTCATAGCGTACATGCAGCCGCGTGATATAGACGTTCTTTGCCCGCTGAGGAGGCATAATTTTACGTCTGGGTATTGGCATGATATCGGGTTGATCAGCCACATCATCCAGCCAAAAAACACCGAGTTCTTGAAGCTCTTTATTGGAAAGCGGGTCAGCGGCGCAAGGATCGCACCAGTTCATGTCCCACGCATATTCTAGAAAAACAGCGCGATTACCTTCCTTTTTAGTTTGCGTCTCGAACATGCTTTTATAAAACTCACCAAACTCATCCTTCACAAAAATTGGCAACTCTGACCCAGTCGGTAGTTTAACGTTACGATAGTTAGAAGTTTCTACCCGCCCCTTTTTGGTTAGCATATAAATAAATAATTCCTGCGCGCCATCCGCATTCACCATACCTAGCCTAATTGGCAGCATGAATTTTTTACTCTCGTAAGCGACTTGAATGGGCCTTAAATTGGCATAACCCAGTTTCAGTTGTTCCTCGATATTGACCTTAGCGACAAAGAACCGCATGTCTTGTTTTAAATAACTACTGACTACTTTCTCGGCGCCATCGGGGATTTTGTAACCTTCCTGTTTTAGCCAGGTAATCAGTCCATCGCTTTGATCTGCCGAGAGGATTTTAATGTCGTATTCACCAACGGTATACGAGGCTTCTATTTTGACACCCAGATCTTCGGCGGTGGATTCGGCTTCGATTGATGCGCCATCTGCCATCGCCATACTTTTATATATTCGACGTAATTCGCAGGGGTTTTCATCAAAATATTCAACCAAACGAGGTGCAGAATAAGCATCCAAATGATCAATAATGGCGTTTTGGGTTACGTGAATTTGTTCTTTCTCAAGAAAGGTGGGCACGGGAATGACCACAGCGAACTCAGTAAGATCTCCTTTGAAATCATTGGACATTGTGAGCACGGTGCGATCTTCATCGCGAACCATAACAACTTGGGAAGCCTGGTTAAATAATTTGGCATCAGCCTTGGCGACATAAAAGCCACAGAACGCGGATGCTGTACCTGGGAGTAAAAACCCCGCTAACAACAGGATGAAAAATAACCGACTTTGAGTAGAGATTAACGATTTCATATTACTTTCCAATTAATGTTTGTGAGGATTCCATCGATAAGTCATGCCAGGAAACCAGATATTGATTAGCGGGGTCAGCAAGCATGCCAGTATTAGCGAATAAAATACGCCATTTGATTTATACAATACAAATTGTATAAACCCTGCGCCGAGCGTCACACAAGCGGCAAATATTAACCGCCCGGTTCGAGAGTTTGGTGAGGTGACCGGATCGGAAATCATAAAAAAAGCAAAGATCAGTAATGCTCCAGATTGTAACTGATGCAGAGGAATGGTCAGAGGATCGCCCAGCCACAGCGCCCGACCAAAAACCAGTAACGCATAAAAACCTAAAAAACCCAGCGTGATGTCTGAGCGTTCGGAACGAATTACTACCAGTAAACCTAGCCCAGAAATGAGTAAGGCAAACCAGGCAAAGTCGCCCCACTGCCCTGCCGAAAACCAGGCGTGATCGAACATTAAGGTAATGACAACCAACGCAAAATTAGCGGGATTAAAGACATGTTTGTTTTGGTAGCGGAGCAAGAATTTACTCGCAACCGCAATGCTGGCGGCGAGCAATAACAGATATGGTTGATCCGTGCGCAATAACAGACAAATCGAAAAGGCGGTAATCAAAGCACTTTTCGGTTCAAAATAAGTGAGTTTCAGCCATTGGGTGAACAACCATTGTGTCAGCAACGCAGTGGATATTGTTAACAGTATGGTTTGGCCGCTAATCGGAAAATCAAGCACCAAAACTCCGTACACCAACAATGATGCGAGCATTGAGATTTGCAGATAACGCGGATCGAAGGTTGTTCTATCTGATTTCAACTGATGCCGTATAATGGTTGTCTAATTTTTAAATTTCCCGAGTAGTTTACGATGAAAAGAATATTTGTGTTGTTTTTAGCCGTTGCAATGGTTGGTTTGTTCACCGTGCCGGAAGTCGCAGAAGCAAAACGTTTTGGTGGTGGGCAAAGCTTTGGCAAGGCATTTAAATATTCCCGCCAGGCAAAGCCGCCCCGCAAGGCCACTCGAGATGTTTCAAAAGCCAGCCCCGGTAGACAAGCAACTGCGGGTGGTGCGGCACCTCGACGTGGTGGATTGATGGGGCCGATAGCCGGTCTTGCCGCAGGTGGTCTTTTAGCAGCGATGTTCTTTGGAGGTGCATTTGAGGGGTTTCAAATGTTTGATTTCCTGATTATCGCGCTACTGGCTTTCATAGGCTTTAAGCTGTTGCGCAGTTTTACAGGCGGTGCTCGCCGACCGAATTATGCCGGTGCAGGTGGGGCTTCTCCTCCTGGAGCATCACAAGATCTACAGCTGCGTACTGCCGCACCGCAAAATGCGCGTACCACTACTTTTGATATACCTCAAATCGGATCAGGTGTGGATACGCAACCTCTATCCGTGATGCCAGAGTGGTTTAATGAGCCTTCGTTCATGGCCGAAGCAGAATCCCATTTCCGCCAAGTTCAAAAAGCCTGGGATAAAGGCGATATCGACGCCATTAAAACTTACGTGACAACAGATATGCTCGCCCATATCCGTGCGCAGCAGCTACAGCAATCACCCGAAACAGATGTGGTGGAATTACACTCGCAACTACTGGATTTGCTTGAGGATGATAACGACATCATAGCGGCGATATTATTCTCTGGATTGATCGCTGAAGATGGCGCAGCTGCGGCTGAGTTTTCAGAAGTTTGGCATGTAAGACACCCTAAAGATTCCGCCGAGGGTGATTGGTTGATTGATGGTATTCGTCAATTCGAAGCCTAGCTTTTTTGATTCATCAGTTGATGACTACGTAGGTATATGCGGGTGAGCACTTCCTCCGTCCTGGAGGTCGTGCTCACCCGCAACCCAAAATTCAGGCGTTGGATAAAATGCGCAAACTCGGCATTGACACAGGCGGCACCTTTACCGACTTTGTCTACCTCGATGGATCGAATCTAACTGTACACAAAGTTCTTTCAAGCCCCGCTGCGCCGGAACGGGCAATCCTGCAAGGCATCAAAGAAATGGGCTTGGCGCTGGATGGGCTGGAAATCGTGCATGGTTCCACTGTTGCAACCAACGCGCTACTGGAACGTAAAGGCGTACGCACCGCCTATATCACCAACCGAGGTTTTGCCGATGTTCTAACCATTGGCAGACAAGCGCGCCGAGCGTTATATCAGCTCCAGCCCGAACCCTTGCCACCCCCTGTCCCAACAGAATACTGCCTGGAAACGGGTGGACGCATAGCGGCTGATGGCTCAATCGTGGAGCCATTGACAGAGGCTGATTTGGATCGGATAAAACGATCCTTGCTGAACCTAAGACCCGATGCGGTAGCCATCAACTTACTGTTTTCATTTATTGATGATCGCTTTGAGCGTCAGATTGCAGAGATCATTCCGCCAGGTATTTTTATCTCCCGATCCTCAGCCGTGTTAAAAGAAATTCGGGAATACGAGCGCGGAATGGCAACCTGGTTGAACGCATACATCGGCCCACTTATGCAGCGCTATCTGAACGATTTTGCAGCAAAGGTAAAACCCGCAACAGTCGCTGTCATGCAAAGTCATGGCGGTACAGTCAATGCTGAAAAAGCAGGAGAACAGGCGGTTCAACTGCTACTTTCTGGTCCCGCTGGCGGTCTTGTCGGCGCAAAATACCAAGCGGCTGCCAGTGATTGCCAACGACTCATGTCCTTTGACATGGGCGGTACATCAACAGATGTCGCACTCATCGACGGTGATATCAGATTAACTTCAGAAAGCGAAATCGCTGGTTATCCTGTTGCAACCCCAATGGTCGATTTGCACACCATCGGCGCTGGTGGTGGTTCTATAGCCTGGCTGGATGAAGGCGGTATGTTACAGGTCGGCCCCCAATCTGCAGGCGCTAATCCCGGCCCCGCCTGTTATTCCAACGGCGGCAAACAACCTACCGTTACTGATGCCAATTTACTGCTTGGACACCTGCCCCAACATACAGCGCTTGGCGGGCATTTAAAATTAGACCCACAAGCCGCTAAAGCTGTCATGACTGAGCTTGCAGAAAAGGCAGGCGTTCCGATGTTGCAAATCGCCAGGGGTATTATCGACATCGCCAATGAACACATGGCGCAAGCGCTGCGAGTCATCTCTGTCCAGCGAGGTTACGATCCCAAGGAATTTACATTGATGTCTTTTGGTGGCTCCGGCGGATTACATGTTTGTGCATTAGCCGAGCAACTGGGGATGAGCCGCGCAATTGTGCCAGCCTATGGCGGCGTATTGTCAGCGCTGGGAATGGTGGTATCCCAGCCTGGCCGGGAGCTATCTCAGTCAACAATCAGGTTACTGGATGATACCGATGTTAAATGGCTGGATGAAAAATTTAACCGTATGGAAACACAGCTCGCGGGTGAAATGTCAGTATCAAAAAATCAATTTACCCGCCGAGTCGATGTTCGCTACCAGGGTCAGTCATCCACTTTACCCATTCAGTGGCAGCAAAGCCCTGCTCTGATCTCAAAAGCTTTTCATCAAGCGCATCGAGATCTATTCGGGCATGAATTGGATATTCAAGTCGAACTCGTTAATTGCCGAGTCAGAGCAACTGCTCTGGTCGAGCCAGTTCAATTGCCTGTAACTCAAAGCCAGTTAGATCACGCAGAACCAGAAACCTGGGGCAAACTTGCTGGTAACAAGGACAAAATCCCCGTTTATCAGCGCTGTGATTTGCCTTTAGAGCAAGCAATAAAGGGCCCGGCAGTCATCCTGGAGCCTGTGGCAACCCTCTATATTGAAAATGGATGGACAGGAAGAATCGAAGCTAACGGCAACCTCTCACTGACAAAGTGCCAGGAATCGTTAATTTGAGAGCGTCCTGCCGCCATCGACCGCGATTATCTGTCCGGTAATGTACGGAGCATCCGTGACCAGAAATAATATTGTGCGGGCAATATCCATTGGCTCACCTTTTCTTTTGAGCGCGGTCTGATCAATAATCCTCTGGTTTTGAGAATTTTGATCTTCCTGCTCCGGCCAGAGTATTGCGCCTGGCGCGACGCCGTTGGTACGAACATCCGGGCCAAGCTCACGCGCCAGCGATTTGGTGAGTGCGACCAACCCGGCTTTAGCAACCGAATAAACCAGATAATTTTTCAGTGGTCGGTCGGCATAAATATCCACCATATTCACGATGCAGCCCCGGGTTCGCTTCAGCTCTGTCGCTGCCGCCTGACTAAGAAACAATGGTCCTTTCAAGTTAGAGCCAACCAAAATATCCCAGTCTTTTTCTGTGATGCTGCCTACCTCGGTGGGATAAAAAGCAGAGGCGTTATTCACCAGTACATCGAGTCTGCCCCAAAATGAGACGACCTCTTCGATCAATCGGGGAAGCGATTCAATTTCGATCAAATCCGCCTGCGCCATGCGTGCCGAATCACTGCGGGTAGTGTTAAGCTCCGCGACGAGCTTCTTGGCATCCTCTGCGGAGCTACGATAATGCACGATGACGTTGTAGCCAACCGCGTGCAGGCTGCGAACTGTTTGTGCGCCAACGCGTCGGGCAGAGCCCGTGACCAGTGCAACTTTCGTGATTTTTTCACTCATTTTTTAGACCTTCAAGAGATATGGACTCGACCTTACCTGAGCCAGACGAATTTGAGCAAATGCACAGCAATAAGCTGTGTGAATTGATTGCTGCAGAAATTGAAAGTGCGGGGGGTGTCATTACGTTCCGGCGCTACATGGAAATGGCATTGTACCAACCGGGTTTGGGTTACTACATGGCGGGGGCGCGCAAATTCGGCGCTGAGGGTGATTTTATTACTGCACCAGAAGTTTCCTCCCTGTTTTCCGATTGCCTCGCGGCGCAATGCCAGCAAGTGCTGGAACAGTTTGAAACCACTGCCTGTGTGCTTGAGTTTGGTGCAGGTTCGGGGCGTATGGCAGCAGATATTCTGGCACGGTTGGAAGATCTCGAAAGCTTGCCCGATCACTACTATATTCTTGAGCTGAGTCCCGAATTGCAGCAGCGACAACGGCAAACGATCAAGGACGCTGTGCCGCATCTGCTGGCATCGGTAAAATGGCTGGATTCTCTAGAAGGTTTGGAGCTACATGGCATTGTGATCGCCAATGAGGTACTGGACGCGATGCCGGTACAGCGGTTTCGTCTTAATCAAGATAGCAATAAAGAGCTAGGTGTCAGTTATAAAAATGAACGATTTTGCTGGGCAGAGCTCGAACCAGAGCAAATCCTCAAAGAAAGGCTATCGAAAATTTCTGCAGATTTGCCAAACAACTATGAGTCAGAGCTAAACCCCGCCGTAGATGGATGGATGGCGTCGGTGTCTTCAGTGCTTGTACAAGGTGCGGTCATACTCATTGATTATGGCTACGTTGCACAGGAGTACTATCACCCCGAACGTCGTGAAGGTACTTTGATCGGCCACTATCGGCATCATCTACTGGAAGACCCATTTGTCTATCCGGGGTTACAGGATCTAAGTGCCAGTGTGGATTTCACAGCGGTAGCAGATGCCGGAGAACAAGCAGGCCTCGATCTTGATGGGTTTTCGTCTCAAGCGTTGTTTCTGATGTCTTTAGGGCTGGATCAGTTTTATGCAGAACGAAGCCTAGAATCTTCTATTGACAGGCTAAAAATGGCTCAACAGATCAAAACATTGACATTGCCTGCTGAAATGGGTGAACGGTTTCAGGTTATTGGTTTTACAAAGTCGCTAGACTTGCCGCTGCGAGGATTTAGTTTGCGTAACCAGCTCCATCGCTTGTGATAATTCTTTTTATAAACACGACCACACTAGTACTCCAACAATATTATATTGATGGGTGAGCGCAAACCAACGTGTTCAGAAC
>CAZNYF010000148.1:0-7204 GCA_964577195.1 uncultured Thiotrichales bacterium | reverse complement strand
GCCATTAATTAAATTCCAGAGTTTTTCTGCACCTCGGCGGGCATAGGTATATTCCGGTTGAATAGAGCCTCGAAGTCTAACCACATCTTCTGCCTGATAATTTCGCTTAACATTTTCCCAGCGGGGATTATTCTCCCAGTCATTTTGTAGAGATTTAATCTGATCAATTCTATTCATGTGAAGCTCCGGGTTGTTGAGCAATTGATTGTGAATGTTTGAATTTTCTGCGGTAAGTATGAAGCAAAGGTTCTGTATAGCCGTTGGGTTGGATACGGCCTTTGAAGACTAAATCCAGTGCTGCCTGAAAGGCGATACCTGTGAAGTCAGGGGACAGGTTTAAATACTGTCGGTCATCTTTATTTTGCTCATCAACGATGTTAGCCATGCGTTTAAAAGTAGTGATAACTTGCTCCTCGCTGCAAATTTTATGCAGCAACCAATTAGCAATATGTTGGCTTGAAATCCGCAGTGTGGCGCGATCTTCCATCAAGCCGAGCTGATGAATGTCCGGTACTGTTGAACAACCGATACCCTGGTCGATCCAACGAACGACATAGCCCAAAATGCCTTGTGCATTATTATCGAGTTCTTGTTGAATTTCTTCAGGGGTTAACGTTTTTTTACCGAGTAGCGGAATGGTTAAAATGTCATCGAGGCTGGCACGGGGTCGAGATTTAATTTTCTGCTGTTGCTGTATCACATTGACTTGGTGATAGTGCATTGCATGGAGTGTTGCTGCGGTGGGTGAAGGTACCCAGGCACAGTTAGCGCCAGATTTTGGATGAATGATTTTTTCATCCAGCATTTGCTTCATTAAATCAGGCATTGCCCACATGCCTTTCCCGATTTGAGCATTTCCTTGAAACCCGCAGATTAGCCCAATATCAACATTCCAGTCTTCGTAAGCATTTATCCACGGTTGTTTTTTAATCTCTGCTTTAGGCAGGAATGCACCAGCCTGCATGCTGGTATGAATCTCATCTCCGGTTCGGTCGAGAAACCCGGTATTAATAAAAATAATCCGTTGTTTTGCTATGGCTATACAGGCTTTTAGATTCACCGTTGTCCGTCGCTCCTCATCCATAATGCCCAGCTTGAGCGTATTGCGGGGTAACGATAATGCATCCTCAACACGAGAAAATAATTTGCAGCAAAAAGCCACTTCTTCCGGGCCATGTAGCTTGGGTTTTACGATGTAAATACTATTGCAACGACTATTCTGATAACGGCCTGGTTTTTTTAGATCATAAAGTCCAATCAGAGCGGTTATGAAAGTATCAAGAATGCCTTCGGGAATTTCTTCGCCGGTTGCTGTTAACACGGCATCAGTTGTCATTAATAATCCGACGTTTCTCACCAGCATCAGGCTTTTGCCTGGTTGAGTGATTGGTCGGCGCTGGCTGCTAATATATTGCCTGTCTGAATTTAGGTGTCGCTTGATTTCTTTTCCCTGTTTAAAAAAATGGGCTTCTAAATCACCTCGCATCAATCCTAATAAATGCCGATAGGCAAGGGTTTTATCTTCCGCATCTACCGCAGTGATAGAATCTTCAAAATCAAGAATTGTCGTGAGAGCTGATTCAAGAATAATGTCTTTTATGCCGGAGCTATGTAGCTTTCCAATAGAGTGCCTAGGGTTGATTTGTAATTCAATGTGCAAGCCGTGATTGACGAATAACAGGCTGAGTGTGTCATCTTCATTACGATAGCCAACAAATTGAGTAGCATCTGTCAGGCTGGTGTAAGTTCCATTGTTTAGTTGCACTTCGAAATGCAGAGCGTTTTCAGCCACGTTTTCTACAAGATGATCTTCGGTTGAATCGAGCAAGGAGAATCGGCTTATGTCTCGATAAGAAGCATTCCCCAAGGGAATGGTTTTATCCAGAAAATCCAGCGCCAGTGCAATGACTTTTTTCCCCCGTTTGATATCGAATCCTACGACTGTCTGAGTTTTATTATGTTTTTCCCCAGGAATAACATCGGTGCCGTAAAAGGCATCATATAAACTCCCCCAGCGTGCATTCGCAGCATTGAGCGCATATCGGGCATTGTTGATGGGTACTACCAGTTGTGGTCCTGCCAATAATTTTATTTCATCGTCTACATTGCTGGTTTCGATTTCAAAACTATCGGGTTCAGGGAGCAAGTAACCAATGTCGATAAGGAGCTGCCGGTATTTCTGAGCGTTAAATTTCTTATCGCGATGATTAGAATGCCAGGTATCAATTTGTTGTTGTAGATCGTCGCGATGTTTGAGCAGGGACCTATTTTCAGTTGCCATCTCGACAATGATGGCGTTAAAGTTTGCCCAGAGTGATTCTGGCTCAAGGGTTTCCAGTGCTGGGAGAATCTCGTTAGCCACTAAATCGTGTAGTGGCCGGGAGACCTGTAAACCACCGATTGAAACCGTATCAATCATTACCTGAACCTCAGTTTTTTCTGTACCTATAAGATAATTGGGATATTGGTCTTACACTAGATGCGCGCAGTAATGATGAGTATTTGATTTTCTGATAACAGAATATCGAGGCAACGACGCTTATCTGTTTCCGACTGAATTGATCTTGTAAGTCACGGATCAGACTGAGCTGCCAGTCAATTTTTGCTATGATCTAAGGCAACCAGAGGATCGTTCTTCTATGCCAAAGACAAGCCGTGTCGTCTATTTTGTGTCAGAAAGTACCGGAATTACTGCGGAGTCTTTGGGCGAAAGCGTACTTTCACAGTTTCCCCAAGTGGATTTTGTTCGTCGCCATCAACCGTTTCTCAACACTCCTGAAAAAGCTCAAGAACTTGCTGTCGAGATTAAGCAATTAAGTATTGAAACAGGTGCTTCACCGTTGGTTTTCGCGACGATGCCAGATGAAAAAATCACTGATATATTGAGTTCCTCTCCCTGCCACTACTATGAGCTGTTTACAGGCTACGTGCAGGATGTGAGCGAGGATATCGGAATTGCGCCATCGGGAGAATCCGGTATGAGTCATGGTTTAAAAAATGCGCATTCCTATGATCATCGAATGGATATTGTTAACTACACATTACTCCATGATGATGGCATGACACTGAAAAACATGAGCGATGCTGATGTGATTTTGGTTGGTGTCTCGCGCTCAGGAAAAACCCCGACTTGTCTTTATTTAGCGCTACATTTTGGTATTCGTGCTGCCAATTATCCACTCACCGATGATGATTTTTTAAAAGATGATCTTCCCGAGATTCTCAAAAAAAATCAGGATAAACTGGTGGGACTTACGATTAGCCCTAAAAGACTAGCCGATATCCGAGAGAAACGTAGAGCAGGTAGTCAGTATGCGAAAATTTCAAAATGTAAGTCTGAGCTTAATCAGGCACAGGAACTATTTGTTCGGTATGACGTACCTGTTTTTAATACCACTTCCAGTTCGATAGAAGAGCTCTCGGCAAGAATTTTTCAGGTTGTTACTAATCGAGTGATGCCTCAAACCAAAAAACTATATGACTAAGACAATACAAAAGCTGCTGGTCGCCAATCGCGGCGAAATTGCAATCAGGGTTCTGCGCGCGGCCTCTGAGCTAAAAATTAATACCGTTTCGATTTATACGTATGAGGACAGATTCTCTCCACATCGCTACAAGTCTGATGAGGCGTATCAAATTGGCGCGGATGATGATCCGTTAAAACCTTATTTGGATATTGAAGGTATTATCGACGTTGCCAAGCGCGAACAGGTTGATGCCATTCATCCCGGCTATGGGTTTTTATCTGAAAATGTTAAGTTCGCGAAACGCTGTCACGAAGAGGGCATTATTTTTATCGGTCCTTCAGCACAAAGTATGGAGCAGCTTGGCGATAAAGTGATGGCGAAAGCAAACGCGATGGCGGCGGGTTTGCCCGTGATCGAAGACAGCCAGAAAAAACTCGACAGTTATGACATTGCCCTGGAGGAAGCGGAGCGTATCGGTTTTCCTTTGATGCTTAAAGCCGCGTCCGGTGGTGGTGGGCGAGGGATGCGCATCATTCGGGCTGTAGATGAGCTGGAAAAGGCATTTAACGATGGCCGCAACGAAGCCGCCAAGGCTTTCGGTGACGACACCGTATTTCTGGAAAAATATATTGATTCACCAAAACATATCGAGGTGCAAATTCTTGGTGATCAGGCAGGCAATTTGGTGCATCTATTTGAGCGCGATTGTTCCGTTCAGCGCCGCTTCCAAAAAGTGATCGAAATTGCACCCAGTATCACTTTGTCTCAGGAAACGCGCGATAAACTTTATGGCTACGCATTAAAAATCTGTCAACGCGTGGGGTATTACAATGCGGGTACGGTAGAGTTTTTGGTTGATAAAGATGAAGGCATTTACTTTATTGAAGTCAATCCACGCATTCAGGTTGAGCATACAATTACCGAAGAAATCACTGGCATCGATATTGTTCGTAGCCAGATTCATATTGCCAGTGGTCATAAATTAGCAGACAAAGAAATCCAGATACCCTCGCAATCATCCGTTGTTTGTCACGGCTACGCAGTGCAATGTCGAATCACTACCGAAGACCCCGCGCATGATTTTATGCCGGATTTTGGCACCTTGATTGCTTATCGCAGTGCGGGAGGTTTTGGTATTCGTCTGGATTCCGGTGCGGCTTTTCCAGGCGCAAAAGTGTCGCCGTTTTTTGATTCTATGCTGGTGAAAGTTTCTTCCTGGGGAAGGACGCTGGAAGGTGCAGTGCAAAGAATTCACCGGGCGCTAAGAGAATTCAGGGTTCGCGGAGTAAAGACCAATATCGGTTTTCTGGAAAATGTCCTGGAGCATCCGGTATTTTCTTCCGGGCAGGCAACGGTTACATTTCTTGAGCTTCATCCTGAAGTATTTAAAATCACCCGTAGTTTTGACCGAGGAACAAAAACACTCCGATATTTGGGAGATGTGATTGTTAATGGTAACCCTGATGTCAAAAATATCGACCCTGATCGCCAATTACGAATACCTGTGGTGCCAGAATTTGATCAACAAAGCGAGTTCCCAAAAGGAACCAAAAACCTGCTGACTGAATTAGGCGCAGAAGGATTGGTTGAATGGATTAAAAACCAGAAAAATATTCTTTATACCGATACCACTATGCGAGATGCGCATCAGTCTTTACTGGCAACACGGGTTAGAACCATTGATATGCTGGAAGTGGCCGAGGGCATGGCTAAAAATCATTCGCAGCTGTTTTCATTGGAAATGTGGGGCGGTGCGACCTTTGATGTGTCGATGCGTTTTTTGCATGAATGCCCCTGGGAACGTTTAAAATTGTTACGTCAATCGATTCCTAATGTGCTTTTTCAGATGTTATTTCGTGGTTCTAACGGTGTCGGTTACAAAGCTTATCCTGATAACTTGATTGAAAAGTTTATCGAAAAATCCTGGGAAAATGGCATGGATGTTTTCCGTATTTTTGATTCTCTTAACTGGGTTGAAGGAATGCGAAAATCAATCCAGTTTGTCCGTGAAAATACCGGTGGCATAGCAGAAGGCACTATTTGCTATACCGGCGATATACTCAATACAGAACCCGGTTACAAATACAATTTGCAATACTATATTGATCTTGCAAAGCAGCTGGAAGATTGTGGCGCACACATGCTGGCGGTTAAAGACATGGCCGGTGTTTTAAAACCCTATGCAGCAGAAATACTCATTCCTGCATTGAAAGAAGCGGTGGATTTACCCATTCACCTGCATTGCCATGATACTTCCTCAATCCAAGCCACCACTTTATTGAAAGCGATTGAGGCTGATGTAGATATTGTGGATGCCTGTTTGAGTTCGGTATCCGGCCTGACATCCCAGGTAAACTTGAATTCGATGATTGCGATTTTACAAGGGCATGAACGTGAACAGACATTTAATCTAGATTCCCTGAATCAGTATTCGAATTATTGGGAGGATGTGCGGGAAATGTATTACCCCTTTGAATCGGGATTAAAAGCTGGAACCGCAGAGGTTTATGATCACGCCATTCCTGGTGGTCAGTATTCAAATTTACGCCCACAGGCGGTGGCTTTAGGCTTGGAGCATAAATTCGAAGATATCAAGAAAAACTATGCCATTGTGAATAAAATGTTTGGTGATATTGTCAAGGTAACACCCTCATCAAAAGTGGTGGGTGATATGGCATTGTTTATGACCTCAAACGGTTTAACTGAAGCGGATGTGATGGCGCAAGGTGACTCTCTCGCATTTCCGGATTCTGTGATTGATTTATTTAAAGGTAATCTCGGTCAGGTTGAAGGAGGCTTTCCAAAAGCGCTGAGTAAATTGGTGTTAAAAGGCGATAAACCATTTTCAAAGCGACCCAATGATTACCTTGAAGCAGTGGATTTTGATAAAGAGTTTTTAGCATTTACTGAAGAATTTGGAGATACCCAGACGTTTCTCGATTTCCTCTCCTATAAGATGTATCCCGATGTTTATACGCAGTTTCATGAGCATGTCGAAACCTTCGGTCAGATCAGTCGTTTACCAACCCCCGCATTTTTATTCGGTTTAAAACAAAACGAAGAAATTCACGTCAAGCTTGCGCCTGGAAAAAGCCTGATTATACGTTTAATTTACCAATCTCCACCCGATGAAAATGGCCTGAGTACCGTCACCTTCGATTTTAACGGACAGACCAGGAGCGTACAGGTTCGGGATCGCTCCGCTATCAGCACAGCAAAGGTTAATCCCAAGGCAGTAGAAGAAAATCAAATCGGCGCACCATTGCTTGGAAAACTATCTGCCGTGTTGGTAAAGGAAGGTCAGTCGGTTAACGAAAGAGATGCCTTGTTTGTAATTGAAGCGATGAAAATGGAATCAACGATTACCGCTCCATTCTCGGCAGTCATTGGTAGAATCTGTCTGACCGAAGGAGAGCTGGTAGAGCAGGGTGATTTGGTCATTGAATTTGAGTCGGTGACGCACTAGCACCTACAGATTGTTTGATGCTACAACTGGTTGATTCAATGGATTCATACACATCCATTTCATCCTGATCCAGAAATTTCCCAATTTCAGGTGCCTTTTTCATGATCATCTCCAGCTAAATATAAAGTGGTTAGTTTTCTGCTGGGAAATACCGTCTTCAAAAACAATTTGGTATCACTTTCAACGTAGCAATCCCCGCGGAATGACGATGCTACGGGTACTCCGTTTTCACCCTAAAAAATCAGCAGGACTCCGCACACTCACCCCAGGG
>CAZNYF010000147.1:0-7217 GCA_964577195.1 uncultured Thiotrichales bacterium | reverse complement strand
GAATACCGTCCATCCATGGACATAAATGCATTATTCCTGATTTCCCTCAGCAGCACTTCTATTTTTAGAGATGCCCTGAATGCGTGATTTTCAGCAGGATATCGAGCGCCGAAAACAACAACACCTGTATCGCTCACGACGGATAACCAGCAGTCCGCAAGCACCGGTGATGCAAATTGATGGCCGTGAGGTAATCAGTTTTAGCAGCAACGATTATCTTGGTCTTGCTAACCATCCAAAAGTCATCGAAGCATTTCAGCGGGCGTCCAGTGAGTTTGGCGTTGGTGCTGGCGCAGCGCATCTCATCAACGGCCATAGCCGCTATCATCACCAGTTGGAAGAAGCGTTAGCAGCGTTTGCTGGTAGCGAGCGCGCGCTGTTGTTTTCCACCGGTTACATGGCCAATCTCGGTGTTGTTCAGGCGCTGATGAAACGCGGTGACCGGGTTTTTGCAGATCGTCTCAATCATGCTTCGCTGATCGATGGCGCACGTTTATCCGGTGCTAAGCTGCACCGTTACCCACATCAAAATATTGCCGCACTGGAAAAATTACTCATCGGTAAACCAGCAGATCAACGCCTGATCATGACTGACGGTGTCTTCAGTATGGATGGCGATATCGCGCAATTATCCGAGTTGATGCAGTTGGCAAATACCCACGATGCCTGGCTGCTGGTGGATGATGCGCATGGCTTGGGTGTGCTTGGCGCAAACGGTCGAGGCAGTCTGGAAGCGCTCGACGTTTCAAACCAGAAAAATCTTGTCCTGATGGGAACACTGGGCAAAGCTTTTGGCGTCGCGGGTGCTTTTGTAGCTGGGTCAGAATCGCTCATTGAATTCCTGATCCAAACCGCCAGAACTTATATTTTTACTACTGCCATGCCTGCAGCAACTGCCGCAGCGATATTGGCTAGTCTAAAGATTATTCAGTTGGAACCGCAACGTAGAGCTCGGTTGCATGAGCTGGTGAAGTATTTTAAAGATCAGGCAGCAGCTATTGGAATTGAACTAATGGATTCCCCGACACCGATTCAATGCATTGTTTGCGGTGAAAATAAAGTGGCCGTCGAGATGAGCGAAAAGCTCTGGCAAGCGGGTTTTCTCGTCACCGCCATAAGACCGCCAACCGTGCCAGAAGGAACGGCAAGGTTGCGGGTAACGCTTTCAAGTGAGCATACCATTGAACAAGTCGATCAGTTGTTTGACTGTCTACGTCGTTAGTGATTTCTGATTGTCTGTATTTAACTGACGGATAAAATCTGCCTATTGAACAATCATGTAGGAGTGGCGCCTCGCCACGAACAATGCTCGAGAAAGCAGAAGTTTATCGCGGCGGGGCGCCGCTCCTACAGATGATAATCTACGCTCCCTTATATTCGGCAGTTAAATGTGGTCAATGTACTAGTTCTTAACCAATGGCCGACTGGTTTGCGCGCAGGTATAGCCGCGTTCATCAATGTAGATTGCGCCACCAAAGGTTGATTTCGCACGTTGTTTAACTTCTCGGGCGGCGGCAATAATCTCGTGGTGACTGAGAAACTTCCCCGGTTCAGCCTGAACCGCGCCCAATGCCAGCGTGAAAAACGGTGTAAATACGCGTCTCCCCATTCGGTCGAAGCTGCTGATACCTTGATTGTAGCGGTGTTTTTCAGAGTAAAACTGCGCCGCTTTAAACGAACATTTTCGTTCCATGTTTTCGCAGCGTTCGAACCAGTCAGGGCTTTGAAAAATGAGGGTGAAATCATCGCCACCGGTATGCGCTACAAAGTCCAAGTCTGGGTCGATAAAATCCTGTAAGACCCCTGCGACAAAGAGAATAACCTCATCACCGCGACTATAACCATAAGCATCATTAAAGGCTCTAAAATCATTAATATCGCAATGCACGACGACAAACATTCTGTTGTTTTCCATCAAATTATCAATGGTTTCATCAACATGAACGCTGCCCGGTAAGCGTGATAACGGGTTGTTGTAGCGAGTGAAATTCAGGCGCAGCTGGGTGATTTCAACGAGTAGCTTCTGAGCGGTCACCAAACCTTGGTAAGTACCTTCACTATCTACTACGCAGAGATAACCCGCATCGAGAGAGACCTCCCCATTGCGAACTTGCCGACAAATTTCCACCAGGCTGGAGTCACTTTGAACCGCTGGGCATTCCATGCTCATCAGGTTTTTGGCCGTTAGCGATTGTTTGTCTGATCTGTTGCAGGCGGCGAGTAGGTCACAACTGCGAATGCTGCCTATTAGCCGAGTCTCGCTGACAACGGGTAGTGTTGAAATCTCGTGTTGTGATTGGAAGTACGCCGCCATGGTTGGCAAATCATCACTTAGGGCAATGGGTAAGTAATCATCAGAAATCAAACTGTTAATCGACTGAACTGTGGTGCTGGCGGTCATCGTGAGATTTTTTATCGCTGGTGGCGTCTAAAAATCATTCCCTGGAAAATATTCGCCCTTTATTTGACCGGCTTCTTGCCAGCTCGCTTTTTGATATTTTGGAATGCTCTGCGTGGTCGCAAAGCATTCCGTCGATGTATGTTAAACCGGTTAGGTGTGAATAAAGGTGAATTTGCCGATCTGTGGTTTGTAGTTGGGGATAAGTGGTTCCCAGAAAGCCAATAACTACTTGAGGTGTAGTGAATTTATACGCTTTATTCACCGCTTCAGACACAGTTTATCCACAGTTGCTCCACATACTATTACTAGGCTTATACACACTATATTGTGCTTGACGGTCACTGTGAACACATCTTATAGTATTGCGACAGTTATGGAAGACTAATTCTAATTTTACGGAAATAGTCGTATATCAGTTGGCTTGATTACTTTAGTTGTTGTGATCGGTGCGCTGCATTATCGCGATATATAGCAAGCATTCAGGTCATTAAAAGGAGGATTCATGCAAGCAGTTCCAGAACAAACCTCATCTTCTTCAGTTATTACACAGGCTACCACTGAGGAGCAATCCGTGATCCAGACAGAAGCAGGATCAGGCTATCGGGTTATTCGTCGTAACGGCAAACTTACCGCCTTTGACGAAACCAAAATTCGCGTCGCGATGACCAAAGCATTTCTCGCCGTTGAAGGTGGCAAAGCCGCCGCATCCGGTCGAGTACATGAAACTGTCGATGCGCTCACAGAGCAAGTCGTCGATACGTTGTTACGCCACGTCAATGAAGGCGGCACGATTCACATCGAACAAATCCAGGATCAGGTCGAACTGGCATTAATGCGCAATGGCGAGCACAAGGTCGCTCGCGACTATGTCCTCTATCGTGAAAAACAATCCGAGAAACGTGCCGAAGAGGCTAGTAAAAATGGCACTCAGGAAAAACAATCAACACTACAGATTATTGCCGAGGATGGCAGTAAGCGTCCGCTGGACCAAAAGCGCCTCGCCAGAATTATTAAAGAAGCCGCTAAAGGCCTCGATGGTGTCGATGCTGATCTAATCCTTAAAGACACGTTACACAATGTTTTTGACGGCATGGCAGACAAGGATTTGCGTACTGCCATCTGCCTGAGTGGTCGTTCGCTAATCGACCGTGATCCCAATTATTCCCACGCTGCGGCACGTTTACTGATGGACAATATGCGCCATGAGGCGCTGACGTTTATTAATGGCAAGCCTACCGAAGCGACGCAGCAGCAAATGGGCAAGCTCTATCCCGGTTATTTCAAATCCTATGTGCAACGCTGCATCGAGCTGGAGCTGCTAGATAGCAAGTTGCTCGAATATGATATGAAAAAGATCACTGCCGCGCTCAAGTCGGAGCGTGATCAGAATTTTACCTACCTCGGTTTGCAAACCCTCTACGACCGCTATTTTATTCACACCGAAGGCGGTATCCGTTTTGAACTGCCACAGGCTTTTTTCATGCGCGTCTCTATGGGCTTGGCAATCAACGAGATCAATCGCGAAGAACGTGCTATTGAATTCTATAATTTGCTCTCCAGTTTCGATTTCATGAGCAGTACGCCGACGTTGTTCAACTCCGCAACGCTACGTCCGCAGCTCTCCTCTTGCTATCTGACCACCGTGCCTGATGATCTCGATGGGATTTTCAGCGCGATCAAAGATGATGCGATGCTGTCAAAATTTGCCGGTGGTTTAGGCAATGACTGGACGCGTGTTCGCGGTATGGGGGCGCACATCAAAGGCACCAACGGCAAATCACAAGGCATCGTGCCATTCCTCAAAGTCGCTAACGATACAGCGGTGGCGGTGAATCAGGGCGGCAAGCGCAAAGGTGCCATGTGCGCCTATCTCGAAACCTGGCATATTGATGTCGAAGACTTTATCGAGCTGCGTAAAAATACTGGTGATGAGCGCCGTCGTACCCATGACATGAACTCCGCCAACTGGATTCCTGATTTATTCATGGAGCGCGTTGCCGAAGACAAAGAGTGGACGCTGTTCTCTCCCAATGAAACGCCCGAATTACACGAGCTCACCGGCAAAGCCTTCCGCGCAAAATACGAAGCTTACGAAGCCAAAGCCGATAACGGTGAGCTGGATATATTCCGCCGCATTAAAGCGGTTGATCTGTGGCGAAAGATGCTCGGCATGTTATTTGAAACCGGGCATCCCTGGGTGACGTTTAAAGACCCTTGCAATATTCGCTATACCAACCAACACGCTGGCGTAGTGCATTCATCTAATCTGTGTACCGAAATCACCCTGCATACCACTGATGACGAAATCGCCGTGTGTAACCTCGGTTCCGTGAACCTGGCAGCGCATGTTGATGAGAACGGCCTCAACATGGAGAAGCTGGAGAAAACCATCACCACTGCTATGCGGATGCTGGATAACGTTATCGACTACAACTACTACTCGGTACCGCAAGCGCGTCATTCCAACTTGCAGCATCGCCCCGTAGGACTCGGCATCATGGGATTCCAGGATGCGCTCTACAAGCTCAATCTGGCTTACGCCTCGGAAGAAGCGGTGGAGTTTGCAGACAATGCGATGGAAGCGGTCAGTTATTACGCAATTCAGTCCTCGACTAATCTTGCAGAAGAGCGCGGCAAATACGCAACCTTTGATGGCTCGCTGTGGAGTCAGGGCATTTTGCCCATCGATTCGCTGGATAAGCTTCGCGAGGAGCGCGGCAAATTCTTTGAAGTTGATGATAGCCGCAAAATGGATTGGGACGGCCTGCGCAAGCGCGTCAAAAAAGTCGGCATGCGCAACTCCAACACCATGGCAATTGCACCGACAGCCACCATTTCCAACATCTGCGGCGTCAGTCAATCCATTGAACCGACTTATCAAAACCTGTTTGTTAAATCGAACCTCTCTGGTGAATTTACCGTCGTCAATCCGTATCTGGTCAGCGACTTGAAAGCCCTCAATCTTTGGGATGATGTGATGGTCAATGATCTCAAATATTACGATGGCTCCGCGCAGCCGATCAGCCGTATTCCGGAGGATCTCAAATCCAAATATGCCACGGCATTCGAGATTGATTCACGCTGGTTAATCGAGGCCGCCAGTCGTCGCCAGAAATGGATCGACCAGGGGCAATCGCTCAATCTCTACATGGCCGAGCCATCAGGCAAGCAGCTGGATCTCCTCTACAAACTCGCCTGGGTACGTGGCCTCAAAACCACCTACTACCTCCGTTCACTCGGAGCTACCCACGTCGAGAAATCAGCAGACAGCAGCCAAGGTGGCAGCGTCAAAAGCAGTAAACCGGTCGGGTCAGCAGCGCCTGCAGCTTGCTCAATACTCGATCCAGATTGCGATGCGTGCCAATAGGTCGGAAGTTTATTCTCAGATAAAGGGTGAGTTGAAATGATATTCATAGCGATTAAACGTGATTTACACCAGCTGGGTAAGACTCGCTATATCGCAAGCCGTACTCCTGTGGCGGTGTTTAGCCGAGTCGCGTCGCGCCGGAATAGAAACGCTATTCCTCGTTGTTGCGGCTTGTACCACACCACTACACAGGCACACGCAAGCCTGTCCAACTGAGGTTTTTTAAATGATCAGACGGCTCAATCATCACACCAGCGATCTGCGCCACATCAGACATACAAGAGGCATGGTCAATCGGCAGCGCGCCTTCCGAATGCACCAACAACCAAACGAACACACAGAGGAATACAACATGCTCAATTGGGATGATCCACTCAGCGGTACGACTACACCAGCACCGACCAAACCAGAACTTCAGCAAGAAGAGACCAAACCTGCCCAACCCGCAGAAAAAGCCACACCTTTCCCCGTTGTTAAAGGTGCTTTAGATAAGTTGAATCAAGAGCAGTTGCTTGCTGAAACACGCCAGAAAAATCTTAAAAAACAAACCAAATTAACTTCCACAGCGCCCATTCGCGCTGAAGATAAACGCATCATCAACGGTCAGGCTGATATCAATCAACTCGCGCCTTTTAAATATCCCTGGGCCTGGGAATACTTTCTCAATGCCAATAAAAATCACTGGACGCCGCTCGATATCGCCATGGCGCAAGACGTCCACGACTACCAACACAAACTCACGCTGGAAGAGCGCCACGTCTACGAAAACGTCCTCTCCTACCTGACCACCTCCGACATCCTTGCGATGCGTAATATCGGCTTGGCTGTGATGGAAAAAATGACCGCACCAGAACTGCAAATCTACCAGGCGCGTCAGGTCTTTGAAGAAGCCATGCACACCTGGACCTACCAGCACTGCATCGAATCCATCGGTCTTGATCAAGGCGAAATTTACAACCGCTACCGAGTCGTGCCAGAAATCAACGCAAAAATCAGCATGGCAAACCGCAGGCTGGATTCGGTACTACGCTCTGATATCGACCTCACCAATCAGGATGAACTTAATAACTTCGTCCTCGCCTACACCTTTTTCGCCGGCGTGTTCGAAGGCACCTGGTTCTACAACGGCTTCTCACCTATCTTCTCATTGCAACGCCGCGGCCTCATGAAAGGCACCGCCGAGCAACTGCAATACATCATGCGCGACGAAGTCCTGCATGCCAGCTTCGGCATCCGCGTCGTCAATGAAATCCGCAAAGAAAACAAAGTCACCTTAGACCCAAAAGCCCTGCGCGACATGTGGGACGAAGCCGAAGCCGCCGAAACTGGCTACGCCAATTACCTATTAAAAGACCCCATCCTCGGCTACAGCAAAGAAGACCACATGGAACAGTTCCGCTTCATCGCCAATCGCCGCGCCAGACAACTGCACATAGAAGAACCCTTCCC
>CAZNYF010000146.1:0-7282 GCA_964577195.1 uncultured Thiotrichales bacterium | reverse complement strand
GGAGTACTGGATCAAGATCTCAGACGATTTTTGGCTATAAAACCGGACATCAACCTGTCCACCCCCCATTATTCACACACCGTATAAATAGAAAACTGACCAAACCCTCTTTGGTTTAAAAACTCTACGGGTGATATATCACCCAACGATTGATGTGGTCATTGAGTATTGTATTCAACCAGCCATCTCTGTGTTTCTTCTCTGGCATCTTCAAGAGAATTAAAGCACCAAACATCCAGAACCTCTCGACGATAAGTACCATTAAATCTTTCAATAAAAGCATTCTGAGTGGGTTTACCCGGCTGAGTGAAGGCCATCTCAATATCCCACTGTTGGCAAAGACTTACCAGGTGATATTGATTCTTTGCAAGAAATCATTCATCAGTTGAGCTTTGAAAACACGCAAAAAAATCAAACCATACAATCCCAGAAAAAAGAGATTAACGCACAACAGTGTGAAATTACTCTGCTCCAAGAGCAGTTAAATTTCGCCATCCAAAAACGCTCACCGGATCAACTGGGGCTTTTTAATGAAGCCGAAGCACTGATGAGACTGATCAAGATATTGAGGTTGAAGAAAATATAAATACCGAGGTCAAGCCTCATCAACGTAAAAAACCCGGTCGCAAACCACTACCTGAATCTCTGCCCCGCATTGACGTTATTCACGATCTGGATGAGGCAGACAAAGTCTGCCCTCATGATGGTGAAACACTCAAACACATCGGTGATGAGATCAGTGAACAGCTGGATATCATCCCTGCCAAAATACAGGTCATCCGTCATGTTATGTCCATGGATGGACGGTATTTCGCAAGGAGCCAGGATGGCGGTGCGATAGACCCAAATACGCCTGCCCCTGCTGTGATCAAAGCTTACGTACTGCGCTTTGGTTTTATGTCCCAAGCAATGCCATACCAGGTTCTGTCAGTGCGGCCGCCAGACCAGCGATGGATTTTAATGGTGTAGGTGTTGCCGCTAAAGTCTGCGATTTCGTAGCTGTTGTCCTAGGAGTGCAAAGTAGCAACTTGCCTGCCCGTTCTCGGAGGAGCGGTGCCTCGCCTCGATTTTGGCTTTTCGCGGCGGGAAGCCTCTCCTACATGCGCAAGAATACTTTACTTCAAGACGAAGTAAGAGGTAGGTTGCTTAATCTTGATAAGAGTCACAAATGTATTAAAACGGCAGACCAGATTACTTATATGGTATTTGCAATCCCAAATAGCGTGATCACCTTTATTCTGCATACAATTTGTACCCATGCCAAATAGACTTTTAAAGATAGCCGAGAGGATCAGTTTTACAGAATGGCCATTCCTAATGACCCACCTAATCTGAGGCTAAAAATCCCAGTCCATCACTTCGATGATTCTTGAAACCGCTTTCACCTGAATGCCTTTGACGGGTTTTCTAGGTGCGTTGGCGGTGGGGATTAAGGCACGTTTGAAGCCATGTTTAGCCGCTTCTCTCAAGCGTTCTTCGCCATGTGATACGGGACGGATTTCACCGGCGAGGCCAATTTCGCCGAAGGTGACGAGATCGGCAGGGAAAGGGCGATCTCGGAAGCTGGATACGGCAGCTAGCACCAGCGCTAAATCTGCGGCTGTCTCTGTGATTCTGACGCCACCTACGATGTTGATGAAGACATCCTGGTCGTGCAGCATTGCGCCACCGTGACGTTGCAGTACGGCGAGTAGCATTGCCAGGCGGTTTTGTTCCAGCCCAAGTGCGACACGGCGAGGTTGCCCGTGCGCATCTGCAACCAGGGCTTGCAATTCTACTAGCAGAGGGCGACTTCCTTCGCGAGTCACCATAATGACGCTGCCGGATACCGGTTCTTCGTGGCGTGAGAGAAAAATTGCTGATGGGTTGCTGACGGGCTTGAGACCGGTTTCGGTCATCGCGAAGATACCCAGTTCATTGACAGCGCCAAAACGATTTTTGATGGCTCGCAGTACTCGGTAACGTCCGCTGGGATCACCTTCAAAATACAATACTGTATCGACCATGTGTTCGAGCACTCTGGGCCCGGCGAGCTGACCATCTTTAGTGACATGTCCGACGATGAACAGGGATATTTGTTGCTTTTTCGCCATCCTGACCAGTTGTGCCGCACTTTCTCTTACTTGTGTGATCGAGCCAGGCGCCGATTGAATCTGCTCGGTGTAAATGGTTTGTATCGAGTCGATCACCATTACCTGCGGGCGTTCCTGCAGCGCGACTTCAAGAATGCGCTCGACCGAGGTTTCTGTTAGTAGTCGCACATCATCGACGGGTAATCCAAGCCGCTGTGCCCGCATGACAATTTGCTGGGCAGACTCTTCACCCGAGACATATAAAACGGGTACATCCAGCTTAGCCAGGGTTTGTGTCAGCAAGGTGGATTTACCTATCCCCGGATCACCCCCTATCAGCGTGACGGAGCCAGGCACGATGCCACCGCCCATCACTCGATCCAATTCACTTAGCTGTGTTGATAATCGTGGCGCATCCCGCATATCAACCTGTGCCAGACTTTGCACGCCAGATGCTCCGGCGTAGCCTGAAAACCGACTGGTTTTGGCAGATTCACTGACTTCTTCGACGAGCGTATTCCATTCACCGCACTGGCCACATTGACCGTTCCATTTCACATGCAGGTTGCTACATTTGGAACAGCGGTAACTGATTTTAGCTTTGGCCATTTGAATCGCTTTCCTCGCTGTCATCTTGCATGCGTTGGTACAGCTTGACGGTTTTGATAGAATTGGGTGTTGTTTTTATAATCTCCAGCGGATAGCCGGAGATTTTTACGCTCATGCGCGCATCAGGGATAATTTCCAGATATTCGAGTAGCAGCCCGTTTAAGGTACGCGGCCCATCAACGGGTAACTCGGTATTTAGCGCGCGGTTTAGTTCGCGCAGGGTAATACTGCCATCAATCACCCAACTGCCATCAGGTTGCTGCTGGATTTCGGAGGAAATACCTCCATCCAAGGTAAACCCGCCAACGATTTCACCAAGAATATCTTCCAGTGTCAGCAACCCTAAAATGTTGCCATATTCATCGACGACCAGTGCATGACGCCGTCGTTCGGTTCTAAAATTCACCAACTGCTGGGTCAGTGTTGTAGTCTTCGGGATAAAGTAGGCAGGGCGTAGATTTTCCTCGATCGCTCCACGCGTTAGGATGTCATTAGCGAGCAATGTCAATATGCTGCGAATATGAATATAGCCGAGTATGTTATTGATATTGGTTCTAAAAACCGGCATCCGGTTGTATTTTATCTGCCTCAGCTGATCCTCGATTTCCTCCCAGGGTTCATCCAGATCAATACCCACAATCTCGCCGCGGGGATCCATAATATCTTCCACCGTGACAGATTCAAAATCCAGAATCCTTAGCAGCATATTTTGATGACTGGCGTGAATCCTGCCGCTGGCTTCGTTTACCACCGATCGTAGCTCTTCCGTATTGAGGGAATTGTTCTGCTGTGTGTCAGCTGGCACCCCAAGTAGCCGCAATAATGAGTTGGCAAATAAATTAATCAGCCACACCAGCGGATAGGCGAGCTTCATCATCGGCGTGTAGACATACGATGCCGGGAAGGCAAACCGCTCGGGACGCATCGCTCCCATTGTTTTGGGCGCGACCTCAGCAAAAATCAGCAACATCAGCGTCAGCACACCGGTAGCAATGGCAACTCCGCTATTACCGAAAAAGCGATAACCAATATAAGTAGCGAGCTGGGTGATGAGGATGTTGACGAAGTTGTTGCCAATCAGAATCAGGCCAATCAGCCGGTCTGGTTGATCGAGTAAGTTGCTGGCAAGTACGGCACCGCGATGACCTTGTTCTTTTAAATGTCGTAGCCGGTATCGGTTCAGCGACATCAGTGCCGTTTCAGAACCGGAGAAGAAAGCGGACATCAGCAGCAGAACGAAAAACGTAATGACTAACGTGGTGAGAGAGATATCGGACAAGGTCTATTCCAGCGTTAGGTTCTTTGAAGAATAATTTCGAGCACCAGCTTACTGCCAAAATAGGCGAGCACCAAAAACGCAAACCCCCATAGGGTCCAACGGATCGCTTGTTGCCCCCGCCAGCCGCTGATAAAACGCCCCAACAGCAGCACTGCAAAAACAATCCAGGCGGTGATGGACAATGCCGTTTTGTGAACCAGATGCTGAGCGAAGATATCTTCAATAAACAACCAGCCGGTTGCCAATGAAATACTGAGAAGTAAAAAACCCATTGCCAGCAGTTGAAATAGAAAATCTTCCATGTGTTGCAACGGCGGTAAATGTCGTACCCAGCCACTGAGTTTGTGGCTACGGAGTTTTTTATCCTGATAGGAGAGCAGCACTGCCTGAGTTGCGCCGAGCGCGAGTATCGAAAAGCCAAGCAATGAACTCAGCACATGCCACTGCAACCCCTGATTGCCTGAAATAACCAGATTCGCCGGTGTTGTTGTCATCAATCCGGTGAATATTGCCAGTGAAACAACCGGCAATACCATTAATGCCAGACTATCGAGCGGGTGGCGCCAGACAGAAAAGAACAGCAGCAAGGCAATGAACCAGCTAACCAGCGATAGCGCATTGGGAAAACTTAAATTCAATCCCGTGGCGGTGAATAGCACCAATCCTAAAGCAGTGCCGTGAAGCAGTAGAGCCAGCAGCCAAACAGCTTTAGGTAATATGGTGCGTTTTCTAAAATCGGACTGTTGTCGGATCGAGCGGAATATCAATCCCGTGGCAAGCAGGTAGCAGGGAATGGCTAAGGCGCCGACTAACGGTGATAGTGTCACGTTTTAATACGATCCAGTATGAGAAAATGAGACATGCTTATCCTTACAAGTTATCAGAAATAGAAAAAAATGGTATAACACCTGACCTGTCATGTGAATAACAAAGCGCGAGAAAAACGCCCCTCAAATTGATGCAAGTTGAAATATTAGGTTGTAGTGGAGGAATAGGACGTGGTTTTCGAACAACGTCTATGCTGGTTGATGAAGATATTCTCATCGACTGCGGTACCGGCGTTGGTGATTTGACTCTAGAGAGGATGAATAAAATCAAGTATTTATTCCTCACACATTCGCACTTGGATCATATCACTTTTTTGCCGTTCTTAGCGGATACTGCGTTTGAAGCGCTACTGGAAACCCCGCTGACAATTTACCTCCAGGAAGAGACACTGGAGGTGCTCAAGACACATATTTTCAACTGGAAGGTGTGGCCTGATTTTGGAGTACTTCCTGATTCGGATAACCCGGTGCTTCGTTACAAATTGATCAAACCCGGGGATGTAGTCAATGTTGATGGGCGTAAAATTGAAGCCCTTGCCGCAGCGCATACCATTCCCGCGCTGGGATATCGGGTGGAGTCTTCCAACGGCAACGCCTTTGCTTACACCGGTGATTGTAGCGAAAACAATACATTTTGGCAGGCGCTTAATAGGCATTCGCAACTCAACTATCTATTTGCAGAATGCGCTTTTCCGGATCGCGAAAAAATTCTGGCGAAGAGGGCGGGGCACTATTCTTCAAGTTTGCTGGTAAAGGATCTTTCGAAGTTGCAGCTTCATCCCGAGATTTCGATTACCCACATGACACCAGATTTGCAAACAGAGATTATGGGGGAACTCACCAGCCAACTTCCCGAGTATCATCTTCGCAGCCTTAACCGCGGCGATATTTTTACGCTGGACTAGTACTCACATCAAAGCAACGTTGTTGGAGTACTAGTAATCAGAGATACTTCTATAGTGTCACTCTGTACAGGGCGAAGCGAAACAGGGTTTGGACATTAATTACTAGATAATATCTAAAACCAGTTCTGGCGGGCGACCTACCGCAGCTTTGCCATTGGCAATCACAATGGGGCGTTCAATCACCTTGGGATTCTCTACCATTAGTGTAATCAGCTCATCACGGCTTAAGGACTCATTGTCCATTCCGGCAGCCTTATATTCGGCCTCAAATTTACGCATCAAATCGCGCGGCTCAACCCCGAGTAGATCCAGAATCGCCGTTAACTCTGCCTTGCTCGGAGGCGTATCGAGATACTCGACAACTTCTGGAAGCACGCCTTTTTTCTCTAATAATTCAAGCGTTTGGCGTGACTTTGAGCAACGCGGATTGTGATAGATTTTGATGGGGTTTGATTCTGACATTGGATTGATCGGGTTAGCGGACTTGCTGCGTATCTTAAGTGATGCTAGCTTGTGATACTACTGTTTCAATTGTGAGGCAATGTGAATACTAGATTCATTGAAGTTGGACTAAAAGCTGGTCTATTTGCAGGCGTTATGCTGCTACTTTCTTGCACCTCTTTTCCTGTCCAGGAATTGAGTGATGCTCGCCAGGCAATTGATGCCGCCGAATCAGCAAATGCATCCAGTCTTGCGGCCGTCGAGTATCAGGAAGCAAGAATTTTACTCAAAGATGCTGATCGATTTATCGCTGAAGGGCGCTATGATCTTGCCAAAAAAGTGGCTCGAAACGCGAAAAAAGCAGCCATGCAAGCACGGCGAAAAGCCATCGAATTAGCGCAGTAATTCAGCACACTAATTAATCGGGTATCCGCTGGATGCCTTTAAAAACCTAAGAGAATAGATTATGAGAAGTTTGTTAGTCACCGCCGGATTACTCGGTTTGTTTGTCGCGACCATTGCCACTGCTGCGGTACCAAAATTTTCCGCACAAGACCTCGAAGGACAAACCCATCATCTGTCAGACTACAAAGGCAAAATGCTGGTGGTTAATTTCTGGGCAACCTGGTGTCCTCCATGTTTGGAAGAGTTACCCGAGCTGAGTATTTTTCATGAGGCTCATAAAGACAAGGATGCCGTTGTATTAGGAGTTGGTTTTGAAGATATCAAAAAAGCAGATTTGGTCAAATTTCTGGATGAACAAATGATTGATTATCCAATGCTCGCTATGAAACCAGCTCCAGCGACATCTCTGGGACGGATAATTGGTTTACCCACGACTTACTTGATTTCCCCTGATCAAACAGAAATGAAAGTGCATGTTGGCCCATTGACGGGTAAAGATTTGGAGAAATATTTAAAAAGCTTTAAGTAAGGGCATCTCCAAAAATAGAAGTGTTGCTGAGGGAAATCGGGATTAGTGCATTTATGTCCATGGATGGACGGTATTTCGCAAGGAGCCAGGATGGCGATGCGTTTTTATGCGGAAATGGGGCGAATATAGCCACAGGGATGTGGTGTAGTAGAGCAATGCGGGAGCTATTGCCGACTGGGTGTATTAGCGATTTTCGCAGTGGTGCTTGTATTGAT
>CAZNYF010000145.1:0-7335 GCA_964577195.1 uncultured Thiotrichales bacterium | reverse complement strand
GAACTTGGGCGGTTTCGTTTCATTTGTATTTTTGCCTTTCTAAGCTGCCTATTCGGCAGTGAACTCGCGGTGTAGGCTTTGGTGACGTCGGCTATGTTTCTAAGCTGCCTATTCGGCAGTGAACTACAATCCTAAAGCAAAATACCTTTTGCAATCAAGCTATTAAGCTAATTTTTGCCGTTTTGACCTATCAAAAAACTTCGCCTCGTAACTTATTGATTTTAAACAACCTTAATTTTTGTCGGAAAACTTTGGTATAAAAACTCAAATTTTACAGAGTCGAAGGTGGGAACAGGTATAGATCGCCCCAGTCATGAATGGGAAAATAGCCCGAATCCATTCGCCGAAGATTACCTCCTGGATGTCGCCTAGTTTTTTTGCATACTGATTTTGATCTATTTTGAGGTGCCTTTAGCCAACTTTTTTGCGTTCTCACTTCAATGGTGTAAATATACACACCTATAGAGGAGCGCAATAACAGTGGAACAACTCACCTTCAGACAAACAGAAGTACTCGAATTCATCCAGCAGACAATGGCAGAGGCAGGGATACCACCCACACGGGCGGAGATTGCTGATCATTTTGAATTTCGGTCAATTAACGCGGCAGAAAAACATCTCCAGGCATTGGCCAAAAAAGGCTCGATTGAGCTGCTATCTGGCACATCCCGAGGGATTCGGCTATCTAATGTTGCTTCGGTAACGGGCGTGGCTGTGGTTGGTCGCGTCGCTGCAGGAGAGCCAATTTTGGCTGAGCAGTACATTGAAGATTATTACGATATTGACCCTCGACTGTTTCGACCACGAGCGGATTATCTGCTGCGTGTACATGGCATGAGCATGCGCGATGTCGGTATTCTTGATGGTGATTTACTGGCGGTACATAAAACACCAGATGCTGAAAACGGGCAGATTGTGGTTGCTCGTTTAAATGGTGAGGTCACGGTCAAACGACTGAAGCGTACGGCTAAAAAAATTACGTTATTACCTGAAAATCCTGATTTTGAGCCTATTATTGTAGACGCCGCCAGTGGGGATTTTTGTATCGAAGGGATTGCGGTTGGCAGTATCCGTACCGACTATTCTCAGCCTCGTAGACACAAACCAAAGACCTGAAAAAATGGCTGAAACTCATCGAGCTATTAATGCACAGCAGGATCACCCAGACTCTGGACTGCAACAATTGCTACAACAAACGCAGATTTGGCGTGGACGTGATCATGACTTTCACAGTACGCAATCCAAAGAAAACAGCGGACTCCCTACCGGCTACTCTTCGCTGGATGAGCAATTACCCACCGCGGGCTGGCCGCGAGGCGCACTGACGGAAATTCTTTCCGATCATCCCGGCCAGGGTCAATTACAGCTGTTATTACCCGCATTGCGAGCATTGACAAATAATCAGCAAACCATTGCTCTGATTGATCCGCCGTGGATTCCCTATGCCCCGGCATTAGCGGCAGCAGGGATCGCTTTGCCTTATCTCATCACTATAGGGCCATTAAACAAGGTGGATCGGTTGTGGGCTCTGGAGCAGGTTTTACGCTCTGGTCATTGTCGTGCCGTGCTCGCCTGGCCAGAACTGAATCTAACAATCAAAACACTGCGCCGTCTGCAATTGGCCGCAGAAGCAGGGCAATCAACGGGCTTTTTATTTCGCTCAAGCACCGCAAAACAACAACATTCACCGGCAGCACTGCGAATTCATTTAAAGCCTCTGCCAGCACAAAAACAGCAGCTTGATATTATTAAATGTCGTGGCAAGCACTTCCCACGTCCGCTAACACTCAGTCAGAACACTCCGTATTTTCAGCCACATTACCAGACATAAGCCGTGCTCTGGCTGGCACTTTTCCTACCTGAAGTCCCTCTGCAATCTGCGCTAAGGGATACAACAAAGGTACCCCTGGCGCTGTACGAAACCATAGCCGGTAGACAAATTATTTTTGCCACCAATGCACTCAGCGCAGCAGCTGGAATAGAGTCAGGCATGACGCTGGCATCAGCAGAGTCACTGCTGGCAGGCTTACAGAGTATTGAGCGCCAACCGGAAAATGAAATCCGTGCATTGCAACAACTGGCGCAATGGGCGCAGCAGTTCACGCCCCTGGTCAGCCTACAACTGCCGAATGGATTGCTGCTGGATATTGAAGCCAGCCTGGGCTTGTTTCAAGGACTCACAGCATTACAGGCAAGTATTACAAAAGCATTGCAACCCTTGGGCTACAGCGCCATACAGGCGATTGCGCCCACCGCCGATGCTGCGTGGCTATTGGCAACAGCGGGTATCACCCAGCCGATTTTGTCGATGCAATCATTGCAACCGCAGATAGCCGCTTTACCCATTGATCGGTTATCTCTTGGTAAAGCTGATTTGCAGTCACTCAAAACCACCGGTATCAGAACCATCGGTGAATGTTTGCACCTTTCCCGTTCAGGATTAACCCGGCGTTTCGGTTCCAGCTTGTTACGTCAGATCGATCAAATCCTCGGCCATCAACCCAATCCACGTGAGCTCTACGTAGCACCCCGGCAATTTCACAGCCAGATCATGCTGCCCAATGCGGTTCATGAAACCGAACCATTACTGTTTGTGGTGCAACGCCTATTGCACGAGCTGGCTGGCTTCCTCCGCGCCAGAACAATGGGTACGCAGGAAATGCGGCTTGGCTTGATTACACCGCAGCAGCCCGTTGAAACCCTCACACTGGGTTTACTAAGTCCGAGTAATGACCCTGCTCATCTATTCAAACTTTGGCAGGAAAGGCTGGACAAGCATCTGCTTCAAAACCCCGTCGAAGGCGTTGAATTACTAGCCCCAAAACTCCTGCCAATGAAAGCCACCGAACTGGATCTGTTCGTTAGCACCCACGCCCAAGAGTCACAATCCTTTATCCAGTTTCTCGAACGACTGCGTAATCGCCTGGGCAATGACGCCATTCGACAAGTGCAATGTGTGGCTGAGCATCGCGCCGACAAGGCTTTTGAGGTTCGTTGTTATCAGCCCCGGCTAAAAAAACAAGATAAAAACACAGTCTATTCTTCTCAGCGGCCGGTGTGGTTGCTGCCTCATCCACAGCGATTAAAAACCACCCATCAAGGCCCTTGGCTACACGGCCTGCTCACAATAATGGATGGCCCGGAACGCATAGAATCCGGTTGGTGGGATGGCAAAGATCAACGTCGCGATTACTACATTGCCAAATCCCGACAGCAGCAAACCCTGTGGATTTACCAGAATATCAAACCACCTTTGGACTGGTATCTGCATGGGTTATTCGGCTGATGAATATCAGCGCGCTACCGCATTACGCAGAGCTGCATTGCCTGAGCCACTTTACCTTTTTACGCGGTGCATCCCATCCGCAGGAGCTGGTTAAGCAGGCGATTGAGCTTGGGTATGAAGCATTGGCGATTACGGATGAATGCTCGTTATCGGGCGTTGTTCGGGCACATGAGGCGACTAAGGATCGCGATCTCAAACTCATCATTGGTAGCGAAATTCAGTTGCAGGACGGTGGGCCAAAAATTGTCTTGCTGGCAACCAATCGTGAAGGATATGCGCAATTGTCGGAGCTGATAACCAAGGGACGTTGCAGAGCGGAGAAAGGTGAATATTTGCTGACTAAGGCAGATTTAGACGGTGGTTTGCCGGATTGTCTGTGTTTGTTGATTCCTGATACAGCCGGATGGCAGAAAGACCAAGGGAATGCAGTGTGGCTTGGTAACTTATTCCCGCAACGCTGCTGGATAGCTGTGGAAATTCTGCATTTGCCCGGCGAGCAATCTCGAATTCAGGCACTCAAATCCATTAGTAATAAAACAGATATCCCGCTAGTTGCCAGTGGCGATGTCCACATGCATAGCCGTGGTCGTCGGGCGTTACAGGATCTGGTGACGGCTATTCGTCTAAAAACGACAGTGGCTAAGGCTGGGTTTGCGCTCTACCCCAATGGTGAACGTCATCTGCGTAGCCGCAAAGTGTTGGCCACATTATATGAGCCGGAGTGGTTGGCACAGAGCGTTCGGATTGCTGATCTATGCCAATTCAGCCTGAGCGAATTACGCTATGAATATCCGGAAGATCTGGTGCCAGATGGCTCAACTGCCCGCCAGTATCTTCGTCAGCTCACCGAAACGGGTATTCACCATTACTGGCCGGAAGGTGAATCAAGCAAAGTCCGTCAGCAAATCGAGCATGAGCTGACTTTAATTTCTGAACTCAAATACGAGCATTTCTTCCTCACTGTCCATGATCTGGTGCGCTTTGCCCGAGAACAAGGGATTCTCTGCCAGGGACGTGGCTCGGCCGCCAATTCAGCCGTGTGTTTTTGCCTGCATATCACTGCGGTCGATCCAGCCCGCAGCAATATGCTGTTTGAGCGATTTATCTCCCGCGAGCGTGATGAGCCGCCAGATATTGACGTCGATTTTGAAAACGCCCGGCGTGAGGAGGTGATGCAGTATATCTATGAGAAATACGGTCGCCACCGTGCCGCATTAGCTGCCACGCTAATCACTTATCGCCGCAAGAGTGCCTTACGCGATGCAGGCAAAGCCTTGGGATTAAGTATCGAACAAGTTAATCGCCTCACTCGTACGCTGGTGTGGTGGGAAAAAGGCATTCCAGATGAGCGTTTGCGAGAGGCCGGATTCAAACCGGATAATCCAGTGATCAGACGTTTGCTAATTCTGCTGAATGACCTGGTCGGTTTTCCACGTCATTTATCACAACATGTCGGTGGTTTCGTGATTGCACGGGATAAGCTCTCGCGGCTGGTACCCGTGGAAAATGCAGCGATGGTAGATCGCAGTATTATTCAATGGGATAAAAATGATCTCGAATCACTCGGTTTACTGAAAGTAGATTGCCTGGCACTGGGAATGCTATCTGCCATTCATCGCAGCTTTGATCTACTCCGCCAGCATTGCGATATTGATTACAGTCTGGCGACCATACCCGCTGAAGATCCAATGGTGTATCGCATGATTCAGCGCGCTGAAACCATCGGCGTTTTCCAGATTGAATCACGTGCGCAGATGAATATGCTACCGCGCCTGAAACCTGCCTGTTTTTACGATCTGGTGATTGAAATTGCCATTGTCAGACCGGGCCCGATTCAGGGCGATATGGTGCATCCCTATCTAAAACGACGCACCGGGCTGGAACAAGTCAATTACCTCAGCGAAGAACTCAAACCTGTACTGGAACGAACACTCGGCATTCCCATCTTTCAGGAGCAAGTCATGTCCATCGCCATGATTGCCGGAGGCTTTAGTGCGGGTGATGCCGATCAACTACGCCGCTCAATGGCCGCCTGGGGGCGCAAGGGAGAGCTGGAACAGTTCCGCGACAAACTACTCGGCGGAATGCTTGCCAAAGGCTATAGCAAAGAATTTGCCGAACAGATTTATCACATGATTCAAGGCTTCGGCGCTTATGGTTTCCCAGAATCACATTCCGCCAGTTTTGCGCTGCTGGCGTATGTCTCCTGCTGGTTAAAATGGCATCACCCTGCTGTATTCACCTGCGCCCTACTCAACAGCCAGCCAATGGGGTTTTATGCCCCTGCTCAATTAGTGAAAGATGTACGCCGTCAGGGTGTTGAAGTGTTACCAGCCGACGTTGCGTATAGCGATTGGGAATCTTCACTGCAACGCAATGCAAATGGCAAGCTATCGTTACGACTGGGGCTGCACCAAATCAAGGGGCTGAGTGAGAAAACCGGTCAGCGTATCGCACAACAGCGGTATCACAGCGCCTTCGTAGACCTTCATGATCTGCATCAGCGCCTGCAACTCAGCAAAAAAGAAAGTCGGGCACTGGCCGCTGCCGATGCTTTTCGCAGCCTCGCGGGTCACCGTCATCAAGCCAGCTGGGAAGCATTGGGTGTAGAAATCCAGCAGGGCTTATTTGCGGATACACCGCCTCGTGCGGATACGCCAATCGAACTACCCGCTCCCAATGAAGCCGAAGACATCGTTGCTGACTATGCTCACACCGGTCTGACCTTACGCCGCCATCCAATGGCACTACTGCGACCAAGATTTACCCAACGCGGCTGGCTCTCATCAGAAAGCCTCTCGCATTGCCACAACAACAGCCGTGTTCAAGTAGTCGGAATCGTCATTAATCGCCAGCACCCCAATGCGGGTGGGACTATTTTTCTCACTTTAGAAGATGAATTTGGCGATATCAATATCGTCATCTGGGAACGCATAGTGCAGCAATTTACCAAAGCCATCGTACATGGCCGCTTGCTAATGATTGACGGCAAAGTAGAACGCGAAGGCAGAACCAGCCATGTCATTGCTCATGATGTGCATAACCATAGCCGTCTACTCGGTGCGCTGAGTACACAATCAAGAGACTTTCATTAAATTTATTTTAAGAGATGAATGAAAACGTGTCGTTCTAGCGGCACAAATCTGGCACATTCGGGAACCGAAGAAACTTAGAAAGAAGCTAAGTCTTTAAAAAATGGTGGGGTGTGAGAGATTCGAACTCTCGACCATCGCATTAAAAGTGCGGTGCTCTACCAACTGAGCTAACACCCCGTTTTGGGAGATTTTCGATACGGTGTCAGAGGGATCTGACGAGCCGTATTTGAAGACGCCGTATGATACACGCTAGAGCGAGAATCACAAGGGTTTATAGTATCTTGTTGTGTCGATTATACCTGCCTCTTCAAATCCGGTTTTGCGCAAGCGGCAGGCATCACAAACTCCGCAGGCTGCGCCTTTGCCATTTGCCCTGTAACAGCTGACGGTTTGGGAGAAGTCTACGCCCAGCTCTATGCCCTTTTGGATGATCTCGCTTTTGGAAAGATTCAGCAGGGGTGTTTGAATTGTCAGCTTGTTACCTTCTACCGCAGAGCGAGTAGCGAGGTTCGCCATATTCGAAAACGCAGCGATGTATTCAGGACGACAATCTGGATAGCCTGAGTAGTCAACGGCATTCACACCAATGTAGATGCTTTGTGCTTTAAGGACTTCGGCCCAGGCAAGGGCTATCGACAGGAACACGGTATTTCTGGCGGGTACGTAGGTGACGGGAATACCGTCTGAGGGGGTATCTGGTATAGGGATATCAGGATCAGTCAGCGCGGAACCGCCAATCCCGGCAAGATCCAGGTCGATGATTCGATGCTCTTGAACCTGTGCAGATTTTGCTAACTTTCGTGCCGCATCTAATTCCGAGCTATGCAGCTGACCGTAGCGAAAGCTCAGCGCGTAGAGGGGAATCTTTTGCGTTGCGGCCATTGCCAGCACGGTGGCTGAATCCATCCCGCCCGAGAGCAGGATGACGGCTTTCTGTGGCGCTTTAATATCCAG
>CAZNYF010000144.1:0-7342 GCA_964577195.1 uncultured Thiotrichales bacterium | reverse complement strand
AAAGACGCGTAAGCTCACTGCTCTTTTGCATCCTGCAACCGCAGTATTAGTACATCCATGTACGTCATTAACGCCGACTCCTGAAGAACTGTTTAAGCTTTTCGGAACATTCTGCCTGCAACACACCACCTGTAACCTCTACATGGTGATTGTGCAACGGGTCTCCCAGCACCGTAAACGTGCTTCCAGCTGCTCCGGTTTTGGGGTCATAAGCCCCGAAAACCACCCTTTCTACTCTTGCATGAATCATTGCAGCAGCGCACATGGTGCATGGCTCCAGTGTGACAAAAAGCGTTGTATTCGGAAATCTGTAGTTGTCGAGATGCTTGCCTGCTGCTCGTAACGCCATGATTTCTGCATGTGCCGTAGGATCGCAATCAGTAATGGGCTTATTCCAGCCTTCAGCAATAATGGCATCTTGCTGAATCATCAGCGCACCAACCGGGACTTCTCCCATTTGCTGCGCTTTATCTGCCAGTTCCAATGCGCGGGACATCCATCTTTCATCATTGGTAATCGTGCTTTACTCCCATTCTATCGTTGCTGGAGGCTTACCAGAGATATCATATGTTACACGAGATATACCTTCTATCTCATTGATTATTCTACGAGAAACCAGATCTAAAAAGTCGTAGGGTAAATGAGACCAACGGGCAGTCATGAAATCAATGGTTTCTACAGATCTTAATGTCACAACATAGTCATAACGTCGCCCATCCCCCATCACACCGACGGCTTTGATCGGTAGAAAAACGGTAAAAGCTTGTGAAACCTGATTGTATAAATCGTGATTTCTTAGTTCGGAAATAAAAATATGATCCGCAAGGCGGAGTAAATCTGCAAATTCTTTTTTCACTTCGCCGAGGATTCTTACACCCAATCCAGGCCCTGGGAAAGGATGGCGGAAAACCATTACCTTTGGCAATCCAAGTTCCAGGCCAATTTTCCTGACCTCGTCTTTAAACAACTCTCGCAGAGGTTCGACAAGCTCCAGCTCCATGTCATCGGGCAAGCCACCCACATTGTGATGAGACTTAATCACTTTTGCTTTGCCCGTCTTGCCACCAGCGGACTCGATCACATCTGGATAAATTGTGCCTTGTGCCAGCCATTTTGCATTGGGCAATTTGCGAGCTTCTTCTTCAAATATTTTGATGAACAAATTGCCAATGACTTTGCGTTTTTTCTCTGGGTCTGTTTCACCCGCAAGTGCATCGAGAAAGCGTGATTCTGCATTGACGCGAATGACTTTAACCCCCATGTGCTCCGCAAATGTAGCCATCACCTCGTCACCTTCATGCAGACGCAGCAAGCCGTTATCAACAAACACGCAAGTAAGCTGTGTGCCAATGGCTTGATGCAGCATGGCCGCCACCACTGAAGAGTCTACGCCACCGGAAAGCCCCAGAATGACGTCATCACTACCCACCTGATCGCGGATTTTACTGATACTGGTGTCGATAATATTGTCGGAATTCCACAACGCATCACAACCACAAATCTCGCGAATAAATCGCTCGATAATGGCTCCGCCCTGTTTGGTGTGCGTGACTTCTGGATGAAACTGAACGCCATAATATCTTCTGGATTCATCCGCGATACCTGCAACGGGCGCGCTGCTGGTACTCGCCATCACAGAAAACCCATCTGGCAAAGCGATAACTCTGTCCGCATGGGACATCCAGACATCTAACAAGCCATAACCTTCTGCGGAGGTTTCGTCTTCGATATCTTTAAGTAGCGCAGTGTGCCCATGCGCCCTTACCTGGGCATAGCCGTACTCGCGGTGATCAGCAGATTCAACTTCGCCACCGAGCTGCGCAGCCATGGTTTGCATCCCGTAACAGACACCAAAAACAGGGATACCCAAATCAAACACAGACTGCGGCGCCAGCGGTGATTGACCCTCGATCACAGATTCTGGGCCACCAGATAAGATAATGCCTTTGGGATTGAGTGCGATAACATCTTTGTCTTCGATATCCCAGGGATGAATCTCACTGTAAACACCCAGTTCTCGTACCCGGCGAGCAATCAATTGTGTGTATTGAGAACCAAAATCCAGAATCAGGATCAGATCTGAATGAATATTTTTATCCGTCATAGTACTTTTAGAGAGTTAATTGTTGTCGCTGCCAGGGGAAGACACAAACATCCCGCAATGGATGCGCTCGCAAGCGCGGCGCACCTGTAAAATTCTAGCTAACGCGATAATTGGGTGCTTCTTTGGTGATACTGACATCATGTACGTGACTTTCTGCCATGCCAGCCGAAGTGACGCGGATGAACTCTGGTTTACTGCGTAATTCACTGATATCAGCAGTCCCGACATAGCCCATAGTGGAACGAATTCCACCCAGTAACTGGTGAACAATCGCAGATAGCGCACCCTTGTAAGGGACTCTACCCTCGATCCCTTCCGGCACCAGTTTATCTGCCTGGCTTTCTTTTTCCTGAAAGTACCGATCACTGGATCCTTCCGCCATCGCACCAAGAGACCCCATACCGCGATAAGATTTATAAGAGCGCCCTTGAAACAATTCAATCTCACCCGGCGCTTCCTCCGTGCCTGCAAACATACTGCCGAGCATGATGGAATAAGCACCCGCAACCAGCGCCTTGGAAGCATCACCGGAGAACCGGATACCTCCATCGGCAATCAACGGAATACCCGTGCCTTCCAATGCAGCCGACACGTTGTCTATCGCGGTGATCTGTGGCACACCAACACCAGCAACAATTCTAGTGGTACAAATTGAGCCAGGGCCAATGCCTACCTTTACACCATCAGCACCCGCATCTGCCAATGCTTTCGCCGCAGCGCCAGAGGCAATGTTGCCACCAATAATTTGTAAATCAGGATAGGCTTTTTTTGTCCAGCGAACCCGCTCCAAAACCCCTTCAGAATGCCCGTGGGCCGTATCAATAACAATCACATCAACACCGGCATTGACCAGAGCTTCGATACGCTCTTCAGTATCTTCTCCTGTGCCAACAGCGGCTCCGACTCTTAATCGACCTTGCTCATCTTTACAGGCATTAGGGAAATCAGTGGACTTCTGGATATCTTTTACGGTGATCATGCCACGCAGTTTAAAATCATCGTTAACGACCAACACTTTCTCGATACGATGCTTGTGCAATAGCTGGAGAACGGCACCCTTGCTCTCACCTTCCTTGACGGTAATAAGGTCGTCTTTACGCGTCATAATATTGGAGACAGGATCATCCGGACGGGTCTCAAAACGCATATCCCGGCTGGTAATAATACCGACCAGATCTTCACCATCAACAACCGGTAAACCAGAAATATTATGTTGCTGACGAATTTCCATCGCTTCGCGAATCGATTGCGACGGGGATACCGTTAGCGGCTCGAGAATAATACCTGCTTCGTGCTTCTTAACCCGACTCACTTCGTTTGCCTGCATTGCAGGGCTCATATTCTTATGAATAATTCCAATACCCCCTTCTTGAGCCATGGCAATAGCTAATCGCGCTTCGGTTACGGTATCCATCGCAGCAGAGATGAGGGGAATATTTAAACTGATTTTACGCGTTAATTGCGTCGTTAAATCGACATCGCGGGGTAACACAGTGGAGTGTGCCGGTATTAGCAGAACATCGTCGAAAGTGAGGGCTTCCTGGGCAATTCGCATGGTCGTGAGCTGTTAATTATCTGGCGATTGATTGTACCCCTTTAACACCAAGAAATGCACCGTTGATGTTACCAAGGAAAACTGCAAGAGCTTGTAACCGACCAAAGAGTCCAGTTACTCGTAGATCGCTATTACCATCGCAGGCATTGGGTCAGTAACGGCGAGAAACTTTTAGACCATCACAAGCGCCTTTGGTCTAGCTTGATGCACTCAAAAGAACCTACCGCGTTAGAAACAAGAAACGAGGAAATAATAATCACTCCACTAGTGGGTTTATTGCAACAGAAGTAACAAGTTTAGCTAGATTTTTTATCGTAGCGATTACTAAAGTCTGTTGTATTTCCTGTAGCAAGTGCTTTGGACTGTTCAATCCAGCTTTCCCTTTCTATACGTCCTTTAAAACTTAAGTGATCATTTACCCAATTAACATTTTCGGCTGTGAAATTACTTATTTGGTCAAAGTGGTAGACACCCAAGTCATTGAGGATTCCTTCAATTTTTGGACCAATGCCCGAGACACGTTTTAAATCATCAGCAACACCCATCCTGGGTGCGGAGAAACGGGCGGGTTTACCTTCGTGTGAAGCAGTGTGTTGAGTCGCTGACTGCGATTGCTGTTGATCAATAGCGGCAGTTTCTGCTGCTAATTTTTGCTCGGCAATGAGTTTATCTTCTTCCGCAATTCGTACACTGGTATTACTTTTATCAATTAAATCGGATAACTGAAGATTAGCTTGCTGCAACTCTTTAACTTTTTGATTAGAGCTATCAAGGTCTAATTTAAAGGCTGCAAGTTGTTTTTGTTGTTCACCACTATTTTGCCGCAAGTCGGCCAGCTCGTCGGTAGAAGTATTCTCGGCATTATTTAATCGTTGCTGCGTCTGTTCTAGTACACGCTCTCGATCATCGTATTGTTTTTGAATGGATATTATTCTTTGCTCAAGCTCGCCTTTGTTATTAATTTGTGCCTGCAGCTGATTTTGGGTGCTGTCTAAAATACTCCGCAAGGATTTCTTTTCCTGATCTCTTTGCTCACAATCTGCCGCTAGCTTCTCTTCAAGCTGCTTTAGGCTCTGATCTTTATCCAGCAACATTTGCTTGAGTTGGTCTGCCTCTTTTTCGTAGTTATTTGCGGTTGTAAACTCTGCCGTATATTGTTGATTGAGTCGTTTAAGTTCAGTCAATTTCAAACTGGATTCATCGTGTTGCTGCTGCAAAGCATTAAGCTTGAAAGCGGATGTTTCAGATTCCGATCTCAGGCCACTTAGCTCTGATTCCCGTTCTATTTTTTCATTTTCAAATTCAGCTACAAGACTTTGTAGCTTATTTAGTTGCAGGCGATACTCATCTAATTGGCTGGCAACTTCATGTTCCCGTTCTTCTTTTTGCTTTACAGAAATCGCTTCGCTGTTCTGTAATTGATTACCAATTCCTTCAATTTTTGTGAGTAAATCGGTGTGACTGACGGAAAAACTTTCTAGTTCTTCTGCCTGTTGCTTAACTTGTAAGTCACGTTCTGCCAGCCTCGGCTGTAGCGCTTCAATGACTTTATCCCTCTCATTAATCTCAATGGATGCTTGGGTGAGCGACTTGCCTAATTGATAAGCTTCATCTTGCGACTGCTGACTTTTTTGATTGGCGGTTTCCAAATAACCATTTAAATCTGAAATGGTGCTGTTATTGGAAATTTCGAGCTGCTTGTGTTTTTCCAATTCCGCTTCCAATACTACCGAGCTAGACTTAATCAGAGACAATTCATTGCTGAGCAGTTGTGATTTTTTTGCGTACTGCTTTCCCTGTACTATCGCCTTTCCCCGCTCGGATTTTAATGCACTCCGAGTTCGATCTGCAAGTGTATTTAGCTTGCTGTATTCATCTGCCAGCGTCTTGTTATCGTTAACCAGCTCGCCATAGCCGGATTTCAACTGGTTAACTTGTTGATTGGATTTTTCCAGCCCGGATTTCAATGCCACAGCACCCCTTTCACTAGTGGCCAGTTTCACTTGCCACTCGGACTCACTTTGAAGCTGCATCAACTTAGCTCGGGAGCCACGGAACATCCATCCCAGCAACCACCCCAAAATGCCGACCAGGCATAAACAAACAATCATTTTTGTGAGTAAATAGGTCATAACTTTAAATCCTCCGAAGCGTTTCCCGTAATCTGAAACCAGTTATCTACTGTTTTCAAGTGTTTTATTTAATTTTAAGCATAATTCATGAGCCAATATCAGCAGATTGCCGAACCATCTCAGCAACTATTTTTCCAAAACGCGCTGCACTTTATCGGCAGCCTTCAGGGTTGCCTGACGAGCTTGTTCTTCGAGGGCACGCGCTTTTTCTGAGGCATTCAGAGCCATTTCTTTTGCCTTCACAGAAGCCGCTTCAAGATTTTTTCTGGATTCTTTTGCCGTGTGCTCTGCAGTTTCTGTCACCGCTTTGTTGGTAGCTCGCATGGTCGCTTGAGTAAGACTTCTCTGATCCACTTGCCGACCATTGAGAACAACGCTTGTCGGTGCAGCGTCATAGCTGAGATCACCCAGGGTATCTTCGTCATTAGCATCATCCGGTGCAAAATAGCAGCTACTCTGCATTGATCCACCACCGGCAGAAAAAGCTAGTTCTATTTGTAGGCCTGTTTCTGTTGCTGCCTCGGTGTGCTTTCCCCAGCTCAATTGCTGCCCTGGTAAAAGATTACCAGTGATATCTTTGCAAATACTCAATTCTGGATTATCGGTAGGTGAACAGCCGGCGAGAAAGATGCCGGAAGCCAGTAACGCAAAGGAAATATGAGGGGTGGATTTTTTCATCTGTCAGTACTCTTTTTAGGGTTGATTGGCTAAGTATAGATTCTCCTGCGGATTCGTCTACCTTCAACCTAGAAAAATCAGTTGGGCGCGAAAAAGACGTGTGAGCCACTGGCGTGAATGGTGAATCAGAAAAACTTGTGATCACCTTACTGGTGAAGAGAGTTTTTTCTGGTTTGCCAGGCGCGTCTACGCTCTTTTGCATCCTGCAATCACTGCATTTATGCATCCTGCACGTCAGTGGCTTGCGCGGACTTTCACGATCCAACTGATTTTCTAGGTTCAATCATTCAGCTATCCGGTAAAAGCTTCTTTTGATGCCAGATATTCCAACTCTTCAACCGAGCTTTCTCTGCCGAGAATCGCGTTACGATGAGGGAACCGGCCAAATCGTTGTACGATATCGCGATGATGTCCGGCAAATCTTGCATTTTCATCCAGCCCCGCTCGCTCGAACAACCTCACTGAATCGTTTTGATCCTGCATGGATTCACTGTGCATTAGCGGCATGAATAAAAATGCCAGACGTTCCGAATCAATCTGCTCATCGTAAGATCGCTGCAAGGCTTGCCGACAGACTTCAACCGCCTGCTGCTCCCCGGAAAAACTCTTTACCTGATTGCGATACATATTCAAAGGCAACTGATCGAGCACAATAATCAATGCCAGCGCACCCTCCGAAGACTCCATCCAATCATCCAGCTGGTGATCAATCGCAGCCTCGAAAGTCGATGCAAATTGGTCGCGAATCAGTTGATCCATCACTGGCGTGGAGGCAAACCAGAACTTGCGGTTATCCTCATCAAACCAGAACTCCAGAACGTGCTGAGCAGAAATATTTATGTCCATGGATGGACGGTATTTCGCAAGGAGCCA
>CAZNYF010000143.1:1653-7343 GCA_964577195.1 uncultured Thiotrichales bacterium | reverse complement strand
CTGAAAGACGTTGATGCAGAATTTTAGTATGCTCTTTCAGCTCAAAAGATTAAACACTATCACCACCGTCACTTTCTCAATGAATACTGTCCCGCATCAAATCAGCTTTTTGGATCGGATCGAGGCCTACGCTCGACTGGTTAGGCTGGATAAACCAATCGGCATTTTACTGTTGCTTTGGCCGACACTATGGGCACTGTGGATCGCAGCAAAAGGCATTCCTGATCTTCACATTCTCGGCGTTTTTGTCGCAGGCGTCGTGGTGATGCGTTCTGCCGGTTGTGCAATTAATGATTATGCCGATCGGCATATAGACCCTCTGGTTGCGCGAACCCGTCTGCGTCCTTTAGCGACTGGCATTATTTCACCCAAAGAAGCGCTTGGCGTATTTTTAGTGCTGGCGTTAATTGCTCTGGGGCTGGTATTTTCTTTAAACCTACTCACCCGCTGGATGTCGGTTGCAGCGGTGGTGCTCGCTGTAAGCTATCCTTTTATGAAACGCTTTCATCATTTGCCTCAGGTGAATTTGGGCGTTGCTTTTGCCTGGGCAGTACCGATGGCTTTTACAGCGGTCACCTCATCGCTCCCTGGCAGAAGCGGATGGCTGATTTTCCTCGCCTTTGTGATCTGGACTGTCGCCTTTGACACTATGTACGCGATGGTAGATCGGGAAGATGATTTAAAAATCGGTGTGAAATCAACGGCGATCCTGTTTGGTGATGCGGATAAGATGATCATTGCGACGCTGCAAATTATGATGCTGCTGACACTGATCTTTATTGGCCGAATCGAAGAATTCCACTGGCCATATTTTTTAGCGCTGGGAATTGCCTCAATCATGGGGCTTTACCAACAGTTTTTAATCAGGCAACGCCAGCGTGCAGACTGCCTGAGAGCATTTTTGAACAACAATTATCTGGGACTGGTCATTTTTCTTGGCATTGCTGCTGAATATTACTTGCAGCAATAACGAAATGAACCGACAAAGGGTTTGACCTTGTCAGACCACATCGGTAAGATTCGTCCTCTTTTTTTCCACGGTTTTAGCGGAGAGTGACATGTACGCGGTAATCGCTACAGGCGGCAAACAATACAGAGTATCCGAAGGCGATGTGATTCGCATAGAAAAGCTGGGGGTCGAAGATGGCGACTCAGTGGTATTCGACAAGGTTCTACTCGTTACTGATGGTGACGATGTTAATGTCGGCACACCTTATATAGAGGGTGGCAATGTCAGCGGAACGGTTCAGTCCAACGGACGCGCCAAGAAAGTGGACATTATTAAATTCCGCCGTCGCAAGCATCACCGCAAGCAAATGGGACATCGCCAATCTTTTACCGAGGTAGAAATTACCGGTATCAGCACCGATGGCTCAGTGAAACCAGCTGCAAAGAAAAAAGTTGTAGCAAAACCTGCTGCCAAAGCAGATGCCAAGCCAGCAGAAAAACCTGCCGCTACAGCCGACGCAAAGCCCGCAGCCAAGAAAGCTGCACCGAAAAAAGCTGCTGCAAAAGCTAAACCCGCAGCCGCAGCTAAAAGCACTAAAGCAGCTTCTGCCGATCAAACCGATTTAACCAAAATCGAAGGTATCGGCCCCAAGATCGCTTCAACCCTGACAACTGCCGGTATTGGAGATTTTGCTGCACTGGCTGATGCCGATGTAGAAAAAGTTAGAGAGATTCTTGCCGCTGCCAAGCCCAGTCTGGCTTCTCATGATCCGGCAACCTGGGGTCAGCAAGCTGAAATGGCTCGCGATGGTAAATGGGATGAGCTGAAAAAATGGCAAGACGAGCTGGACGGCGGTAAAGTCGTTTAAGCAGGTAAACACAAACAAATTTTAGAGGAACTTCGAAATGGCACATAAAAAAGCAGGCGGTAGTACCCGCAACGGTCGTGATTCGCAATCGAAACGACTCGGCGTAAAACGCTTTGGCGGTCAATTGGTAAACGCCGGTAGCATCATTGTTCGTCAGCGCGGCACCAAATTCCACCCTGGAGAAAATGTCGGTTGCGGTAAGGACTACACGCTCTTCGCGAAAATGGATGGCACTGTAAAATTCCAGATCAAGGGACTAAAAAAGCGCCAATACGTTAGCATCGTACCCGTTACTAGCTAGCCTGATAGATCACGTATAATGAAGCCCCGCCCAGTGCGGGGCTTTTTTGTTTTTGTAGAGAGATGTTATGAGATTCATAGACGAAGCCACCATCAAGATCAATGCCGGATTCGGCGGGCATGGCTGCGTCAGCTTCCGGCGTGAAAAATACATCGAATTTGGCGGCCCGGATGGCGGAGATGGAGGCGATGGAGGCAGTATTTATCTGATTGCTGATCAAAATCTGAATACGCTTTCTGATTTTCGTACTTCGCGACAGTTCAAAGGTGAGCGCGGCACTGGTGGCTCGGGACGCAACTGCACCGGCAGAAGCGGTGCTGACCTCGATATACCCGTACCTGTTGGCACCATCGTCTACGATAATGAAACCGATGAAGAGATTGGCGAACTGATCGAAATCGGCGAACGCTTGCTGGTAGCGAAAGGGGGCTTTCATGGCCTTGGCAATACCCGCTACAAAAGCTCCACCAATCGCGCTCCCCGACAATTTTCCAAAGGCAGCGAAGGCGATATACGTGAGCTGAGGCTGGAACTCAAACTGCTCGCAGATGTGGGTTTGCTCGGCTTCCCGAATGCCGGTAAGTCAACCTTGATCAGCCGGGTCTCATCCGCCAAGCCCAAGATTGCTGACTACCCTTTTACCACTCTGCACCCCAATCTTGGGGTGGTCAGTCCTGCGCCACACAACAGTTTTGTCATTGCTGATATTCCTGGCTTGATCGAAGGTGCCTCAGAAGGTGTGGGGCTGGGCATCCAGTTTCTTAAGCACTTATCGCGCACTCGATTGTTGCTGCATCTGGTAGATATCATGCCGCCGGAATCGGATATTGATCCGGTCTCATCCGTACGTGCTCTGGAAAAAGAGCTGCAAAAATACGACGAAACATTGGCCGACAAACCACGCTGGTTAGTGATTAACAAAACCGACTTGCTGGCTGAAGATGAACAACAGGCGGCGATAGATGCCATCGTCAGCGGTCTCAACTGGGATGCGCCGGTCTACGCCGTGTCGGCAGTGAGCGGAAGTGGTCTCACCGAGTTGATTAACGATATCATGGGTTATTTCGAACAACAGGAATCGTAGTGGACACAGCATTCGCTCAGGCAAACCGATGGGTTATTAAAATCGGCAGCGCGCTGATTACCGATGATGGGCGAGGTCTGAATCACAAGGCGCTGCAAGATTGGGCAGAACAAATCGCCACGCTGCGCCAACAAGGCAAGGAGATCGTCCTGGTATCATCCGGTGCCGTTGCCGAAGGCATGAGCCGTCTTCACTGGAATCAACGTCCCAAAGCGATTCACGAGCTTCAGGCAGCCGCCGCGATAGGTCAGATGGGACTGATTCGCGCTTATGAAAGCTGCTTTCAAAATCACGGCCTGTTAAGCGCGCAAATCCTGCTGACTCACGACGACTTGAGCAACCGTCGCCGCTATTTAAACGCGCGCAGTTCATTGCAAACCTTATTGAAACTCGGCGTCATTCCAGTGGTGAACGAGAACGACACGGTTTCCATTGATGAAATTCGCTTTGGTGATAACGATACACTCGCCGCTCTGGTCGGCAATTTAATTGACGCTGATGCTCTGCTGCTGCTCACAGATCAAGACGGGCTATTCGATAAAAACCCTCGCGAGCATGATGGCGCAAAACTGATCAAACAGGCCGACTCTACGGATGAAACACTATTGGGTTTCGCTGGTGAATCCGCTTCCGAGTTGAGTCTCGGCGGGATGCGAACCAAAGTGCTGGCCGCCCGGCGCGCCGCCCGGTCTGGCACTCATACCATTATTGCAGCCGGTCGAGAATCACAAATTATTACCCGCATCTGTAGCGGCGAACATCTTGGAACACGCCTGATCGCAGAGCAAAAACCCGTCGCAGCCCGCAAGCAATGGATCGCCGGTCACATGCAAACCCTTGGCAAACTGGTGCTGGATCAAGGTGCCATCACCGCGCTGAAACAAAATGGCAGAAGCCTGCTGGCAGTTGGCGTGATCTCCGCTCACGGTGATTTTACCCGCGGTGATTTTGTAGAATGTGTTGATGAAAATGACAACCGCATCGCCAGCGGATTAATCAACTATGAGCTAGTAGAAGTACGAAAACTCTGCGGGAAACCTAGCGAGGAGATTGAAGCCATCCTCGGATATATCGACGAGCCAGAGCTGATTCATCGGGATAATATGGTTTTGGCTGAGTAGACGCACCTAGCAATCATTAAAATACTCATTACTATGTAAACTATGTAAGCCCAACCCCGCAAGGTAACCCATGACTCGATTAACAGCCGCAAAAAAATCCCGAAAAAAACAGTCTGAGTTTCAAAAACTCTGGGCAAAAGCAGAAAAACTGAAGCGGGGAAATGCTGTCTTTCGTGACCGTCTGGATGCCATTATGCAGCGCATCGAATCGGATATTCGCCCAGTTGAAGCCGAAACTGCGAGACAGCAAATCCCGTTGGTGAGACGCCTACTAACATTGGGACAGAGAAAAACCCTGGCACAGTGGCAGCGCCAGGAACTGGATGACTGGGTTGGAGAGATACTGGCTCCCTTAAAAAGTACCGAGCATTTTGAAGAAGTACTGGACGACGTCTGCCGTTACGACGCATTCCGCTGCGGCATTGAGCTGGATGAAACGGCTTCTAAACCGTTACTGGATCAACTGCGAGAGCAGACTGACCGGCAAGAAGATCTGATGGAAGAAGGCGAAAATCCGTTCGACGAAAACCCGTTTGACGAAGACGCATTCAAAGCAGTATGGCAAAACGAAGCGCGAGATGATGTTGAAAGAATTCTGAACCAAACTTATGGCCCTGAGCCACCCAAGCCAGAGAAAACCACCGGAGACATCAATGACCTTTTTCAAGATGAGTTATTTGCGGCAGAACAGCAGCGATACGACGAATATCACGAGGCACGCAATACCGCCCGAGAAGAAATGCTGGAGGAAATATTAGCTGGGCCACCCGATTTTGCCGATGAGGAGGACGACATCTTTGGCTTTAATCCAGAAGAGAACCTGTTAGCAGAGGAAGAAGATACCCCGGCAATTAGCAACGCCGTATTCAAACGAATGTTCAGAGCCACTACCGGAAAACTGCATCCAGACCGGGAGCTTGACCCTGAAAAACGAGAGAAAAAACAAAAGCTCATGGCGCGGCTACTGGCCGCCAGAAAAGAAGGCGATGTCATGACCATTGTTGAGTTTTACCAACAGCATGTCGATGATGATGCCGGCTTATCGAAAGCGGATGAAAAACAGTTAATTGATTCGCTCAAACGGCAAATAACGACGCTTCACGAAGCACAGGAGGAATACAGTTTTGAATCCCCCTTCCACCGCATGGCTTTTGAGCAATTCTATAATCCAACCACAAAAAAAACAGATCAAGCCTTCAAGCGCCACATCCAGGGCATGAAAAAATCTGCCGCAGAAGCCGAATCACAATCACGGGAAATTAAATCCCTGAAAACACTCAAACCCTACCTTGAAGATCGTTATGAAGAACATCGTTTTGATAATCCTTTCGAAATATTAGATGAGTTTTTTAATTCAATGCGATGAG
>CAZNYF010000143.1:0-1553 GCA_964577195.1 uncultured Thiotrichales bacterium | reverse complement strand
AGCTCGAAAAGAAGAGTCAAAGGACTACAAAGGAGCCGATTATTACGCTTTTAAATGGCCGCCGTGGGTTCGATTGCTGATAAATGATAACTTCTGGTACGCAAGTTTTACCTCAGTAGCGACGCATCTTGGTGATGATAGTGAAGAAGCTGGAAATAACTATATAGAGCAGCTCATTCCACATGAGTATGTCGAAGGGAAAAATCATGGAAAAAAGACGGAAGGCGGCTTTAGCTGGGATATGAAAAAAAACGCACACGGACTGGAAGGACAGCTGGATGAATTACAGTACCGTTGGACTGCCTACATGCAAGAAAGCTGGTTGGTCACTAGCCAATCCAATGCCAACTGTGAGCCGGCTATTTATGTCAAAGACAATCATTGGGATAACGATCCGCATCGGAGTTTTATTTTTTCCAATGAAGCAAGTTTGAAGAAAGTACGCTGGCGACATTTTCTTTCGGATATTAAACCGTTACTGGCAGACTCTTCTATTCTCGATAAAGAAATGGAACAAGAGGTTGAAAAATCCAAGGGTTTTTTGGATGAACAATATCGGGATATCATGGATAATTTTAATCCCAAAGTCATTAAGCTCCGCAAGAAAATGAAAATAGTGATGCCGCCAGATGTTCTGGATGATTTATTGTAGATTGCCCAACATGCACACGAAGAAAGCGCCTCGTTCCCACCGCTCTAGCGTGGGAATGCATACGGTTGCTTCGATCGCTCATGGTATAGGGTTAAAAACGGCACAGGGAATATGGATATAAAAATACAAGTACAAATAAAAATTGAGCATGACGATTTAATACCCGTTCAAATTCAATTAGCCGTCAATGAAATTAAAAACGACGGTGATCAACTCTCCAGAGTAGAAACCGACGATGGTATAGAATGGTGGCTTCTCGATAGAGAAGGTGAATTAATAGAAGCTTTCTGGCTTGAAGATTAAGCATCCGTTTTTTGGCTCTTATAGGGTAGCTTTCTAACCCCGTGTAGGTCGTGTTAGATGCGCACACCACAGCACTTGAATTCTCTATGAGAGTCTTCGCGCATCGTAACCCGACATGAGGCAAGGCATTACCTCCAGTATCTGTCGGGTTACGATGCGCGTTGAGGGTTCCGTGTCATTCAAGTTTGCTGCAATGCGCATCTAACACGACCTACAGGTAGAATGAATAGCCAAAAGTCGGGAAGGTGGTAAATCAATAAAACTGCTGTATTTCGACAGCCTAATCGTCACCCGCAATAAAAACAGGGTATTTGGGGAATATGGACACAAAAATACAAACCTTCATCGAGCGCTGGAAAGACACCACCGGCACCGAGCGTTCCAACTACCAGCTGTTCCTCACCGAACTCTGCACGCTTCTGGAACTCCCGCAACCTGATCCCTCCTCACAAGGCACCGAAAACAATTCGCCACTTTATTAATGGCAGAGATATTGCCCAGTCACCAAGAAATGCGTATGTCTTAGATCTGTATGGTTTATCACTTGATAAAGTAAAACAGCAACTACCTACCTTGTATCAGTGGACTCTTGAAAGGG
>CAZNYF010000142.1:0-7426 GCA_964577195.1 uncultured Thiotrichales bacterium | reverse complement strand
TAATTAGCCTTTTACCTGGATTCACTTTTGGGCTCAGGCTTCTAATGGCATCGCAACAGTTGTTTAGTGACTGATAATCTTTTTCACTAATACCGCTGCCTTCGCGGATACGACGGTGCGGGTCTTTATCCTGAAAGTCCCGGTAAACCCAAAGTGAATTTAAACCAAAGGTTTCCAGCTCGGAATACACTAAATGGTTGCCACCTTTGCTGATAGTCCCTACTGCCATGACCGCAGCAATGCCGATGGCAATACCTAAAATACTTAATAATGTTCGTAGTCGATTATCACGTAGAGCGTATAAGGCTTGAGTGAACCGGTCGAGCATAAAGCCTACGTTGCTCATTGCGCCTTATTCACACTGCATTCGCCATCCTGGAGGGTAATGATACGTTGTGCATATTGCGCAATGTTATGCTCGTGCGTGACCATGACAATGGTCATACCTTTTTGATTGAGTTGCTTAAATAGCTGCATAATTTCTTTTCCGGTACCGGTATCAAGACTTCCGGTAGGTTCATCAGCAACCAATACCTGTGGATTATTGACCAGCGCCCGGGCAATCGCTACGCGTTGTTGTTGACCGCCAGAAAGCTGAGCCGGGACATGCGTTGCACGATCGGCCATGCCCATTTGTTCGAGGACTTGCATTGCCCTGACTTTTCTCTGAGCGGGAGGCACACCGGTATAAATCATCGGGATTTCAATATTACGCAGTGCATTAATCCGAGGAATTAAATTAAATAACTGGAAAACAAAACCAATATGCCGGCTGCGTAATTTTGCCAGTTGATCATCGTTGGCATTCTCAATGGGTTCATCGGCTAAACGATATTGGCCCTGATCAATGGTATCCAGGCAACCAATGATATTTAGTAAAGTTGTTTTACCTGAGCCAGAAGCGCCCATGATGGCGACAAATTCTCCCTGTTTAATGTGTAGTGAAATACCTTTTAGAACGGGCACAGGAATTTCTCCCAGGTGATATTGTTTGTGTATGTTTTGTAATTGAATCACGGTTGCTTATTTTTTGCGGCGACGGCTTCGCCTTCTTGTAATTCACGCCCTTCGCTAATAATTATTTGCTCGTTTTCAGTGATGCCAGCGGTAATTTCAATGTGTGTGAAATCTTCCAGACCGGTTTGAACCGGTAGTAAAACAATGCGCTGATTACGAATCACAGCGACCATTGACCCACTTTCTTTTTCAATAATGGCACCAAAGGGTAATTTTAAAATATCTTCGCGGCTGTCTGTATGAATTCGTGCATCCACTTGTTGACCCAGCATTAATCGAGGTGCGTCGTTACCCAAAGAAATTCGTACTGCAAATGTGTTTAACGCCGCGTCTGAAGTCTCCGTAATCGCTGGTGCAATTCGCAGGATTTTTTCCTGCCATTTAAAATCAGGCCAAGCATCACTACTGACGGAAACCAGCTGTTCGCTGCGAACCGCCGCACTATCCCCAGCATCAATATTGACTTCAATCTCTCTACCTTCTTCAGCAACCAGAGTAAATAAAGCGGTGCCAGCTTCAATCCATTGTCCGACTTCGGTGGTTTTTTCGGTAATCACGCCGGCAAAAGGGGCGGTCACAGTAGTTTTCTCGCGATGAATGGTTTCGATTTTAAGCATTGCTTCTGCAACTTTATAACCTGCTTTGGCAGTATTCACTTTAGCCCGGGCATCATCGAGTAGTTGCTGGGTGGTGCCGCCAGAGACTGATAATTTTTGTAGCCTTTTTAATTGCCGCGAAGATTCATCAATGGATTGCTTTTCCAAAGCCAGTTCAGCCCGCGCTTTTTGTAAGCGTGCGTTTGCTTCACGTTTGTCGAGTACCGTTAGTATTTGTCCCGCTTTAACGGAGTCGCCTTTACGCACCGGCATTTTTTTAATTTGTCCATCTACCAGTGCAGCCATTTTTACAGTACGGTCATTGACGATATCCCCAGTGACTCTGATGACCGTTTCAATTCGCCCGCGTTGCGGAGAAATGACCTCTACAGACAATGCTGCGTCCGGTTGATAGTGAAACCAGGTCGCGATTGCGGCTGTGGATAAAAGCAGTAAAAAAAAGATAAGTTTTTTCATTGTGGTTTCATTCTAACTAACATTGAGCGATTGAATGTATGTCTTTGAATCAGTTTGTCTGCGTTCCGCGGGTACTTAGTTTCTTTTCCCAGAACAGCGCATGTCCCATGGGAGGACCCAGCTGGTAGGCACTAAAACCATACTTTCCATACGCATTCTGTGCGATTTGATTACCTTGCAGGACTTCCAGCGTCAGCTTGCAAGCACCGCGTTGTCGAGCGATGAGTTCGACTTGCTTTAGCATCAGCTGGCTAATGTTTTGTCCGCGATGCTCAGATTTAACGATGACATCATGGATATTTATCAAGGGACGGCAGGCGAAAGTAGAAAAGCCTTCAAAACAATTGACCAATCCGGCTGGATTACCTTCACAGGTGGCGAGAATGCTGAATGCTGTGGGTATGTTTGCCAGTGCCGAGAGTAGATTGGCGCGAGTGAATTCTGCCAATGGTTGTCCGCCACCCATGGTATCTCTGCTGTAATACTGCATGAGATCCATAAGCTGTTTCTGATGAACAGGGTTTGCGTACTCGGCCAGCTGGATATTAACGCTCATAAATTTTATTTGTTTTGAGGGATACCGAGATTATCAACTTTGTTTAAGCCACTGGCGACTCAAAAGGGTGTTTTTTACGTTTCACCGGTAGCCTCCTTACACGGAATGTTACTTCAAGATTTGGAAAAAACTTTTAATTATCCTCATCTTAGATTATATTCTAGAGATAAATTCTAGATATCAGGAGTAAATCGCCAATGAGAGGAAGAAATCTACTGCTTGCCACTGCTATTTTTGGAGCATCGCCACTCGCACATGCAACCAATGGTCTTTTCTTGATCGGTTCAGGAAATATCTCTCGTGGTATGGGCGGCGTCGGCATCGCAACCCGTCTGGATTCATTGTCCGGATTTGCTAATCCTGCAACGACGGCTGGCATGAAGGCTCAGCTTGATATTGGTGGTGATCTTTTTATCCCGATTGCAGAAGGTCGCTTAGGCTCTGTCACTGCAGAGAGCCACAATGACGAATGGGGGATTGATAATGTTTATCCGATGCCCTCGTTTGGACGTATCTTTAAAAATGATGGTGGACTGACCTACAGTATTAATGGTGGTGCGCTGGGCGGTGGAGCAAGCGTCTACGACAAGAACTTTTTTCAAGCTGCCGCCGCAGGTACCGGCGATCCAGCGTTAGCACCTAAAATTAATGATGAGTTAGGTGTTAATTTATTAATTATGGAAATTAATCCGACAGTTGCCTGGCAATCCTCGGATAAAGTAAATGCTTTGGGTTTATCTTTAATTACGGCGATTGGACGGTTCAGTGCTAATGGTCTGGATTTGTTTGATCCTTTTACGCAGACTTCTGGAACCAATCAGGATTTCTCTAATCAAGGCGAGGATTGGAGCTACGGTTTTGGTGCTCGAATTGGTTGGCTGGGTGATTACGGTAATATGAAGGTGGGTCTGGTGTATTCATCAAAAGTTGATATGTCAGAATATAAAGAATATGAGGAATTATTTGCCGAAAACGGAGATTTGGATATTCCGGCAAACGCAGGCATCGGCATTAGTTATGGACTAGGTCCTTTTACTTTTGCTTTTGATATCTCTAAAACCTTTTATACCGGCGTACGCTCGATCAGTAATATTGGGCCGAATCTTGCTGGTGATCCCAGTGGTTCGCTTGATCCGAATACACAGCAGCTTGGGCAAAGAGAAGGCTTGGGCTTTGGTTATGATGATCAGGTTGTCACTAAATTAGGTGTGAATTTTGAGTTAAGTCCGTCATTAGCATTCCGTTTTGGCTGGAATTATGGCAAGAGCCCAATCGATGAAAACCGAGAAATTATATTTAATTTACTCGCGCCTGCCGCAACCCAGAGTCATTTAACTTTGGGCGGCACCTGGGGATTATCGGATACTAAATTTTTGAACTTCTCTTATATACACGCGTATGAGAATGAGCAAAGTGGGCCAACGTATGTTTCAGACGATGGTTCTAATTTTGGTTCGTTTAAAATGTTTCAGAATTCATTTGGTATGAGTTTGACGATGAAATATGAGTAACAGTTAAGTTTCTTTAAAATGCGTTAATGAATTTAGTGTTGATCAAATGATTAATCCAGTATTTAGAAAATTTTATAGAGCCCATGACATGTACAAACTTCGAATGAAAAAAAACCCGATGGTTAGATATTCTCTTTTGGCAGTTGCTGCTTTGTGGTTTTCTCCCAATGTGTCATTGGCTGAACTCAGTGATAGCGCAACTTTGAGTGTTACAGAGGCGGAAGGCGGGTTTACACGGCCACCTAATGGAACCGGTTCCTGGTTTGCGATGGAATCACTCGGTCCAGGTGCTTGGGTCTATACCGGTGTTGAAGGTAAGGATGGTGTCACCATTGGCACGGCTCAGGCCGCTGAAACCGCTGGTGGAACTGCCGAAGTTATTAAGTCGAGCATTGATAATCCGTGGATTTTCTTTGCTAATTTTGGTTTGCATCAAACCACCTCGGCTCCAACGATTTTAAATGACGATGGCTCCGGTAAGGTCTCGCTGGACTTTTCTGGCTGGAGTATCGCCTGGAACGGAATTGCGAACATACCCATGTCGGGTGGCGCGCAACCTGGTGCAGATGGTGATCTGGCAAACGCTGATGGTGAAGCGTTGATGGTTTGCGGCGCTACTTGTGAAAATGGCGATAGTTATATATTGGATTACACCGCGACAGTGCCACAGGGATCCGGAACGAGCTTTGATGGGGTGAAATACCATATCCATCTGGAAGGCGAAATTGCATCGACTGCAAGCGGTGGCGGCACCACAGAGCCACCCGTTATAGCGCCAGCTGATCCTGATCAACCACGTGAGATTAGTGAAGATGCTCCCGTTGCAAGCATTGCACATGGTGCGTTGGCGACTGGCGGCAGAACAACCATTGATTTAAGTGGCAAAGTGACTGATCCCCAGGGCAATGACACGGTTGATTTTTCAAGCCTGGGTTTCTCTGACAACTGTACCGGTGGTGGCGTAGTTTTTGCTAGCGATGAGGGTGTCGTAACCTACGCGGATGGCGCGGCGATTGAAGAGTCTTGCGAGGTGACATATACCGTTAAGGACAATACCGGCCTGGAATCTGCTGAGGGTACGATTACGATCCGTGTCCGCGAAGGTAATATTGCACCGATTGCGAATGATGACACTGTTGTTGCATCAGCCGGTCAAACCATTGAAATAGATGTTCTTGGCAATGATGTGGATGGCGACGATGCCATTGATGGCTCCACCGTAGAAACAGAGGGTGGAAGTGGTAGTGTCTCGGTTAATTCAACAGGGGTTGTGACCTATACCCCGGCAGCCGGCGCAACGGGTTCCGATAGCTTTACTTACACCTTTACCGATCCGAAAAGTGAAATTTCAAATATCGCTACAGTGACAGTGCGCATCAATGAGGCTCCAGTCGCGATAGCGGATACATTAACAGTGGGTAGAAATACCTCTGCCAGCGTCGCTGTTCTGGATAACGATACTGACGACGGCGGTTTGGATCCGACAACGGTTACAGCAACGGATGGCGCTAACGGCACCACTGAAGTTGACGCAGCTACCGGCACAGTCACCTATACGCCGGTAACGGGTTTCTCTGGTAGCGATAGTTTTGACTACACCGTGAATGATATTGATGGCTCAGTATCAAACTCAGCCACAGTCGCTGTCGACGTGGTCAATGCAGTACCAGAAGCAGCTGATGTCTCGGCGACTCTGAATTCAGCGACCAGTTCGAGCACAGTGATTGATCCGCTAGCAGGTGTTTCCGATGCAGACGGGGAGCTTGATGCCACTTCGGTTGCGATTGTCACTCAGCCTGAAAATGGTACCGCAACCGTTGATGCGTCAACCGGTGCAATTACTTATACACCGAATGCGGGTTTTCTGGGTGCGGACAGCTTCACTTTTACGGTTAACGACAATGATGGCGGCACTTCCAACGAAGGCACGATCAATGTCACCGTAGCCGATGCTTCAGCGGCGATTCTGGATCCGGCTTCGATTCTGTCGATTAATCCGGGTGCCAGTGCGACAGTTAAACCAGAGGTAGGTGCAGGTTCATGGTTTGCGATGGAAGCAGCAGGACCGGGAGGCTGGATCTATGTGGGTCTTGCGGGTAATCAGGGGTTAGCGCTTACCACCACACAATCGGCAACTTCTGCACCAATCGTTCCTGGTATTGATAATCCCTGGACGTTTTTCGGCAATACCGGAGTTTCTTTAAGCACCAGCGATGTGTCGATCATCTCTGATGATGGCGCAGGTAATGTGTTACTGGATTTCTCAGGCTGGGGCGTCAGCTGGAATTCTATTCCGGTGATTCCATTGGTTAAACGCCCTCACGGCGGTGTCGATGGGGGTGCTACTCGAAACGCAGAAAGTGTCGCGATCATGACCTGTGAGGGTGATTGCAGCGATGGCGATACTTACACCATTTTTTACACAGCCACAGTGCCAGATGGTGATCCATCCGGTTTTGGTAACGTCTCTTATGAGCTGCATTTAGAAGGTAAAGTGTCGCTGGATGTGCCCAGTCTCGGCGGTGGTGATGCTAATGCGCCAGCCATCGTTGAAACAATCACTGTATCAGGAGGGTTTAGTCTTGCCTCTGCCGCAACAAATTCTGCCACTGAAGATTCTGCTAATGTCTCGGGTATCTCGGCACAGACCAGATTATCAACGCGTGAATTGAGTTTGCTGCCTGGTGATACCGCCGTGTCATTGGGAATTGAGACCGGCATAGGTATCAATTCGACAAGCTTGGGTCTGTCTGACCCTGTCATTAATCCTGACAGTGGTGCTCAGTGTATTGGCGGCTGTACTGACTTTGTCGTCACAGGCGTTGATGCTGGTGAGCAAATTCAAATCGTCTACCGCATGGATGAAGATATCCCGGAAGGCGCTATCTTCCGCCTGTTTGCAACCAGCAAATGGTCAAGCTTTGATGCAGCGACGGGTGATGAAATTGGTTCAGCAGCAGCGGCCGAAAACGGATTATGTACCGATGCATCGGGTGTATTCCAGATTGGCTTACAGCCGGGTAACCGATGTATTTTCCTAAATATCCGCGACGGTGGTGCTAACGATGCCGATGGAGTGGAAAATGGTGAAGTCAGAAGCTTAGGCGGTGTTGCCTTTGCCGGTGCCGCCAACCGACCTAAAGGCTCCAGCAGCGGCTGTAGTGTTTCGGGCGATCCGGTACATCTTTATGAACGTGCTGATTGGTTCCTGGTTTTTGGCCTAATGCTTTGGTTGGGTGTGATGCTGAGAATTCGCAGAAATAACTAAG
>CAZNYF010000141.1:0-7460 GCA_964577195.1 uncultured Thiotrichales bacterium | reverse complement strand
ATTGTTTATTCGTCCCTAAAGGGCGGTGTGGAGAGATTTTCCGTGATGGATTGAATGTTTTTTGATACCACTATCAATTCAGTATAATGGTAGCTCTACAGCCGTGCCACACCCTATTATGCTTCTATCAAATCGATATCAGTTTCTGTTTATCCATATTGCTAAGACGGGTGGCACGAGTGTTCGTGCAGCGTTAAATAAGCTTCGTTGGCGGGATCCTTACTATCCGATGATGTTTTTATGTCATCGTTTCAGTCATATGACGGGGCACAAGCTGGGTACAAAATTTCCTCGTCACAGTAAAATTATTGCTGCCAAAGAAATGCTGCCTGAGGAACTTTTTACAAATTTATTTAAATTTTCTTTTGTTAGAAACCCCTGGGATTTACAAGTTAGCTCTTTTTATCATATTAAACGTGAACGGCCGCAGGTCATGAACGGGATTGATAACTTTAATACGTTTATGCGTTGGAAATTTGATCCAGATCGACCTTATCAATATCACATTGATACATCGTTGGAGCTACAAACCGATTATTTAGTGGATTTACACGGTAATAAATTGGTTGATTTTATTGGTCGTACTGAACAGTTACAGCAGGACTTTGATTTTGCCTGTGAAAAAATTGGTATTAATCAGATAGCGTTACCGCAAAAAAGAAAAGCGGTGGATAGAAAGAATGACTACCGGAGTTATTATACTGATGATACTGCCGCCCTGGTAGCCGCACATTTTGCCAAAGATATTGAAATGCTATCTTATCAGTTTGACCCTGATTGATTCCGATGACTCAGTGCTATCCAAATCAGATTTGCATTGAGTCATCGGTGAATAACAAATTATTCAGAAATAAATTCAGTGGCACCTTTGGTTGGATCAATGTTAAGCATGTATTGCAAATCAGTAATGGACTCTATGGGTAGCTCTTTCCCGTTTTGTACGGCTTTAATGGTTGCTTGATTATCTACGGTGACAATGACGCTTAAAGGTGTTGCGTATTTTTGACAACCAGCGGCAGTAGGCGTTGTGAAATTAATCGTACCTTCGCTGATCACGGCATCGCCACAATAAGTTCGCGATGCGCGGTAGCGAGTAACATCGGTCGGCGTTCCTACCCAGAGACTGTTTTGGGCTACCAAATTTTGCACATAATCAAGATGATTCAGGTAGTCAACTAAAGGGACATTGCCCCACGAAGCTTCGAACTCAATGCCATGTAGCTCTCTGAGCGCCCAGCCGCCCTGGTTAATGGCATCATCAACGTATTCGTCGAGTGGGTTGCCACCGGCGTAGGCTGAAAAACGAAATTCAGGGGGGTCGAGCTCATTATAAATATCAAATCTATTGCGAAAGGGTTCGATGACATCGTCGGCGTTCATGGTGTCTGAATTAACCACACCCATTACGTTGTCACGTCGCCCGCCGCGTGAACCGAGATAACCGAGGTTGTTATTGAGTCTTTGAAACATAGCTTCGTTAAAAGAATCAAACGGGAAGACGAAGTAGTTCACGTCAAACCCCTGTTGTCGCAAAATTTCTGTGGAGAGGTCCATCTCGGTGTCCCACTCTGTGACGTTTTCATCAAGATCAAGATCAATATGAGAATAGGAGTGATTCACCATCTCCATTCCAGCATCGACCATCTTGTGCATCTCTGTAAATTCGTTTTCTCCACAGCTGCCAGCAATGACTCCGTATCCAGCTACAAGGTTTCTTTCGGAAAGTTCTCTCCAACGAAGAAACATGCTGCCTACGGAAACGTCCCAGGCACATAAATCATCATGAATGATGGTATAGGCCGCGGTGGCATCATTTTTCCAACGGGTAACTTGAACCACTGTAATTTTAGCGCTAACTACAGGAATTTTAGCGGCGACGTTAATGGCGATGGTGTAGATGTCTTTCTGACCATTGGCTTGAAGCACACTGTATTTAAATTCGTCGTTTCCGAGGAACCCGGAGATTGGTTGATAAATAGCGAACTGAGACTCACTAATCAAAACCTCCCCATTAGAGGGTGGCGTTTCAATCGATACGGAGGCATCCGTAGGAAGTGCAATTTCTCCAAGGTTAATGTCCAGTGATTGGTCTTCGATGGTATCGCGCGTCATATTCCGATTTTCATTTCTTGCTTCACCTTCATCACCTAGAACTTGATCATCAAGATTTTTGATAACGCCGCTATCTTTGCTTGGGTCACCACAAGCAACCAGTGAGGCACAGAAAAAGATAGATAGAACTGTATTAAAAGTACGCATAATCCTCCCCAGGATTTTTACTAGCCGCAATCAGATTTATTAGAGCCCCAAGCCCCAGCCCCTGATTTGGCGGTTTAAAAATTTTATGTGATTCTACAGACTGAGTAATTGGCTGTTGTGGACGAGGTCACATTTATTCATTGTGTTTTATGATTTAACGGTTGTGATTATTCGGTCAGTGGAAAACCTTTTATTCTCTGTGATGATTGCAGTTAGTGATTTAGTTTCAGGATAAGTTCCCTCAAAAACTCGTTTTCGAACTGAAGTCACTATTTTGTGAAGTCATCCAAGCATTACTCGTTAGGTGTAGAATTCAGCCGCATATAAGCTAAAAATTTTTAATTCTTTCTGTATTATTGGTCATAGCACAAGACTGGTACGTTGGTTTGAACTATAGGGCGTCTCTAAAAATACAAGCACCACTGAGAAAAACCATGAACAGCACCTTTTTTACGCAAAAAATCGTTAAATACACCCAGTATTCGCCTCATTTTTGCGTAAAAAATGCACTATTCCTGATTTCCCTCAGCAACACTTCTATTTTTAGAGATGCCCTATTAAGTAATAGTCGGGTGTCCAGTTCGTATAATTCTGATCAAAAGGCACAGCAATGACGTACATGGATGTGCTAATACTGCGGTTGCAGGATGCAAAAGAGCAGTGAGCTTACGCGTCTTTTGCGCGCCCAAATGATTTTTCAAGCTTGGAAACAGCGGAGATAAAAATGATTTACAAAGGAGATTCCATCCAGTGCAGCCAGCTTGACGATGGTATTGTCGAGTTATGTTTCAATGCTGATGGTTCAGTCAATAAATTTGATGCGGCAACGCTAATGGAGCTGCGGGCAGCGCTTCAGACGTTGCATGAAATTAAGGATTTACAAGCTGTAATGGTCACCAGTAGTAAAAAGACATTTATTGTTGGTGCTGATGTGACTGAATTCCTAAACAAATTTGCTATGCCGAAAGAGAGCCTGAATCGGTGGTTGAGAGACTGCAACTTGATGTTTAATGACTTTGAGGACTTACCGGTACCAACACTGGTAGCGATTAATGGCGCTGCTTTTGGCGGTGGTATGGAAATGTGTCTGGCCTGTGATTTTCGCTTGGCGAGCACAGCAGCAACGATGGGCCTCCCAGAGACCAAATTAGGCCTCATTCCCGGGTGGGGCGGCACCACTCGATTACCGCGCTTGATCGGAGCTGATAATGCCATTGAATGGATCGCTGGTGGCGCTCCATCAAACGCTGAAGCAGCTCTAAAAATAGGCGCTGTTGATGCGGTCGTTACACCTGACAAATTACGCGAGGCAGGCATTAAAATGCTCCGCTCGGCAGTGGCAGGAAAGCTGGATTGGAAAACCCGACGGCATCGCAAACAGTCTCCGCTGACGCTGGTTCCAGTCGATGCCAAAATGGTATTCGAAACCTCACGCGCTTTTATTTTTAGCAAAGCAGGTACCCATTACCCGGCACCGTTTAAAGCCGTTGATGTGATTGAGCAATCCGCCGGATTGTCGCGTAATGAGGCATTAGAGATCGAGCGGGCAGCCTTTATCGAGGTGGCTTATACGCCAGTTGCCGAGTCTTTGGTGACGTTATTTCTGAATGATCAACAGTTAAAACGGCAAGCGAAATCTGCCGCAAAAACAGCTGCAAAAATAGAAAAAATGGCGGTGTTGGGTGCAGGCATTATGGGGGGTGGTATTGCCTATCAGGCAGCAGGTAAGAAAATAGCCGTAGTGATGAAAGATATTCGTAGCGAGGCGCTCGATCAGGGTATGGGCGAAGTTTCCAAGCTACTGGGCAAGCAAATCAAGCGTGGAAAAATTGATATGACGGGCATGGTGGAGACTTTATCCCGGATTACACCAACGCTGCATTATGCCGAGGTGGGTGATACTCAACTGGTGGTTGAGGCGGTTGTTGAAAACCCGAAGATTAAAGCGGCAGTATTAAAAGAAACGGAAGCGTTGCTGGCTGACGATGCGATTTTAACCTCCAATACTTCGACAATTTCAATTGACCTGTTAGCAAAAGACCTCAAGCGACCGGATCAATTTTGCGGGATGCATTTTTTCAATCCGGTACACCTGATGCCGCTGGTGGAAATTATTCGTGGCGAAAAAACCAGTGATGCCACGGTGGCTTCGGTAGTGGCTTTAGCCAGTGCGATGGGCAAGTCGCCCATTGTAGTGAATGACTGCCCCGGGTTTTTGGTTAATCGGGTGTTATTTCCTTATTTTCGTGGCTTTAATTTGCTGCTAAAAGACGGTGCTGATTTTCGTGATGTTGATAAAGTCATGGAAGGTTTTGGCTGGCCGATGGGGCCTGCGTATTTACTGGATGTGGTTGGTTTGGATACCGGTCATCATGCCGCTGCTGTCATGGCAGATGGTTTCCCGGATCGCATGGCGAATGATTTTGACAGCGCCCTGGATGCTTTGTATGCAAAACAGCGTTACGGACAGAAAAATGATGTGGGCTTTTATCGCTATGAGCTGGATCGATCCGGCAAGCAGAAGAAGATTGTTGATGAGTCGGTGTTTGAGATATTAAAACCGGTTTGCGCTGAGTTGAAAAAATTTGATAAGCAGGAAATCATCGACAGGATGATGTTGCCGATGGTCATCGAACTCATCCGCTGTCTCGAAGACGATATTGTTACCACAGTGGCGGAGGCAGACATGGGATTGATTTATGGTATTGGGTTTCCTCCATTCAGAGGCGGCGCGTTGAAGTATGCAGACCATGTTGGTTTGAAAAACCTCATTAGCAGTGCAGAAAAATATCAGCATTTGGGTAAAGCGTATGAGCCAACGGAGGGTATGCGAACGATGGCTGCGGCAGGAGAAACTTTCTATCCGCGCCCTAATCAAGCTGGAGGTGGGTCATGAAACAGGTTGTTATAGTGGATGCGGTACGAACCGCTATGGGACGCTCCAAAGCAGGTATGTACCGTCATGTGAGAGCGGATGATATGTCAGCACAGCTGATCGAAGCCTTGCTCGACAGGAACCCGCAAGTAGACCCGGCAGAAATTGAAGATGTGATTTGGGGCTGCGTCCAGCAAACGCTGGAGCAAGGCTTTAATATTGCCAGAAATGCTGCGCTGCAAACGCGAATTCCGCACTCTGTTGCGGCGCAAACTGTGAACCGCCTCTGTGGTTCTTCTATGCAGGCGTTGCATAGTGCGGCACAGGCAATTATGTCGAACTGTGGCGATGTTTTTCTCATCGGCGGGGTTGAGCACATGGGGCATGTACCCATGACTCATGGCGTAGATTTTAGTCCGGCAATCAGTCGTCACACCGCCAAAGCCAGTGGCATGATGGGGCTGACCGCAGAAATGCTCGCTAGAATTCACAAGATCAGTCGTCAGCGTCAGGATGAATTTGGTCTGCGCTCGCACATGAAAGCGCAGGAAGCCTCGGTGGAGGGCAGATTCAAAAATGAGCTGATTGTCATCGAAGGTCATGATGAAGACGGTGTACTGATGGCCTGTGATTATGACGAGGTGATTCGCCCCGATTCAACCCTGGAAGGCATGGCAAAACTCCGGCCGGTCTTTGATCCGGTTAATGGCAGCGTCACTGCGGCGACTTCATCGGCGCTGTCGGATGGCGCTTCAGCGATGCTGGTGATGTCCGAAGAGCGCGCCAATGCGCTCGGGCTGGAACCGCTGGCAAGAATCAAATCTATGGCAGTTGCCGGCTGTGATCCTTCTATCATGGGTTATGGCCCCGTACCAGCGACTGGCAAAGCACTCAAACGTGCCGGAATGAACATCAATGATATCGAGCTGGTGGAATTAAACGAAGCTTTTGCCGCACAATCATTGGCGGTGTTACAAGGCTTGAAGCTTATCGATCAAATGGATGAAAAGGTCAATCTCAATGGTGGCGCAATTGCGCTGGGACACCCGTTGGGCTGCTCAGGCGCAAGAATTTCTGGCACCTTGCTACATCTGATGAAAGCCAATGATGTGAATGTCGGATTAGCGACCATGTGTATCGGACTAGGACAAGGAATCGCCACGGTGTTCGAACGAGCGTAGCCTGATGACATACGAAACACGGGTGCATGGATTATCTGACCTATGACCCCTGACCCCGTGTTAAACGGCCAACTGAATTTTTCTAGGCTCAGGGCTCAGTAGGCATGTAGGATGTGCTGAGGCACGAAGCGCATCAACCTGGATAAAATCCCACTGATTTTTCCAGAATCCCGCGCAAGGCCTTTCCCTTTTAGCAGGAAACCCCGCACCGTGAAAATACAATGGTATCCCGGCCATATGCACAAGGCCGGCAAGGAAATGAAACAGGCGCTGCCAAAGGTCGATCTCATTATCGAGATTCTCGATGCCAGAATTCCGTTCAGCAGTGAGAATCCCATGATCGCCTCCATTCGCGGCGATAAACCCTGTATAAAACTATTCAATAAGTCGGATCTTGCAGATCCGAAAATGACCGCTGTCTGGCAGCAATGGTACGAGCAGGAAAGACAGGTAAAAACACTCGCAATTTCATTACAAGAACCAGATAAAATAAAAATAATTCCTGATCTTTGTCGCAAGATGCTGGCAAATAAAATTCGCCCGGATAAAACTATTCTAGCGATGATTATGGGGATTCCCAATGTGGGAAAGTCTACGCTGATAAATACCTTACTGGGTAGAAGCATTGCTAAAACAGGCAATGAACCGGCGGTTACCAAAGGACAGCAAAGAATTCAATTAAGCGACGATCTGGTGTTGCTGGATACACCGGGAATGCTCTGGCCAAATGTTGAGAACCGCAATAGTGGTTATCGTTTGGCAACTACTGGAGCAGTTAAAGACACAGCTATAGAGCATGACAACGTGGCTTTTTTTGCTGCGGAATACTTATTGTCTGAATATCCGCAACAGCTTTGCGAACGCTATAATTTGGCGGCAGTGCCGCAATCAGAATATGAGTTTTTTCAAGAAATAGGCCGTCAGCGTGGCTGTTTACGGGGTGGTGGGACAGTCGAGCTGGATAAAGTATCAAAAATATTTTTGGGCGAGTTACGCTCAGGTCAGTTGGGAAGACTCAGCTTTGAAACGCCTGAAATGATGGAAAAAGAACTGCTGGAAGTTGAAGCTGAGCGCGAACTAAAAGAAGCGAAGAAAGCCGCCAGAAAGAAGAAAAAGAAAAAACGCTAGGCCTGATCCAATCTAGC
>CAZNYF010000140.1:0-7474 GCA_964577195.1 uncultured Thiotrichales bacterium | reverse complement strand
CTAGGTACTACTTTTTCTTCTTTGCCCGTTGCCTTCTTACCTCTTTCGGGTCGCAGGTGATGGGCCGATAGATCTCAACCCGATCTTTTTCACGCAAGACCGTGGTTAATGACTCGGCATGTCCGAACACACCGACTTTGTATTCATCCAGTGAAATTTCGGGGAACTGCTGCAAGATGCCTGAGGATTTAATTGCCTGTTCAATGTTCGCCTCGTCAGGAACATCCACTTCGAGCAATACCTGCTCCGCAACCGAGGCATAGGTGACTTCAATAATCATGCTGAGCTATCTGGTTTTTGATCGCCATAATATTGTTTAGCGCGTTTAACAAATGCATCCACGAGTGAATCGGCAACGCTGTGAAAGACAGGCCCTATTGCCAAAGCAATCAGCTTGTTGGAAAAATCATATTCTAAATCCAGTGAGATTTTGCAAGCCTCTCCCTCTTTGAGTGAAAGAAATCGCCAGTAGCCATGTAAATGTTTAAAGGGCCCTTTGACGAGCGTCATTTCAATCACTTCGCTACCTTGCGAACGATTCAGCGTGGTGAAAGATTTTCTGATGCCGCCTTTAGCGATTTCAACACTCGCTTCCACCTCATTGCCGGCTCGACTCAGCTCTTCTGATGACGCGCACCAAGGCAAAAATTGTGAGTAAGCGTTGATATCGTCCACCAGAGCAAACATCTGCTCTGGGGTATAGGGCACCAGCGCTTGACGGTTGATTGAACTCAACGACCCACCTCTTTGTCCAAATCACCGCGTAAAAGCTTCACCAGATATTCGTCCAGAGCAACGCGTACTTTGCCACTCAATGCATAGAGCGCGATGAAGTTTGGAAACGCCATAGACAGTAGTAATAAATCACTAAAATCCAGGATACTGGTCGCACTGGATACTGACCCGACCACCACGAAAACAATAAATAATATCCGATAAATCATCGAGCTTTTTTCACCAAATAAATACGTCCAGCAACGCTCACCGTAGTAAGACCAGGCAATCATGGTGCTGTAAGCGAACAGCACCACAGCAATGGAAAGAATAATAGGAAACCAGGATATGACCGAACCAAAAGCCTGCGCAGTGAGCGCCGCGCCCTGATTGTTAGCAACCAGGTCAGCATGCTCCGGTGCATTGTAAACACCGGTAATAATGATGACTAATGCAGTCATGGTGCAGATGACAACGGTATCAATAAATGGCTCGTACAATGCCACCATGCCCTGACGCACCGGATAGGGTGTGCGCGCTGCAGAATGCGCAATTGCTGCGGAACCGATACCGGCTTCGCTGGAAAATGCTGCACGCTTAAAACCTTGTACGATGGCTCCGATCAAACCACCAATCCCTGCTTCAAGGGAAAATGCTTCGCTGACGATTAAGCCGAACGCATCGGGTAATTGATCGATATTGGTAACAATAATCCATAACGCTGCACTCAGATAAATCAGCACCATTAGCGGCACAATCGCTTCTGCGGTATGCGCAATTCTGCGAATCCCGCCGATGATCACGACGCCAACAGCAAACGCCATCAACACCCCGAACGCCCAGGGATTTTCAGCAAAGAAAGGCACTTCGCCCTGCACTGCCGACATTGCCTGACTAACCTGGAAAGCGTTACCGCCGCCGAGCGATGCGCCAATTGTCAGGATCGCAAACAGTCCCGCGAGCAATACACCCATCCTACCCCAGCCTTTCTCTTCCAGCCCTTTGGATAGATATTGCATCGCCCCGCCCATGACTTGACCGTTTGGGCCAATTTCACGATACATCTGCGCCAAAGTGACCTCGGTAAATTTGGAGGTCATGCCGAGGAAACCGGCAACAATCATCCAGAAGGTCGCACCCGGGCCACCAATACTGATCGCAATCGCAACGCCTGCGATATTCCCCAGCCCGACCGTTGCAGACAGCGCCGTAGTCAACGCCTGAAAAGAAGAAACCTCACCCACATCATTGGGATTGCTGTAGCGCCCTCGAATGACCTGGAAGGCATGACCCATAACTCTCAGATTGACGAAACCCATCTTCACCGTTAAAAATACCGCGCCGACAATTAACCAACCGACGATGAATGGCATATTGCCTGCTCCCGGCATCACATCAAAAAACAGCACAGATGCCATGTAGCCATTGATCGCGCCAAACCACTGATCTACCTGACTGGCTTCCGCGGCCCATAGTGGCATTGCAGCAACACTTAACAAAAGCACCCAAAAAATTTGGAAACAGGTCAGTTTCTTCATAGCTACATTCTCGATGATTGTTTAGCTAGTTAACAAAACGCTCGTGATGGCGAGAAATTCAGGTTACCAGCATTGCCTCACTACCCACCCAACCGGTATATTGGGGAATGGCAAAGAAAAAGAAAAAGTCTCCCGCAACCATCGCGCAGAACAAAAAAGCGCGATTTGATTACCATATCGACGAAACCTTTGAAGCCGGTCTGGTACTGGAAGGCTGGGAGGTTAAAAGTATCCGTGATGGGCGCGTTCAACTCAAGGAAAGTTATGCAATTCTCCATCGCGGCGAGGTATTTTTACAGGGCTGTCATATCACCCCGCTAATCTCCGCATCAACACATATCAGCCCGCAGCAGACGCGAGAGAGAAAATTATTGCTGCACCGCAAAGAGATAGACAAACTCATTGGCGCTGTTGATCGCAAAGGCTATACGCTGGTGCCACTGTCGCTTTTCTGGAGCCGAGGCAAAGTCAAACTCAGCATCGGACTCGGAAAAGGTAAAAAGCAACACGATAAACGAGCCACCGAGAAAGATCGCGACTGGCAGCGGCAAAAGGCTCGCACGCTGTCGCATTGATTTTCAATCAAAACTCGCTGATTCTACCGGTAACAATTATTCTTACGCTCTGCTAACCGGAAAAGGGATTACCATATCAATATGATCCAGTCCGCTCATCTTCATCAGCAACCGATCCAGTCCTAACGCGACGCCTGCACAGTCTGGCAAGCCAGTTTCCAGCGCAGCTAGAAAACGCTCATCCAGCGGCATCACTGGTAAACCGGTAGCGGCCCTGATTTTTTGATCTTGCTCGAACCTTTGTCTTTGCTCTTGCGGGTCTAACAATTCATGGTATCCATTTGCCAACTCAGTTTGCCCCCAAAACACTTCAAATCGTGCAGCGGTTTCGCCATCTGGATTGAGTCTGGCGAGTGCCGCCTGACTCGCAGGATAGTCAGTTACAATAGTGAGCCTGTCTTCGGGGAATATTGGGACAATAACCAGCGAGAAAAGTAGATCGAGCCAACCATCCTCGGACATCTCACCCTCTAGATCCAGATTGTGCGATCTGGCCACAGCGTGTAGCTCATCGCGAGAACTATTGAGTGGGTTTACCGACAGTATTTGCTTGAAATATTCGCAATAGTTTACAGGTGTCACGGCAAGGGACATTTCGGTGAGCGACTGAATCAGTGTCACTGTTTCTGCCTGTAATTGATCGGCATTCCATCCCAGCCGATACCATTCCAGCAAGGTGAATTCCAGATTGTGATTGCGACCGGACTCGCCATCCCGGAAGACTTTACAGATCTGGTAAATATCTCCGCTGCCAGCCGCAAGCAGGCGTTTCATGGCTAGCTCGGGGGAGGTATGCAGGTAGCGATTGCCTGCTGCAATGCTATGGATGGCTGGATCACTAATCGCTGCGCTGGATAAAGCCGGAGTTTCAACTTCCAGCACATTGCGCTGATCAAAAAAGAGTCTAATCTGGCGCAGCATCGCTGCACGTGATTGGAGGGTCTCTAAACTGGCAGTGGGTTTCCAGGAAGCCACAAGTATCCGCTATCTAACTCTGGACAGATACTCTCCGGTACGGGTATCAATTTTCAAAATATCGCCCTCATCCACAAACAAGGGGACTTTTACTTGAGCGCCGGTTTCTACGGTTGCAGGCTTGGTTGCGCCCTGAGCGGTATCGCCACGCACACCGGGTTCCGTCGCAGTGACAACTAGCTCGACATGGTTGGGTGCTTGCACGCTTAATGGCACCCCATCCCAAAGCGTCACCTGACAAACATCCTGATCTTTTAACCATTTCCTGGAATCAGCCACTGCGGTTTCGCCAGCTTCGACTTGCTCGAAGGTTTCCTGATCCATGAAGTACCAAAACTCACCATCGTTGTAGAGATACTGCATATCTACATCAACCACATCAGCAGCTTCAACTGATTCGCCAGACTTAAATGTCTTGTCCACCACTCGCCCGGTTTTAAGATTACGAATTTTGACGCGGCTAAACGCCTGCCCTTTACCTGGTTTTACAAATTCATTTTCGACAATATTGCAGGGATCGCCATCGAGCATCAGTTTTAAGCCACTGCGAAATTCATTGGTGTTATAGCTAGCCATAAGAGTTTGGTCGTTGTTAGGTGGGATTCTTCAGTGCGAAGAGTATAAGATCAATCGCAATGATAACCCGAATTGCTGCTCAGGAAAAAACACCGCTTTGGCGCAGATTGCTGGATGAGGCAATCACCGACCCAAAACAATTGCTGCGCGCGCTGGATCTCGACCCTGAGCTACTACCGCAGATTGTCGGTGGACATCATCAATTCAAAATTAAAGCGCCAAGAAGCTATCTGCAGCGAATCACAAAAGGCGATCCAAACGACCCGCTGCTGCTGCAAATTCTACCTCAAGCCGAAGAAACCACGCTTAAACCCGCCAACTATTCCAGCGATCCGGTGGGCGATCTCAATGCCTCGCCCGTACCAGGCCTGATTCATAAATATACGAATCGAGCATTACTCATCACCAGCCCTGCCTGCGCGATCCATTGCCGCTATTGTTTTCGTCGTGAATTCCCTTATCGCGATGCGGTAACCTCAGGGAACCATTGGCAGCAAACCATTGAATATCTAACCGAGCATTCTGAAATCAGTGAAGTCATCTTAAGTGGCGGTGACCCACTCACATTGCCGGATGAGCAGCTTGCCGATTTAGCCAATCAACTTGCCGCCATTCCACATTTAAAAACCCTCAGAATTCATACTCGCCTGCCAGTTGTGTTACCCGAACGAATTAATGAGAGATTTTTGCAATGGCTGCAAAAACTGCCATTGCACGCCGTGGTGGTCATCCATACCAATCATCCCAACGAGTTAAACCACCAGGTGGGAGAAGCGCTTGCTGCTATGAGCAATGTCGGTATCACACTGTACAACCAGACAGTGCTGCTGCGAAACATTAATGATAATGCCGAAATACTGGCAGAACTCTCTCACAAGCTCTTTGAGTTTCGAGTTCAACCGTATTACCTGCACGTCCTCGACAAGGTAGCCGGTGCTGCGCATTTTGATATCGCTATCCAGCAGAGCCGGAAAATTTATCAGCAACTCAGCAGTCAACTGTCCGGATATCTGCTTCCTCGGCTAGTTCAGGACCTTCCTGATAGACCCGCAAAAACAATCATCGTATAAGACCCATTCAAATGATGATCTAAATTGTCCTATCTTCAACTGAGAACCACAGCAAATATTCTCTGCAAGCCTGTCAAGACGCGATCGCTCTGTGATTTAGGTTTCGTTATCAGCAAACTAATCCGCTATAGTTTAGAACGAACTAATGAAGGTCAGAGCCTGTTTGTAACAATATATGAATCTCCACCTACCCCAATACACTGCCAGTCTCGAAGAAATCCAGGCATCGCCTAACAATCAGCGGCTGGTTAAAAAATGGCAAAATGGGCTAGAGCTGGTCAATATGGGTGAGACCACCCGCCAGGTTTACAAATGCCTGCGCAACCTTAATCGTCAACAAATTAATCCGCGTACCCGCTTCGAAATTATGGAGCAGCTCAAGCCAATGGTGCGACTGGTACTCAAACACCTGCGTAAGCACCTGCATGGCGTGACCTTTCCGCTACTGGGGAAAAGTGCTCAAATAACCAAACTCAACCACGCATTATTGCTCGAAGCCGCAGTTGCCTATAAACACGTCGTGCATGACAGCGCTGCCAAAGGCGGCAAGATTGATCCAAAATCGTTGATGATTGCCACCCACCGCGCAATACGCTACCTCGAAGAATCAGTCGCCTGTAACGCCGCCATTTATCGTATCGACCCCAGCAGTACCTGGCATGATATTCACCGTCTACAAGGCTTCGCCGAACACAACCAATTTGCTGACACCATGGTTGTCGATAAAGATTATACGACCGTGGAAGGTTCAACCATTAGCGACGTATTTAAACAGGTGTGCTTGCTGGCGATGACGCAACCCTTGCGCCTGCGCTCAGGGGAATCTGACAAGCTGAGAACCTATTTTGAATCTGCCATGCATCTGGCTAGTTTTACCAAGAAACTGATCCCAGACTCCAATGGCCGCGTGCATGTGGTCAGCCTAAAATCTTCAGAGCCACCCGCATTTATTCCGCTGGCAGATATCACCACCTTCTCAAATTTGCGCGGTTTTGATCTGACACGGCTAATCAGCACGTTGAACGATATCGCTGACTCGTCAAGCGATGCCCCGATCAAAGCGGGCTTTAGTAAAGTACAACTCGACCCGCAACTGATCCGCCGACTCATCAACACCTGGAGTGCGGAAGAAAAAAGACGCTTTAGTCGCGTTTCAACCAATCGGGGGATTGTCGCAGCCATTGGTTTACATCGAATTATCTCTGCCATCCACGATGATCTTCAGCCTGAATTTACCCGAGAAGAATTATTTGTTGGCAGCCATTTAAACAGCCCTTCTGACGATCGTCTATCTGACCAGTTTTATCACACCGGCAACAATTCATTTGCAGCGCAGACACATTCTGACCTATCTACTTTCGATCCCACCTATCGCAACGACATTATGCTTGGCGGAGAGATCAGCAGCAGTCCGGCACAAAAAACCGGTCAGCCAGATACTTGGCTGGACTGGCAGGTTATCAATACCGGTGCCGCAGGTTACGGGCTGGAATGGAAGAAAGAAACGCCCAGTCTGGCGCGCGTTGGTGAATTAATGGCATTGAGAGAAAAAGAATACAACATCCATCACTGGCGAATCGGTATCACTCGCTGGATCAAAAACCCTAATGATGGCGGGCTGCAAATAGGTGTTCAGTTGATTGCTCCGCGCGCGCTGGTAGTCTCGGTTGACTCAATTGCAAACCGCAATCAGTCAGAGACTATGCCGATAGAGGCCTTGATGCTGCCCGGTATGAAAACCATAGAACAACCCCCCAGCATTCTCGTTCCCAACCAATTTTTTACCCTCGGAGATATCCTGGAAATTAGCATGCTGGGTAAAAAACTCAGGATCGAACTAAACAGCCTGGGAGAAAGCCCAAGCTTCTATACCCAGTTTTTCTATCGTTCTTCTACGGTAAAAGAAGAAACAGTGAAGTCACGTGAAGAATTTGAAGATTTATGGAGTCGTTTGTAAAACGAAAGACAATCAGCAATCTCTACTCTAACTGACCAGTACTTCTTCAACCTGATAATGACGTATCAG
>CAZNYF010000139.1:0-7498 GCA_964577195.1 uncultured Thiotrichales bacterium | reverse complement strand
GGCGGCTAGCTTTCTGCCCATCGCGCAGAAGGCGGATGTGAGTTTGTTTATCTAGGAGGCTCTCTATTCTCGGACAGCCCCCTAGGTGCGCGCACGCCGGACAACATTCCGTGTCCGGCTTGCATCGAATCGAATCAATTAAGACCTAACCTGTGTTGCGCATTCCGGCGGCGATGGCGTTGATGGAGCGGAGCAGGGCGCGTAGCCACATATCGTCTTTGCCTTCGGATTGATTATTTCTGTGTCGGTGTAGTAGCGATACCTGGATATGATTGAGTGCGGTGATGTAAGGCTCACGCCGATCCAGAGACTTGGCCAGTAGCGGAGACTCTTCCATCAGAATTTCTGTTTCAACAATATTTAAGACGTGTTTGTTGGTGCGTTGAAACTCGGCACGGATTTTCTCGAAGATGGGCCTGGCCGTCGCCTGATCTTTTGCCAGTGATACGTATTCCTGTGAAACATTCATTTCTGCCTTGGTTAGCGCCATTTGCACGTTGCTCATCAAGGTTCTGAAAAAAGGCCAGTTGGCATACAGGTGTTGTAGTTTTGCGAGATTGCCGGCATCGCTGTTGATGTACTGCGCCAGTGCGGAACCAATTCCGTACCAGGCTGGAATGGTATGGCGAGACTGTGACCAGCCGAACACCCAGGGGATCGCCCGGATGGAGTTTTTTGAACGCGATGATTTCCGGTGTGACGGGCGCGAGCCAATATTGAGCTGGCCAATTTCCTCAACGGGTGTGGTTTCGTAGAAATAATCCAGAAAGCCTTCGGTGTGGTCGGTCAAGTCGCGATAGGCATCTTCGCTGGCTGCCGCGAGATTTTTCATAATAGGTAAAAATTCGGGGTCGACTTCTGGCGCATCTTCGACCAGGTTAAGCGATGACTTCAACAGTCCGGTCGCACCCATGGAAATTTCATAAGCCGCGGTTTCGACATTACTGTAGTGGTAGGTTAGAACCTCGCCCTGTTCGGTGAATTTGATATGTCCGTGAACGGTGCCAGCCGGTTGGGAGAGAATTGCTTCATGGGTGGGGCCACCACCACGACCCACTGTGCCACCACGGCCATGAAACAGACGACAGTCGATGCCGCGTGGCTGAGTGATGGCGATGATTTTTTGCTGAGCTTCAAACAGATTCCAATGGGATGCGAGCGTGCCGCCATCTTTGCAAGAGTCGGAATAACCGAGCATCACTTCTTGTAAATTACCCGATGCACCGAGGTATTTTTGATAGGTTGGGTTATCGAGCAATATGGTTAGGACTGAATCGGTGTGCTTAAGGTCTTCAATGGTTTCAAATAGCGGGGAAACAATAATATGTGCGTAGGTTTCTCCGGCATCGTTGACACCTGCCAGCCCCGTTAGTCGAGCCAAAAATAGCACTTCCAACACATGCGCAGCCGTGTGAGTCATGGAAATCACGTATGCACCAACAACCTCAGGGCCTATTTCTTTGCGTAATTCAGTAATGGTGTGAAAGACTTCGATTGTTTCAGCTGACATTTCGCTATAGTCAGTTTTCGGAATGCTGATGTCACTGCGTTCAATTTGTTCCGCCAGGCAATCCACTTTTTCTGCATCGCTCATGGCGGCGTAATCGATGTTATCAGCGGCTTTGAGAATTTCTGCAACGGCTTCGCTATGCACGGTGGATTCTTGACGGATATCCAGGCGCATTAAATGGAAGCCAAAACTTTCGACCAGACGGATCAGATCTTTGAGTTTGCCGCGTGTCACCAGACGATCCCCATGCGAAATCAGAGAGTCACGAATCAAGTAAAGGTCGTTGAGTAAATCACTGCTGTTGGCGTATGAATCTGCGGGTAATTCAATCGTTCGATCAGGGTTCTCGATTCGGGATTCAACCGTCGCTAGTGTCTGCTCAAGCCGGTGAATCATCACGTAAAGTTTGCGTCGATACGGTTCCTTGATAAATCTTTGTTTGTCTTCAAACAGCGTGCTGGCAAGCTCGTTATCCGCTTGCAACGATGTAAGAAATGCTTCGGTTGGTTGGCAAAAAGTTGATGAATGGGTGAGCGCATGGCGCAGCTCTTTAGTGCGCTTGAGATATTCTCCCAGTACTTCTTGCATTTGCAATCTGGTGGCAAGTCGGGTGGTTGCTGGCTTGACGAATGGATTACCATCACGATCCCCGCCGATCCATGAACCAAAACGAATAAAGCTGGGAACGTTAACGATGGGTTGGGAGTGCTCATCCTCGCCATAGGTCTTGCTGATCGCGCGTTCAAAAAACCGATAGGTCATGGGCACCGCGCGAAACAGACTTTTGCGAAAGTAATAGAGCCCGTTTTTAATTTCGTCAATCACTTCCGGCTTCTTTTCACGGACTTCATTGGTCTGCCACAGCACGATAATTTCGGATTCAAGCCGGCGCAGGATTAATTCTTTATGCTCTTTGCCCAGGCGAGGTTTTTGCAGCTTGTCGGTGAGCACAAAAATTCGACGCAGCGCTTCCATGATGGTGCGTCGCCGAGCCTCTGTCGGATGAGCCGTAAAAACCGGCATATAGGAGAGTTGACCAACCAGCTTTTCCAGATCATCAATAGATAGCCCATCTTGATGGAGCTCCCGAATGGTGTGGTCAAAAGAACCTTTCCATAATGTACCACCAGAGGTCAGTATCCGCTGTCGCCAGCGATATGAAGATGATTCCTCAGCAATATTGACCAGGCTGAAGTAGGTATTAAAAGCTCGAATCACCAGCTCCAGAGCATCGTGATCAAGGGCGTTAATGGTTTCGATCAGCACCCGTCGCTTTGCGTCATTGGGGTGATTATGTTGCTCAATAAAGCCCAGTCTGATGGTTTCGACCGCAGTGAGAATTTCTTCACCGGCATGGCTTGCAATCACTTTGCCTAGAATATTTCCTAGCAGTTTTACCTGTGAGCGGAGAAGTTTGTCGTCGTAGCTAGTGGGTTGTGGAGCAAGTAATGTCATTCGGGAGCAACAATAGTGGGGATTAACGAGCCGGTATTATACAGATTAGGCTGACGGAATGTGCTGGATAATTGGGTAAGAAGTGGTCATCAATGCTCGGAGAAAATAGTCGACAATCGTTTCTTTAAGGTGATGAACTTCTCTGTTTCGTTGTTGTCTTGCTTGTTAAATGCCTGAAATCAATACCAAAACCCTGATCTTGTGATGGTAGACTCACCAGTAGACAGAAAAAGATCAGTATAATTTGCTAATCTTTTAAAGGTAAGTAGTTTTAGGATCAGAGGATGAATCCAGTTACATCAATCAATAGTGCAAATCCCGGTCATACACAGTTATTGACTTCATCGGTTAGCTGGAGGCGTCTTGAGGCGCATTTCAAGGCAATCGAGAGCGAGCACATGGTGGATATGTTTGCTGCTGATCCCCAGCGTTTCGAGCGATTCTCCATTCAGTTTGAAGATATCCTGCTGGACTTTTCCAAAAACAGAATCAATGAAGAAACATTTAACTTATTGATGAATCTTGCCAGCGAGCGAGATGTGCCACTATGGCGAGAGCTGGAATTCTCTGGCGAAAAAATTAACACCACCGAAAAGCGCGCGGTACTGCATACGGCATTGCGCAATCAATCTGATCGTCCGGTACTGGTGGATGGCGTTGATGTGATGCCAGCCGTCAGGCAAGAGTTGGAGCATATGCGCACGTTTGCTGAAGGCATTCACTCCGGTGAGTGGAAAGGTTTTAGCGGCAGAAAAATCACTGATGTTGTGAATATTGGTATCGGCGGGTCTGATATGGGGCCATCCTTTGTGTGTTCAGCACTGAAGCCGTATCAATGCAAAGGCATCACACCCCATTTTGTGTCTAATGTAGATTGCGCGGATATTGCCAATACGCTGGGGAGTCTTGATCCTGAAACAACCTTATTTGTTATTTCTTCAAAGACCTTTACTACCCAGGAAACCATCACCAATGCCTGGACCGCCAGAGACTGGCTACTTTCTTTTGCAGATTCTGAAGATGCGGTCGCAAAACATTTTGTCGCGGTCTCTGCTAATGAGGCAGCCGTGGCCGAGTTTGGAATTCAGCCAGAAAATATGTTCCGTTTCTGGGACTGGGTCGGTGGTCGTTATTCGGTTTGGTCAACCATAGGTCTGCCGGTTGTTCTCGCCGTAGGGATGGAAAATTTTGAAGCCTTGCTGGAAGGTGCCAATGCGATGGATAAGCATTTTCTGCACTCTCCGCTAGAGCACAATATGCCCGTGATTATGGCAATGCTGGGTATCTGGTATATCAATTTCTTTAAGGCGGGATCACATGCGGTATTGCCGTACTGTGAATATCTGGTCAGCTTTCCCGATTATCTCCAGCAAGCAGATATGGAAAGCAACGGTAAATCTGTTGACCGGGATGGAAACAGACTCGATTACGATACCGGTCCAATCGTTTGGGGAAAAGCGGGCACCAACGGTCAGCACGCTTTCTATCAACAGTTACATCAAGGTACAAGATTGCTGCCCGCTGACTTTATCGCGCCGGTTCAATCGCCGCATTTGATGGGTGATCACCAGCAAAAACTTTTATCCAACTTTTTTGCCCAGACCGAGGCATTGATGAAAGGTCGCACCCCGGAAGAGGCGGCTGAGCTATTAAGTTCTTCCGGCTTGTCCGATGAGGCCGCACAGGAACGTCTGCCATTTGTGGTCTTTAGAGGTAATGTACCGACCAACAGTTTGCTGTTTAAAGAACTGTCACCACGCACCTTGGGCTCGTTGCTGGCGCTGTATGAGCACAAGATTTTTGTTCAAGGCGTTATCTGGGGGATTGACTCATTCGATCAATGGGGTGTCGAGCTGGGTAAGACGTTGGCAGAAGCTGTTTTGCCTGAGCTGCAAACGAATGAACTAACCGAGACGCATGATTCATCCACCAATGGATTGATCAATTACTGCAAATCTCTGGATTAAACTTGTAGAGGTGACCTCACCGCTGCTGCGCGTTTCACATTAACGCCTGTCCGCCCTCGCAAGGGTTACGACCTCAACCGATTTTGCACCACCCCGCTTCAGGCATTTTGCCATTTCCGCTACAGTTGCCCCGGTTGTCATGACGTCATCCACAATCAAAATATTCTGCGGAATTATTTTTCTATTGATCTTAAATACCCCCGCCAGATTAGATTTTCTCTGTTTTGGTTTTAGACCGGTTTGAGCTTCGGTATGTTTCTTGCGGGAGATCAGATAATTATCAAGCGGTATCCCCGTTGCTTTTTTAATTCTCAAAGCCAGCTCACTCGCTTGATTAAATCCTCTCTCTTTCAATCGTTTACGGTGTAACGGAACTGGAATGAGGATATCGGGTATGGTTTGCATGTGGTCTTGTAAATAGTCTGACATGAGTTTTCCCAGTAATCGCAAACTATGCAGCTGGTGCTGGTATTTCAGCTGATGAATTAAATTATTAATGGGTGTTCGATAAAGATAGGGGCTGTAAACGCGATCAAAAGCAGGACGATGTGCGAGGCATTGACCGCAGAGCGAATGCTGGAGTTTGGGTAATGGAATGGCGCAAATCTCACAGCGATGTTGATAGCTTGGCAGATCGTCATAACAGGCAGAACAGAGCATTGTGGAATGACCAGAATGACTGCCACATAGCAGGCAGGGTTCAATAATACTTTTTTCGATTCGCTGAATCAGTCGCGAAACGGTATTATTCAGCAGCATTAAGTTCGAGTCCCGATATCACCATGACTGAAACCGCAACTGTTGAAAAAGTTGTCACCGCAAAATCCTCGCGCCGTGCGGCACAGTGGATGGATATTGGTAATCTCATTACAACTTTTTCTCCTATTTTGCTGCCGTTCTGGTTTGGTGCTTCGATGTTAATTTACGCCATGAATCGGCATCATCCCAATGAGCGAGTCGGCCATCACACGCAGTGGGCGGCCTATCGTTTTTATGGTCTGATTGGGGTAGTGATTCCCGTAGCAACATTTTTCCCTGTAGAGATCGCTTATTATTTAATCTTGTGGGCGGTGCTGGCGGTTATTATGATTCCCTGGACAATAATCAGTCTGCGCAAGATAAGGAAGGAACAATGGCACGATATAACGTACGTCGAAGAGTAACGAATTAACTAAGCCTTGAAATGCGCCATCTCTGCGTTAAAAAATGATCATTTACATCTGTAAACTCATATTTTTGACCTTGATATGACGTATTTCAAGACTCATTTAAGCCGTTACCAGGTAAAGAAGTACTCATGATGGAAATTAGAAACAATTGGACGATTGATGAAATTGCTGATTTATTGGAGCAGCCTTTTATTGATTTGTTACATACCGCGCAAACAATTCACCGCGAGAACTTTGATCCCAATGAGGTGCAGGTTAGCTCTTTGTTAAGCATTAAAACCGGTGCTTGCCCGGAAGATTGCAGTTATTGTCCGCAAAGCGCGCAGCATGAAAATGAATTGGAGCGCGAACGTCTGTTGCCGTTGGATGAGGTGATCGAATCAGCCAAGGCTGCACAAGCTAACGGTGCTACCCGTTTTTGTATGGGCGCTGCCTGGCGTAATCCCACCGATAAAAATCTGGAACGGGTTATTCCGATGATCCAGGCGGTGAGATCACTGGGTATGGAGACCTGTGTGACATTGGGAATGCTGAGTGAGGCGCAGTCCAAACGTCTTAAAGAGGCCGGGCTGGATTACTACAATCATAATCTCGATACCTCTCCGGAGTTTTATGGCAATGTGATTACCACGCGAACCTACGAGGATCGTCTTGAAACGCTGAACCATGTTCGCAATGCGGGTGTGAATGTTTGCGCGGGTGGCATTTTGGGGATGGGTGAGACGCGTCGGGATCGTGCCGGTTTGTTGCAGCAGTTAGCCAATTTGCCTAAGCATCCTGAATCTGTGCCGATCAATAATCTGGTGCAGGTCGAAGGTACACCACTGTCAGGTATCGAAAAGCTCGATCCACTGGAATTTGTTCGTACCATCGCCGTTGCTCGAATTTTAATGCCGCTAGCCTGGGTGCGTTTGTCCGCAGGTCGCACCGAGATGAGCGATGAAATTCAAGCACTCTGCTTTTTGGCAGGAGCCAATTCCATGTTCTATGGCGAAAAATTGCTGACCACGCCAAATCCCGAAGCAGATCAAGATCGACAATTGCTCGAAAAGCTCGGTATGCGTTTTACCCAATCGGACGGTCACGTTCAACCGGAAGCGCAAACGGCCTGAAGTGCACCTCTAAAAATACAAGCACCGCTGAGAAAAAACTTGAACAACACCTTTTTTATCAAACGCACCGCCATCCTGGCTCTTTGCGAAATACCGTCCATCCGTGGACATAAAGTCGTTAAATACACCCAGTCGGCAATAGCTCCTGCATTGCTCTACTACACCACATCCCTGTGGCTATATTCGCCTCATTTTCGCATAAAAATGCACCGCCATCCTGGCTCCTTGCAGAATACCGTCCATCCATGGACATAAATGCATTATTCCTGATTTCCCTCAGCAGCA
>CAZNYF010000138.1:0-7550 GCA_964577195.1 uncultured Thiotrichales bacterium | reverse complement strand
CTAGCATCGCATCACTTGATACCTGCTTTTCCTGGAAAACGAAAGTCATGGAAATTATATTAATTACTCCTGCCCCAGCTTCCTCAAAAGCCGGTAATCGCACCACTGCAGCGCGTTGGGCTAATATTTTAAAATCGCTCGGGCACGAGGTCGAGATAGCGACAAAATTTACCACACAGCCTGCTGACTTGATGATCGCCCTGCATGCCTGGCGGAGTGCAGATTCAATTCAAAAATTTGCAGATGAATTTCCGCAAAAGCGGCTTATCGTCGCGATCACCGGAACGGATGCCTACCGTTTTATTCACAGCCATCCAGAAACGACTTTACGCTCAATTGAATTAGCCGATCATCTTGTCGGGTTGCATGATTTAATTAGTCACACCCTGCCAGAAAAACACCGACATAAAATGCATGTTATTTATCAATCGGCGCAAACCAGTGGAGAGAGGAAGCCTTTCGATCATTATTTTCACGTCTCGGTGCTAGGACATCTACGTGATGAAAAAGACCCTTTGCGACCGGCGCTGGCAGCACGTCTTCTTCCAAAAGACAGCAGCATCCAGATTCACCAGTTCGGCAAAGCTCATACAAAAGAATGGGGTAAAAGCGCTGAAGCAGAGATGCAAAATAATCCGCGCTACCACTGGCATGGAGAAACCGCCCACAAAGCGATTCACCAGCTCTACCAACATACCAATTTATTAGTGTTGCCCTCGCGCATGGAAGGCGGCGCAAACGTGATCTCGGAAGCCATCGTAGCCGGCGTCCCCATCATTGCTTCAGATATAGAAGGCTCGATTGGCTTACTAGGAAAAGACTATCCTGGCTACTACCCGGTTGAGGATGAAAAAAGCCTTGCCAAACAACTATTACGCGCGGAAAAAGATGCTGAATATTATCAATCTCTGAAAACCGCGTGCGAGGTAAAGCGGATATTATTTACCCCGGAGAAAGAACGCCTGGCATGGAAGAATTTAATTCAAAAAATTTGCGTAACTACTCAGTGAGTATTTATCGTTGTATTAATGAGTACACAATGAGTCGGTGTTGGTTGGGCAAAGGGCTTGCGACGTGCCAACACCCAGAGAGCTGTTGGGCACGTCGTTCCTCCTTTTCCCAACCTACTCAAGTATGCCTGTAGCTTCTAGCGGGGTAATAGCTGAGTAGTTACAAATTTACCTACTAACACCACAAATTCAAGTCGCTAACGGTTTACCAAATATTCGTTTAAAACGCGCTCCTTGCGCTGCTTGCGTGGTCATAAAATACACTGACATAGTCAGTATCAAAAACGCCATTGATGTTTCTTTAATTTCAGTCATTTGCCATAGCAATGGACTATCTTTCATCACCAGCACCATTTCTATGGCCTTACAAACCAGGTGACTGAACAAAAACAGCATGCCAATCTGAATCGGCACCAGCGGCAAGCTCACTGTCTTTACAAGCGTTTTTGCCCATCCAAACGTATTCGCCATCAATGGAATCACAAGACAGTAGGAAAGCCAGAAAAAGGCGAATAATCGTTCAGCCGTTAATAATCTGGCTAGTCCTGACTTTTTCTCACCTTGTGCATTATTAGCATGGAAAATTGGCAGATTATGAAGATTAAACTCACCTTGCTGGTTACTCGATTCAATATAAGATGGCGTCTCAAAGCCTATCAACCGCTGCCCCCAGCTAACCTCTTCTCCCGCTGCGAAAACAAACAACAGCGAGAGTAGAATAAAAAATATATTTTTTTTCGTCTTAAAAATCCATAAATTATTACTTTGATTACTTTTAATATACAACCAACCAAAAATAATTGCCGCCAATAGAAATGACAAAGCACCCAGATATTCAACAATGCCATCCTCGCTAGCAACCTTAATAACAATATCAGCACGTAGCAGCAGTATCGAATACAGCAGGATTAACACAAAGGCAGAAACAACAATGTATAGATTTAATTTTTTCTTATTCGACATAGCCAGCTCTCTTTAGGTTATGAGGGTGCGAGTAGGGACATAAACACACCTACGCGACCCTACAACAAAATTTAGATTTACTTCGGGTTACTCGTAAACCTGACTATCAAGACCTGCGATTGTTTACCAAGACTGATGAATGACTACAAAAATGTGATGTTGGTTAGCACTCAATGTAGGTAAAAATCAATCCACTGACTTAGTACCTCACTCATAGATATCGGGACATCGGATAACGTAGCCTGTAAACTTCACCATCACACGTTTTATCGCGGCTAAAAGGACAAACAAACTATGGATATCCCGGTGATAAAAAATGATGATTGAAATGCTGGTGATGCTCGCTGGCGTTACGCCAATGGTCGCCTCCGTACTTTGGATTATCTGGCGACAACGCAAGAAAAATAAATTCTCTCCCTTTACCGAACCCATGCTACGCCCGCCAGGCCACTCGTTAAGTAAAAGGCTCACAGCACTGGAAACAAAGGCATCCCTACCACTGCTCGCACTACTCATTTTCCCCATGACTTTTGGTATTGCCTACCAAAAAATCAGCCCCATTGCGGCGACTATACTCGGGTTAATCATCGCAGCCATTGTCATCGCATCCATCATTCGCCTGGGGCGCGTGTTTTTGCAATCGCTACGAGTAAAACTGGGATTAATGGGAGAAATCTACACCGGGCAAGAACTCAATTATCTCATGCGCCGAGGTGCCTGGGTTTATCATGACATTCCGTTTAAGTATGGCAACATTGATCATGTTGTCATCTCTAAAGGTGGAATATTTGTCGTCGAAACAAAAGCCGTGCGCAAACCAATGAGCAAAAAAGGCCGCAAGTTAGCCAAAGTTGGCGTCCTGCCTGATCGACTGGTCTTTCCCCACAGCACTACACAAAAACCCATCATTCAGGCCAAGCAACAAGCAAAATATTTGAAAACCTATTTATCCACAAAACTAGGCGTTTCTTGTCCGGTCTATCCCGTGATAGCGATACCCGGATGGTACATAGAAGCAGATGACCAGAAAAAAGGCTTTTTAGTGATCAACCCAAAGCGTGGAAAAGCCCTGCGAAAATATGTATCAGGTAGAGCCAGAATTTCGCCACAAAATTTAAAAAACGTAGTCTTGTTAATAGAAGACATTGCCCGGTCAGTAGAATTTCAAACCGATATTACCGACCCCGATGCAAAGACGAAATACAGCTTTTTTCTAAACAAAAAAGAGCAAGAGAGAAAAATATAATATTCCGATAATTATAGTCTAATGTCCTATAAAATAGTTGGAGTTCTCATTTTAGACTGATATGGAAAAACCAGACCCATGCCCCTGCGGTTCTAATTCCAGTTATAAAGACTGTTGCAACCGTTACATTGATGGCCGAGCACAAGCCCCGACAGCAGAAGCATTAATGCGTTCTCGATATACCGCGTATACCTTATCGGATGTGAGTTATTTGAGCGCCACCTGGGAATCAAACCACTGCCCAAAACCGCTGACACCGGATGATTCACAACGCTGGATTGGGCTAAAAATACTAAACGTAAAATCCGGTAAAGAAACCGACTCTACCGGCAGCGTAGAATTTGTAGCGAAATATAAAATCGCAAGCCGCGCCTTTAGACTCCATGAAATCAGTCTATTTACAAAACAGGATGGGCACTGGCTCTACCTAACTGGCAAACAATTATCACCCTTGTAAAGCTTCTAACCGAGTTCTCAACCAACAATTTATCAGGCATGTAGACACGGGACAATGTGTCATTCTCTCTGTAATATAAACAACTTAATTGGCTCTATTAACGAGGGTGAAAATAATAGGTAAAAAAACAGGCATAACCTCTAATCGGCTATGCCTGTCGTTGTTCGCTGTATTAACCAATTCCTAAACGCTAAACAGCATTAGCTTCTTCTAAACCACATTGCATATTACCCGGAACGGCTATATGAATACGCTTCGGTAGAGCCAAATCAAGATCATCCATCAGTGCAACAAAATCAGCTTCCGGTCTGTTATTGCCCAACCTTGAATTAAACGCTTTTTCACGCGCAATCGTCGATGAGGTTAATCCCAAATAGTCATGCCCTGGATACACCAGAGTTTCATCATCAAGCGCAAAGAGCTTTTCCGTTATAGAGTGATACAGTGTCTTGGCATCGCCTGACTGGAAATCAGTACGGCCACAGCCATCGATCAACAAGGCATCACCCGTGAAAACAGCGCCATCTATATGAAAACTTACACAAGTATCTGTATGCCCTGGTGTATACATAACATAAATTTTCTCATCGCCTAAAGACAAGGTATCGTCATCGGTTAAGAGTTTATCTGCACAGGTCAGGCCGCTACTTTCATGTACCATCACGGCACTACCAAATTCCTTCCGTAATAAACCTGATGCCGTAATATGATCAGCGTGTACATGCGTTTCCAGTGTGTATTTTAAATTCAGATTCAGCTGTTTAATCAACTTGGTATCGCGTTCAAATTGCTCTAAGACCGAATCTATTAGCGCGGCCTGTCCGGTTTTTTCATCCCAGACTAAATAGCTGTAAGTGCCTGTTGCAGAGTCAAATAATTGTTCAAGTTTCATTGTAGTACTCCTGTCTAATGACGATAGGTTTTTAACCGAAGGGCTCTTTGTGAATGTGTGACATTGTTGATAATATTCAAAACCACCTATATTGCTAACATTGGTAAAGCCTAGATCCGTCAGTAACTTTTCGGCGCTGGCCGCACGACCACCAAGATGACAATATACCCAAATTGGCGCGTCTACATCCAATTGTTCAAGAGCGACATCTGGCAGAATATCTAGTGGCATATTGATTGCCTGAGGCAAACCACCACGACTGAACTCATCTGGAGAACGTACATCAAGTAACGTTACATTTGTCTCAATAGTCTGACGAATATCATCACAACTTAAGTTATTCATAGTTCATCTCCGTGTTTTGATGCTTTGAGGTAAAGCATCTGTTCTCTAATGTGGCTACTTTACAGACCTATTGTGAATTAAATAATACGAATCTTATCAGTCAATACTTCGTTTTTTACGAAGTATATTGGATTAAGGGTGATTGCCGATATACAGATAGATTTTGTTATGCTCTATAGAGGCTTACGGATCTATAATTAAGTGTCGAACATTTTTAGAGGTAACAGTGACGATGTCATGGCAAGGCTTCTGGTCGCGATGACTCAATGGCTGATAACGCGGAAGAAAATAAATTAATCGTTCGTAAAATACATACCAAACTTGTTAAATAAACGACTTATCTTAAATTCTCCAGTCTTATAGTATGGCTACATGTAAATAATATTTCATTATAAGGTGTCTCAACATGGCTGATGTAAGCAAACTTTTAGGTTCTTTTTTAGGTAGTGGTTTCGCAGGCGGTATGGCAGGTGGTCTTGCCACCAGCATGTTGACGACCAAATCAGGTCGTAAAATGGGTAAAAAAGCTCTCAAGGCTGGAGGTGTTGCGGCGGTAGGTGCGCTTGCCTACACTGCCTACAAACGATATAGCAATAACAAAAGTCAAGACGATCAAGGTCAGAATGTAGCAACCCCTCAAGACCCTGCCATGCTACCTAATCATCAGACCACTGGCATTGCTCATATTCCAGTAGACTCTGCTTCGACACCGGTTGGTGCAGTGAATCAACCGGTAAACGTTGAGCCTCTCTCTGCTTCGCCAGCGATTGCTGTGTTACCCGCGCCTATAGGTTCTGCCTTTATGCCTGAAGAGAATGATCAATCTGGAAACAGCGCACTAGAGCTAACACTGGTACGAGCCATGATTGCTGTAGCACGTGCGGATGGCCGTCTGGATGCACAGGAAAGTCAGGCAATATTTCAGAAGATAGAATCTCTCGGATTGGATAGTGAAACACAGGCGTTATTAGTGCGTGAAATGGGACAACCCGTTGATATGGATGCCATTGTGAATAGTGCCAACAGCCCCGAAGTCGCCGCAGAAATCTATGTCGCCTCATTACTGGCAGTGGATGTAGATACACCTGCTGAAAAAGCCTATCTATCTATGCTGGCAGCACGTCTGCAATTGCCGTCAGAACTGGTTGCAGAGTTAGACAGTCAGGTGGCAGCACAAAAGGAATTTGTTTGACCTAAAAAGTGCAGTTGAGCGTGAAAAAGGCGCATAAGCTATAGGTGTAATAGAGACGTAGTATACAACGTCTCTACAAAATCCTCACTGATCTGTCAGATGGGATTTTTGGGAACTAGATTTAGACTTTTACAACGATTAATACATAAAGGGTACCGTCCGTACCGTCCCCTTTTGCGAGTCGAGCGGTGCACCCGTTTGAAGAGATTTAGGGAGTGTTGGATAGTTAGTGGTGGATTGTTAGCGTCTCAGCCTGCTGCGCAGCCCCCCATCTCTAAATAAACAGAATGTTTATTTAAAAGAACTGAACACCCCTAATTTTTCGGATTTTTTGGAATGGAATGAAGAGCTTCGCAAATATGTGTGGCACAGTGGCTTAATACTTATACAGCATAGAGAAAGGAGAACATCATGTTAATTACCGTTAAACGCAGACTATTGATATTACTGTGCCTGGCAGCTCCTGTGGTTGCTGCCGCAGCACCGCCGCCGGCATTTACCTACCAGTCTATGCTCAACACCTTCTTTGATGACAAATCGGGGCTTATCCGCATCCGTAATATCGATCTGGCGTTTGCTCCAGAAGGTCAGATCAACGCAGCTGTTGCGCTCGTGGGCGCTGATAATAAAGTGATTAAAAGCCACAAGTTCTACCCCGATCCCCGTTGGCGTGAAACGGTATTCGCCCGCCTCGCGGAGGTTAGTCCGGCTGAATTTAAGGTTAGCAAACCAGGCGTATACGGCATCATCTACCTTCTTGATGGCAAACCCGTCTCGCGTCTACCCATTTCACTGGAGCAAACCTCAGCGGGTGATGATCCCTTTAATCCAGTCAAGACATACCGTTTTACCGGTATGTGGCAGCGCTCCGCCTACCTCACCATGAATAAAAACGTGAAAGAAAAACCCTTCCCTGAACTGCACTTCTGGGTTGGTGGCAAGGATCTTCCTGAAGGTAAAAGCAATGGCAGGTTTAATGTGACTCTCAAACACAAAGGCAAGGTCATCGCGCATTCTCGTGATGGAGGCTTTATCGCAAACAAGCATTATCAGCCCGCCAAAATCAATCTTTACCATCCGCATGCGAGCAAGCAAGCCGCCAATGCAAAACCCTTCCTCCTCAGCGATTGGTCTAAAACGGATGGTGTCTACGACCTAGAAATTACCCGCCAATCCGATGAGCTGCAGATACGCTCATTCAACTTCACAGTCAAAAACCACGAAATCCAGCCCCTTAAAGCCAGTGTGCTCGGTTTCAACCCTTCTATCGACTACATCGTCCCGCGTGTGACCTACAAGGGTGCCTCAAATTATGAGTTTATTGAGGCGATTTGGCTTAAGGGTGTCTCTAAAAATAGAAGTGTTGCTGAGGGAAATCAGGAATAGTGCATTTTCAAGAAAATTGCTCCTGCATTTTCTATGTACCGTCCATCCTTGGACACATA
>CAZNYF010000137.1:0-7584 GCA_964577195.1 uncultured Thiotrichales bacterium | reverse complement strand
CGTGCTGGACGCGTTGGTTTGCGCCCTTCGGGTTTTGCGCATGGATGCGCTTATGCAACGAATGCAGGAGCATAAGAGTGTGAGCCTTCAAGCGGTCATCTGCAGCTTAATTTTCAATCGCCATAGAACCACTATGACTCATAAAAATAAAACCACACCTAACCGCTTGATGACTCACTGGTTCATCAAAGCTATGCTGTTGGAGTACTAAGGTGATGCTTACGGACAAACATCACACCCTCACCGACAGCGGACTACTCCCAAGATATGTTGAAATTACAAAAACCGGAGTCATTCAGCTTAAAGTGACACTGTCATGATGCTCACCACGCTGCGTCGGATTGTTCAGGATGTAAACTCTGCATCCGACCTGGACGAGGTACTCACCATCACCGTCGGTCGGGTTAAAGCCGAGATGAAGGTTGATGTCTGCTCGGTTTATCTAAAACTACCGGGTAACAATCGCCTGACGTTAATGGCTTCGGATGGTCTCAATCCCACCTCTATCCGCCGCGTCACGCTCGATCCTGATGAAGGTTTGATCGGTTTGGTGACTGAACGTGCGGAGCCGGTCAATCTAAGTGACGCGGCTACTCATCCGCGCTTTAAATTTATTCCTGAAACCGGTGAGGAGAAATACCACGCCTTTCTCGGTGTACCGATTGTGCATCGACGTCGATCACTGGGCGTACTGGTCATCCAGCAACGCGCTGAGCGGGAGTTTGATGAAGAACACGTTTCTTTTCTAGTGACCTTGGCAGTGCAGCTTGCAGGCGCAATTAATGTTGCTGAATTCTCTGGAGAACTTCAGGGCAAGAGTCGTTCACCACTACAGAAAGATATCTTTATCGATGGGATTGCAGGTGCACCAGGCGTCGGCATCGGCAATGCCCAGGTTATTTTTCCCGCAACTGATCTCGATTCTGTGCCAGACAGAGAAGCCAAGTCCATCGACGATGAAATTCAGGCTTTTCGCCTTGCGACCACCAAAGTCCGTCAGGATATGCTCGAAATCAAAGATCGGATGATCGACGTCCTGCCCACCGAAGACCGTTTGTTATTTGATGCCTACATACTGATGCTCGGCAGCGATACACTGGTGGAAAATACGCTCAAGTTGATCCGTGAAGGCAATTGGGCACCCGGTGCGCTGCGCAAGACTATCCAGGATCACGCGCATCAATTCGATGTGATGGAAGATGCCTATTTACGCGAGCGCGGTGCTGATATCCGCGAGCTGGGACGACGTTTACTGGATTACCTCCTCAGCGAAGAGTCAAAGGATCAGGAGTTACCCGAAAACACCATCCTGGTCGGCAAGGAAATTACCGCCGCGCAACTGGCTGAACTACCCATCGACCGCATAGCCGGACTGATTTGCACCACCGGCACCAACGCCTCACACGCTGCTATTCTGGCACGCGCAATTGGCATCCCCACAGTGATGGGTGCTAGTGATTTTCCACTTAAAAAAGTCGATAGCAAAAGCCTCATCGTCGATGGTTACTCGGGTCGAGTTTACTTACAGCCAAGCTATGCAATTCGGGTTGAATTTGAACGTCTCGCTACGGAAGAAAAAGCGCTCACTACCCAGTTGCTCAGCGAAGCGTCCAAACCGGCAAAAACCTTAGACGGCAAAAAAGTCCCTATCTTCGTTAACAGCGGTTTAATGGCCGAGCTGGTACCCAGCCAAGCGATGATGATGGACGGCATCGGTCTGTATCGCACCGAAGTCCCGTTTATGGTGCGCGACCGTTTTCCTGGCGAAGTCGAGCAAACCGAAATCTACCGGCAGGTGCTCAACGCCTTCCCTCGCCAGCCAGTGACATTACGAACGCTGGACGTTGGCGGAGACAAAGCCCTCAGTTACTTTCCGATTGAAGAAGACAACCCGTTTCTGGGCTATCGCGGTATCCGCATCTCGCTGGATCACCCTGAAATTTTCCTCACCCAGCTGCGGGCCATGCTCATTGCCAACCAGGGCATCGGCAACCTGCATGTACTGTTTCCGATGATCAGCTCATTAAAAGAATTAGAAGACTCATTGACACTACTCAATCAGGCTAAACAGGAATTGATTGAAGAAGGCATTAAGATTGCCAAATATAAAGTCGGGGTAATGATTGAAATCCCGTCAGCGGTGTATTTAACCGAAATTCTTGCTGATCAGGTGGATTATCTCAGCGTCGGCACCAATGACCTGATCCAGTATCTACTTGCAGTAGACCGTAATAATGCAGCGGTTGCGGAGCTATACAATGAATACCACCCCGCGGTCCTGGCCGCACTGAAACTCATCGTGGAAGGTGCTAACCGCGCCAAAAAACCAGTTTCCATCTGCGGAGAAATGGCCAGCGACCCTGCCTCAGCGTTACTACTACTCGGTTGCGGCATAGACAGCTTGAGCGTCAGCATGGCGAGCTTGCCAAGAATCAAATGGATCGTCAGAAGCTTTAGCTGTCAGCAAACGCAAGATATTTTTGATGCCGCAGTGCAATTGCACGACCCTGCCGAAATCCGTTCCCTGGCCGATAACGCACTGATCGAAGCCGGTCTCGGCGCACTGGTTCGCGCGGGTAGTCACTAAAAAGAAGCTCTCGCCTGAAGGCCCATAACCCGACTGATAACACGGAACTATGTCGGCAGCCCCCACCTTCGTGTAAAATGCGCGACCGCCATATTTCATATACCCGGAGAGCACAATGGCCGAAATTACTCGCGATCAGATCGAAGCAGCCTTAAAAGAAATCACTGACCCCAACCTTAATACCAGCATAGTTAAGGCAAAAGAAGTCAAAGACATCACCGTTGATGGCGACAAAGTGACCGTCACCATGCAGCTGGGCTATCCGGCAGAAAAATACAAGGTCGCCTTTGCTGCCGAGATTAAAGACAAGATTGAAGCGATAGATGGCGTCAGCACTGCTGACATTGATATCTCCTGGAAAATCGTCAGTCATTCCGTACAAAAGAATTTGCAGCCACTGCCTAATGTGAAAAATATCATTGCTGTGGCTTCCGGAAAAGGTGGTGTGGGTAAATCCACAACTTCAGCTAATCTCGCGCTAGCACTCGCAGCAGAAGGTGCAACTGTCGGTATTTTAGATGCGGATATTTATGGTCCCAGCCAGCCACGTATGCTCGGCATTAAGGGGCAGCCTGAATCAATAGATGGCAGCAAACTTTCTCCGATGGAGAATTACGGCATCCAGGCGATGTCGATTGGATTTTTGATAGAAGAAGATACCCCGATGATCTGGCGTGGCCCGATGGTCACCCAGGCACTTGAGCAGTTGTTGCGCGACACCCAATGGCGCGAGCTGGATTACCTCATCGTTGACCTGCCTCCTGGCACTGGCGACACGCAGCTGACGCTTTCACAGAAGATTCCGGTTAGTGGCGCAGTCATTGTCACCACACCTCAGGACATCGCTCTGCTGGATGCGCGCAAAGGTTTGAAAATGTTTGAGAAAGTTGAAGTTTCAGTACTTGGCATTATCGAGAACATGAGCACTCATATTTGCTCCAGCTGCGGCCACGAAGAGCATATTTTCGGTTCTGGCGGTGGTGCATTGATGGCAGAAGAAAACAACGTTGATCTGCTTGGCTCACTGCCTCTGGATATCTCTATTCGCGAACATGCAGATAGCGGACATCCTACGGTTGCTGCTGATCCTGATGGAAAAATTGCGGGAATTTACGGAGAGATCGCGCGTAAAACCGCTGCTCGACTTGCGCTGCAAGCAAAAGACTATCAGTCGAAGTTTCCCAAGATTGTAATCGAGAATAATTAATCGGGATGGGTTTGCCGGTTCTGCTGTCGCTTGAACCGGCCGACTCAACAACAGATCAGATTTTTAGAGACGCCCTTTATGCTCAATGCGTCTGCAACACTGTATCCAGATCATATAAATCCATCAACGCACGCAAGCTCTGTGGCAAACCAGCAAAGCTAATCGAGGCCTTTTGTCGTGCAGCCTGACGTTGCCAATTCACTAATAGCGCCAATGTAGCACTATCGGTGTTACCCACCGCACTCAGATCAACCTTCACTTCTGCTCCGGCATCAAACAGCTTGGCATCAGCCAATGACGATGCTGTATAAAGCGTTACATCGCCGCGGAGTTTATATTGATGCTCGGCGACCTGCTCCAGTTCAACTGCTTGCAACACTATTCTCCACTCTCGGCTTTGACTTTTTGCGAGGCCTGATCGTTCTCCAGTCGCGCTATCAGTGAATCCAGACTAGTCGCTGTAATCTCACGATTAAAATCCGTGCGATAGTTTTTCACCACACTCAAATTCTCAATCACCAGGTTGTACGCTTTCCAGCTACCATCCTCGCTCTTGCGCAGCTTATAGACCACAGGCACATTCGCCCGTCCATTACCCGGAACAAATTCTGAATAAACGGTCGCGTATTTATCTTTTTTAATCTGGGTTTTATTAGGAAAATAACGAATGCTCTGATTCGCATAATCTTTTAACGAAGTGGTGTAGGTATATTTAAGCAGATCGGAAAATGCCGCCAAAAAGTCCTTTTGCTGCTCTTCGGTTGCCTTCTTCCAGTGCTTACCCAGAATCAATTTTCCCATCGCTTCGAAATCCACCAGAGGGAACACCAGCCGCTCCACCAGATCGTACAATTTATCCATATCTTTACGGATAGCCCCATCATCTTTTTTGAGTTCAGCTAAAGCTTCGTCTGTCGCTTCTTGTAGCATCACTGTTGGAGACTGCGCAGCAAACACTGGCGATACAGTAAATATCAGAATAATAAAACTCAAGAGTATTTTTTGTAGCATGAATATTCTCCTAAAGACTAAGCGTAATTTATTTTATTTAGAGGTCATATTGACCATGAACTTTCCAATTAATTCTTCCAAAACAACGGCTGACTGAGAGTGAATAATTTCCCCACCTTCTTCAAGCAATTCATCTTCCGCACCTGTTTCCAGCGCAATATATTGTTCACCCAACAAACCGGCGGTATAAATACTCGCTTGGGTATCGGAAGTTAAAAAGTTGTATTTTGCATCGACCGACAATTCCACTTTAGCTTGTAAATTTTCTGCGTCGTAATTAATCCCGCTAACGCGACCAATGCGTACACCAGACATGGTCACAGGCGATCTGACTTTTAAACCACCAATATTGTCAAAATACGCATAGACCTTATATTGCGCTTGGTTAGAATAAGTGGAAAAGTTGCTCACCCTGGTTGCCAGAATAAATAACGCGGCAATGCCAAGCGCAACAAAAATTCCTACCCAAATTTCCTGTGTTCGTGTTGTTCGCATAGTTCTAACTTCCTAAGTAAACATAAGTCCGGTTAATACAAAATCAAGGCCAAGCACAGCCAAAGCTGAATGTACCACGGTGCGGGTTGTTGCCTGACTCACACCTTCTGATGTCGGCACGGCATCGTAGCCTTCATACACCGCAATCCAGGTCACCACAAAACCAAACACCAGGCTTTTGATGATGCCGTTGACAATATCCTTGTTCCAATCTACTGACGCCTGCATCTGTGACCAGTAAGCGCCTTCATCAACACCCAGCATACCGGTTCCTATTAGATAACCTCCGATAATGCCAACGGCGCTGAACATCGCGGCGAGCAGCGGCATGGATAAAAATCCTGCCAGAAAACGCGGTGCGATTATGCGGTGAATCGGATCAACCGCCATCATTTCCATGCCAGATAATTGCTCGGTACTTTTCATCAAACCAATTTCAGCGGTTAAAGCTGAACCTGCCCTGCCAGCAAACAATAATGCCGTTACCACCGGCCCCAGTTCACGTACCAGCGACATGGCGACCATCACACCGAGCGATTCTTCTGCGCTGAATTTTGCCAATGTAATGTAACCTTGCAGTCCCAACACCATGCCAACAAACAAACCTGAAACAATAATAATCAACAGCGACTTAACGCCCACTGAATGCAGCTCTTTGAGTAACAACCCTGGCCTTGCCAACATCCCCGGCAAACCGGCAAGTGTACTCAACAGAAATAAACTGCCTCGACCAAGCCGGTTAAAAAAACTCAAAAATGGTCGTCCTAACCACGCGAGCAGATCAAGCATGATTAGTATCCATAAGCTCACCCTGATAATCACTAGCGGGATAGTGGAAAGGCATCGGCCCATCAGGCTTGCCTTGTAAAAATTGCTGCACCCATTTAGATGAAGAGGCCAGCAATGACTCCGTTGTTCCACCTTCTACCACCTTGCCATCAGAGATCAAAAACGCATAGTCAGCGATCTCCAGCGTCTCCTGAATATCGTGGGTTACAACCAAACTGGTCATATCCAGTGATTCGTTCAATTTCTTTAATAGGGTCACAATCGTTCCCATCGTGATTGGATCAAGCCCGGTAAAAGGCTCGTCGTACATCATCAAATCAGGATCCAACGCAATGGATCTCGCCAATGCTACGCGTCGCGCCATACCGCCAGACAGCTCAGCCGGCATCAAATCAATTGCGCCGCGCAATCCTACCGATTGCAGCTTCATCAACACCAGATCATGCAACATCGATTCATTCAGCGAAGTATGTTCACGCAACGGAAACGCTACGTTCTCAAAAACACTCAAATCGGTTAGCAACGCACCACTCTGGAACAACATCCCCATCCGCTGGCGCATGTTATAAAGCCTGGATCGCGAAAGCTTGTGAACATTCTCGCCGTCAACCGAAATACTACCGCTATCGGGCATCAGCTGGCCGCCAATCATTTTTAACAAGGTCGTCTTACCTGTGCCACTCGGCCCCATGATCGCCGTCATTCCCCCGCGTGGAATCGACATCGAAAGATTATCGAAGATTTTTCTACTGCCTCGCGAAAAGGTCAGATTCTCAATAACTATGTGTGATTCCATCATCTTGTCTAATTATCCGGGGTGGCAAGCCTGACATATTTGCGACATATCCGCCTTAAAAATGATACATACGCAAATAACAGGTGTACGGGTAACGTAGCCATTCCGGTATGAACAGGAACTGAATCTGAAAGCCTGCCTCACTCAACACGCAAGACTCCTTACACAGCTTTGCATCAAGCTCACAAAACAACTCACTTCAACAGCATTTGCTAATTCACGATTAAAGTTTTTAGTGGGACTGACGATAGCAATCCTAACCCAGAGAATGGTTAAGTCTCAGGGACCCAGATCCGAGTCTTTTTAATATCAAAAAAAGAATCGGGCCAGTGGATTGGCGCAGGGGCAAAATAAAACAACAACAATAATAATAAATCCTGCGGAGGAATCCATGTTAATCGGAACTCCAGAAGTTCTTGAGCAGCGCAAGTTGTTCGACAAAATGCCAGGGGTCAGCTTCGGTAACCTCTGTTTCGGTTTTTTACCGGCATTTAAAAATGGGGCGGACGGCGAAACGCATATTGCAATCAATGATGATGGCAGCATCGCGTTAGCCCACAACCTCGACAATTTGCCACTAGAGTGGGTAAAAAACTGGGACGACAAAGGTCGAGCCTGTGAATTACTCGAAACAATCAGTGCAGGCTTTATGCGCGGCACAGATTTTTACACACTCGACGATATTCGTGACTGTCTTCA
>CAZNYF010000136.1:0-7715 GCA_964577195.1 uncultured Thiotrichales bacterium | reverse complement strand
AGCACGAATAATTCAAACGGTATTATTCGTAAATGAAACCGCGTGCCCTGCTTTCAAGCGGTAAAATCTACTTTAGTTCACAAATAAGAGAATAAACTGTGAACCCGCCCACATAATTTTTGTGCACCATGTCATAAAGTGGCGGCGAATTTTTCGTCCGTCGCAATAATAAAGGGAAGACAAAAAAACTTTTGACGGCCTTAACGGATTGGGCTAATGAATTTTTATGTATTCACGTCAAGGGTAGCCATCCTTGCTGTCATCTATAGTTTGGTATTTCCTGGCACTGCGTTTTCATTAACGCCAGCACAAAGCCAATATTGCAGCGTCGATATTAAAATCCCCGCCAATCAATGGCGGCAATTTAGCCTCCCCTGCTCTCCTGAATTTGGCGATACCATCGCCGAAATACTTGCGGACGACATACCGGGTAACTATGCACAAGACTGGATCGTCTTCGCATACGACTCCAGCTCAAAGCAATACATCAACCCGGGTATAAATGGCAAACTAAAACAAGGCATTGGCTACTGGCTGATGCATACTGGTGCGGAAGAAATCAGCCTTAATTTCGAAGGCGAAACCATCATCCCCGCCGATACCACTCGCTGCCCCACAGCTGCCCCCGGCGGCTGTGTAGAAATCCCTCTCGCAACCTCTTCAGGAACCTCCTGGCAAATGCTGGGCCACCCACTAATCTCCTATCTCGAATGGGATCAGGCTCGAATCATTACAGACAGCGGAACCTGCGCTAACCCTGATGGTTGCTCAATCACAGAAGCCAAAAACGAAAATATATTCCACGATGAAATCTGGCACTACCAGGGCAGTGACTACCAAACCATCGACGACAAAGGCGCAATCAATATTGCTAATGGCTACTGGTCCGCCACCCTCAGCAATGCCGACAATCCCCGACTGCTGTTACCCATACCCTACGATCCCTCATACATACCCATCGATGTTGGCATCGCCGCATTTAACACAGTCAATAGCCAGCAATGGGATGAAGCAGCCGTACGACGTGTACTGCACACCTTTGCCTACGGTGGACATGCAACCGAAGCACAGATCCAGGCATGGGGCAATTTGTCTCCACAAGTTGCCATTACGCAAATGCTGACACTGCAACCATTTAACCCGCTACTCTCCCCTCCGGTTGCAACAGACAGTGCTGATTTAAGTCAAAAAGGGGGGACATTACGAGCTTTAGGAGCATTCTGGATGTCGGATGATCCAGAAAATGATGTGGATGAATCTAATCGCGTAATTTACGACACTTCACCCAACACCGCGTTCGTTTACAACGACCGTCTCTTTGAACGTGCTGTTCTCAGCCGTGGAACCAACCCGTTCCGACAAAAAATCGGTCTCTGGGAGAGCAACTACCATTTGGCAACCAATTTGCAAACCGATGTGACAGACTGGCAAATGCTGCGCTATTACGACGATATTTTAGAATCACTGGCAGACCCCAGCAAAAATTATGCGGATACGCTGACAAAAGCCGCACTTTCCGCAGCCGTAGCAGAGCAGTATGGCCACGATAAAAATAAATATATCAATGGTGATTGCCAATGCAATGAAGACTTCGCCCGTGAATATCACCAGCTGTTTTTTGGTATTCTGGGAGTCGATAACCCCGAGCATCACGAAACCGTCTCGATTAAAAATACCGCTCGGGCTTTTACCGATATGACCGTTCCCTGGTTACCAGATATTGGTGAGCGTGCTGATTACCTCAATTTTGGTTCTGCACAGCACTGGCCAGGTAATCTGGCAATCCTGGGAGAATCCATTGGTGGTAGCCGTGCCGATATCAGAATCCCCGTGCTTTCCGACATTGCCATTGAGCATCCGGAAAGTTTAAGCAATTTGCCAGAGTTAATTATCCGGGGTCTCGGGGACGACAACCTCGGGGCAGCAGAACTGACAGAAATCCGCAATGTATGGAACAGCATGGGGGATAAAAATCTACTCCCCTTTTTACGTGGTTACGCAATATCAGCACAGTTTCACCGCGAAACCCGGCTGAAATATGTCAATAGCTTTGATCGAAACTTAACCGTATTTAATCAAACCATCAATAATAATAACGACATTAATGTTTATAACAACGATGTCAGGATCTATCAAAATGAAAACGTTAAGTTATTTCAACCAAGCCATAATGTTTTTGGTGGACAAACCGGCGTAGAGGCTTCCACCAGTAGTGATATTTTTCGTATTAACTACAACCGAGCCAGCAGTGGGCAGTGGAGAATTGCCAAATACAATCGAGCAGACTGGCTAAAAGACTGGGCGAGCACAATTCCCCCCGGGCTGACAGAAAATTACACTGTTGATGCGGTTGGAGAATTGCTCTGGAAACGCTACATCGGCGACGGTCTGAAAAATTATGGTGTGTTGGAACGAACTTATGTCAATGCGTTGCTGGCAACCAATAGAGACTGGGCAGATCTGGTAGATGCTAACGATCTGGAACGGGTCTTTAGCACAGCCGAACTCACCAGCAATATCAGCCTGATCAACCTGCGGCAGAATCATGCCGATACCAGAATTGCCCTGGATGACAGTAATGCAAATGCTCGCAGAACTGCCAACTACAGGGTTGGTAAAGCCATTAATTTTATCTCTGCGACGCCCTATGTGTTCGCAAGAGGAGGGAACTGAGATGAAACGACGGGACTTTTTTAAAACAGCGATTGCATCAGGCCTCGCTTGTGGACTGCCTGGTATCAAACACGGACTGGCCAAACCACTACCCGAGGCGATCGTTCCAGATCTCGGACATCGCGTCCTGGTATTTATCAAGCTGGCTGGCGGCCCCGACCTCCGCCACCTGATGCCCCCACCTTACGATGCAGATCCCAGCTCTTATGGTTACCAGTACTGGCAGGCCAAGGCAGCAGCACATGGTCTGGACAAAAATGACCCCGCCACTTGGCAACAACGCTGGGAAAACGACTATACAGCCTTCACATCCGGCGAGACTTCATTGGGTATTCTCAATCAAGCCGACTGGTTGCAAAGCATGTGGAATGACGGCCATGTCGCTGTGGTGAATAATATGGTGGGTGGTGTTTCACGTAATCATGCGCATTGCCAGCTAATCATGGATCAGGGACGCATCGAAACCACAACCACCGATGTCCAGCGCCCTGGCTGGGGTGGGCGGCTGGCGCAATTTAGCAACAAAAAAGTCATTTCACTCACTCATACACCTCGCGATTTTTGTTTTGGCGCAGATCCTGGCAATCCCAACAAACGAACTGATGAACCGCTCATATCCATTGCCGACTCCAGAAATATAGCTCTCTATCATCCCACCGCCGGTGACGAGCTGAGCGGCTCAGGAAGGATCGCCAGATCACTACAGTCCTATTATGCTGCCAAAAGAAATGAGCTTCCCACCAATAGCCACTACCGGCAGTTTATCAACCATGAAGCAAAAGCCAGGGAATTTGGTGATCAAATCTCCAGCCATCTGGCGAGCGAGCAAATTCCCGATGCAATACTGAATTTGTATGCAGGTGAAAATCGCCTGAATTCACCCTACTTCGGGAAACAAATCCGAAACCTGCGCGACAGTCTGGTTCTGAGCGATCTGCTTGACTACAATGTGGTCAGCATGGAATACAACGGCTGGGATAGTCATAAATCCCAAAAAGACAGCATTGAGCCGAAACTACATGATTTATTCGGCGCGGGTCGGGGGCTGGACACACTCTATCAGCAACTACCCGAGTCTGTTTCAGATCAGCTGATTTTTGTCATTGCTGGCGAATTTGGCCGACAAATCAAGGCAAATGGTGACAACGGCTGCGATCATGGAAAAGGCAACTCCATGCTGGTCATTGGCAAACAAGTCAATGGCGTTGCCACAGATAAAACCAGCAGAGCCCACGGCGATATGTTTCCACTGGCAGAACTTGATCGACTCAGCGAAAGCTCACCTGATATAGACGGGCTAACGGAAATAGACCACCTGTTTGGAGAAATCTGTGATGCCATATCCCCTGGCGCAGGCAATCATGTATTTCCTACCCGAGCTGCCAGAGCACTTGAAGCTGATGTCGATCTCAGCGGTCTGTTTCCCCCAACATGAGATCAGTCAGAAAATTTATCGTAGCAAGTGCGTGAAATACGTGGGTTCTACTTTTTTATTGCCCTGCTTCTATACGCTACTATATAAAAAGATATTTATTCGGAGGTGAAAAATCCAGTAACGGTAATCATTGTACTCATTTTACCTCCGAACAAATTGCCTACATAGTCGCATACACAAAACCACATTGAGCAATGAGAGATCTGACACTTCGAACCTTCTTGGGTACGTGAAGTATATACGGATGCGTACCAGTCACCCTTGCGCTCACTGGATAAAAACAGCCAACATTCATTGGGACACATGTTTAGCAGAAGGTATGGCGAAAAATGCCGGCAAATGAATATAGTCGTCCCGCAACACTGAAAGACTAAAAAACTTAATTCAGTCGCTCAATAAAAACAAAGCCAACTACATCCTGATGGGTGGGTATGCGCTTTTCACGCACGGATATCTATTGTGCTACTGAAGATATAGATTTATTAGTACCCAGCAACGCTCACTCATCCAACCTGAAAGCCAGATGGTTCGACGAAGGGGAAAATATTAGACTCCCCACATGACACCTACCCCACATCACCAAACACGCCTAACCCCAAACTGCTCAAATAATGCTTCATTACTAACCAGTATAAGATTTTCAAGCTGAGCTTGAGCAATTAACATACGATCAAACGGGTCACGATGAATCCCGGGCAACATCCCTGATGTCCTAGCATGAGTCATCGTGATATTCAGGCTTTCAAAGCGTTCTCGACGAAGCGTATGTTCAAAATTATCCATCAATGCTTCGGCTTCTGGTAACTTCCCCAGACGATACTTGGTAGCAATTTCCCAGGCACTGGCACTGCTAACCAAAACCTTATTATCCTGGTCAGCAATTGCGTTTCTAGCCGGTGTAGAAAGTTTGGGAGAGTCAATCAACCACCACAGCAATGCATGCGTATCCAGCAGTAGACTCACTGCTGCCATGCATCTAACTCAGAATCTGACAAAGGCTCAAAGAAGCGATCATCCACCTCAAGTTTCCCTTTAAGCGCACCGGGTTGACGTGGCCCCAGGTTGACAGGTACGAGCCGAACAAAAGGTTTACCACGCTTGGCAATAATCACTTCTTCACCAGAAACTGCTGCGTCTAGCAGGCGGGAGAGATTTGCTTTGGCATCTGCAACATTGATGGTAGACATAATAAAGACCTGATCATTTTAGTTGGTCATGTATTATGGTCATATATGGCTTCTTAGCGCAATGCACCGCGTCTGGATTTCAAAGTGGGCATGGCGAAAAATGCCAGCAAATGAATATAGTCGTCCCGCAACACTGAAAGAGCTAAAAAAACTTAATTCAGTCGCTCAATAAAAACACACCCTAATTGGTGGGTATGCGATCACAGTTTGACTTAAATTATGAATTATTTGGGCTTATCACAGTAATCACCTTACGACCTTTTCGCCTATAGATGTGGAAATCACCGTCTAGTGTTAGCACTTTACTCGGTTCGTATAGCTCGCTGAGTCGGATCAGAGAAGCATCTGCTAATGATGCGGGGACATTTTCGTAACGGTTAAATAAACTTTTTACTGCTGTAATTTGATCACTTAAAGTCATGGCAATTTTTACACTGCCACACTCTATCAGTGATAGTGCTCGGGACGGGGCAAACCCCTCTCGTGCAAGCAGAAAACAGGTTTCAGCAACAACTGCTTCACAGGTTAAAAATGGGCCTGGGTATTGGGAGAATTGAGTTTTTGACCATTGATGATATTTGTCATTTTTGCAGTGCAAGGCTACCCATGGCCCTGTATCCAGAATGATGTGCATGTTTCAGGTGCGGCCAAAGTCGGCCATGTGCTCGGGGTTTGAGGATAAATCCTCTGGACTTCCTTCAAAACAGCCAACAAGATCTCCTGCCTGCTCCAGTGCTGAGATGAAGGGTGTGCTTGTTCGCTGACAAATATAGGAGGTCAGGGCACGGCGTACCAGCTCAGATTTATTGAGGTGCTCTTCAGCAAGAACCTCTTCCATTGCGTGCTCTAGTTGGTCGGATATTTTGATCGTTAGTGTATTCATATGCGCCTGATATTACCTTCTGCCGATTGGTAATACAACCTTCCGTAATACCGCCATAGCCATAGTGAAAGCCAAATTAAATCCAATCATCACTTCAACAACATTTGACCTGTTTCCAATGGCGAAAACCTGTTTTGGTAACTCGCCAATGCCTCCGCCTCCGCCGCTGCCTTCACCTTTGTTTCGCTAGCCTACGACATGATGATTACTGGTCACGCCAGATCACAAGGATTAATTCTCGTGACCAATAACACAAGTGAATTTAATCGCGTAGAAGGGCTCCGGCTGGAAAACTGGGTTCGATAACGCGTAATGGGATATCTACGCCCTTCAATGTCCAGATCCAGTAGCAAATTGGCAATGTCCGCTGCCAAATGCTTGAGCACATGTTTGCTGATGATATCTTGTCTTCCCATAACTGAAAGTTTACAGGCTTGCTTGCAGTCGTTCTGTACGCTTTTTGTCTGAAGGGCTGATTTCAGGATTAACTCAAGATTAAACTAATCTTTAGCCAAAAAATCTCCAATGAGGTTAATCACAGCCACTCGATCCGTCTTCGAAAGAACGCCTAATCGTCGAACGATGATCGAATCCTCAAGGGTAAAAAGCTTAAACCGCACCTTGCAAGGAACCGTTAATTGAGCCTCGTTCCAATCAGCCAACGCAACATCGCTAAACCAATGATTGTTTTTAGCCGTGGTGATCATTGCCAGCACCAGTTTATCGTGATTATCGTTAAACAGGTGCGAGGAAATTACGAGTGCTGGACGACGCTTACTGGCTCCCTTGTCAGTAAATGGAAAAGGGACAACCACCACCTCAAAAGGCTTAAAGCGCACCCCATGCCTCCTCATCCTCAGGTAATGACCACTCATCCAATGTGCTCTCAATACCACGCAAATATGCGTCATCGGGTGAATGTATTTTACGCACAATAAAATGATCGCCCTCGACTTCAAAAGCCAACAAATCGCCAGTTTTCAGATGAACCGCTTTGCGAATAACCGCAGGAATTGTCGTCTGACCTTTTGATGTCACTTTAGCCGTTTCCATCTCTCACATACCATTATTTTCAATATGTAAGAATATATGCCATGTAAGAATAAACATCAAACCTGCTGATACGAAGTATTCTGGATACCTTTTCCCGACACCAGGCAATGCATTTTAGATAACGACTCACTCATGTACAAGGAGCGGCGCCCCGCTGCGATAAAGCCAAAATCGCAGCGAGGCGCTGTTCCGACGATCATCACTCTAGCAATTCGATTTGCATGTAGAAGGTCTGTACGATTTTTAGCTGCTGTCCATTAATTCGTGAGCGATTAATAAACCCACATTGCTAATTAATCTCGACTCTGTCAGGCAGGAGTGTAAAGACCTGCATTAATCCGTTGCCCCACCAAAACAGAAATGGACCCCGAAATTTAGACAGTCGCATAAGTGGTGAAACTGCTCTAATCTTAAATTAAAGATAGGAGCGACATGAGCAAGAAACGTAGAAATCACTCAGCCGAGTTCAAAGCAAAAGTAGCAA
>CAZNYF010000135.1:0-7717 GCA_964577195.1 uncultured Thiotrichales bacterium | reverse complement strand
ATTTAGTGAGAATTAATTTTCCCTGGCGAGTAATGCGAAGGAGGTATTCTTGGCCAGAATGCTCAATAATGAGTCTATCTTTGCCATGAAATAGCTGTTGACTGCTAGTCCTTTGTGCTGGTTGAGTGCTCGGAGACGGTTGATTTGCAGAAGAAGAACGCGTCGATTGATTGTTAGGTATATTCATATATAAAAGGTTTCTTGAAATTAAAAAACCACTGGCTGGCTAACACTGAGGAGAGTGTGTTTGGCTAGCTGGGTTTGAACTCGGTTCTTATCACGTTGTTAGTTCAGCTAGTCCTTTGGTGAAGGCGGATAAGCTTGAATGCGGCAGAAGTACCAATTTCTTGGTTGTCTTTTCGCAATGTCGTTTAACAGTATTCATGGCGCTATGACTGACACAGTCGAGTGGGCAAATCACAACGTCAGCCTGAGAAAGTGTTTTTCCAAGCTGCATACGGCTGTTTTCAAGGCCGCCATCGTGATGAATGAATCGCCCGTTCTGACGTTCAACCAGCGCACGGAAATGTGCGCTTTGCTTGTAGCGACCACCGACAAACATGACGCAACGGCCACGTAAGTCCGGGTTTTCATCGCAAACCTCAGTGTGTGCACAGCTTGAGCATTCGGGATTCAGTATTTGTTCAACAGTGTTTTCCAGCGCGTCTCGCTCGGCTTTTAACTCTGAAATTTGTTCGTTGAGTGCTAAATTCTGTTTTTGTTCACGAGAGGCTGTTGCTTGCCATTCGGAAGCCTGTTGTGTGCTGCTTTCGAGAAGGTTTTGTAATCTACCAAACTGATTCTCGGTTTCTTTTAGTTGTTTTTCCAGACGTGACTGCGTGAAACCTTGCTGGAATTCTTGAAGTTGCAACTCCAGCAATTTTAGTTTTTCCGTCTCGGCACGCATGGCGCCTAACTGTCGGTTAAGACCGCGCACTGTTTTTTCTTGCTCTTGTTTCCGTTTTTGAGACTCTGAGTTGGTTTTGGAAAGCTGGAGCTCAAGCTCAGGCATTTTCTGCCGTAGCTGTTTAAATTCCTGCATATTCATGCGTATGGATGCCCCTGAAAGATGAGAAAGCATGTGGATTTCTCCAAATATTTCGGCCAATAAGTGTTGAGAAACCAACGGGGAAGTGTAGATAGACCAATATGCAGCGGCGACATCGCCTTGCTGGACGGCCTCACGCCAAAGTGACTCAAACTCTTTATCGGTATTCGCTTTTGAGAATTGCCGGATGGTTTTTTGGTATTTTTGATCCAAGTGCTTTTGGAGGAATTTAATCACGTGGGTTTTTTCGCCGGCAGCATTTACAAAGTAAGTGTGCAGCTCATGGTCAGTAACTTTATTGTCAAAGATTAAACCAGATTTATTGCAAAGCTTTCTTAACTCTTTTAGCGACAGGCAAGTACCTATCAGACTGCAATGGACGCGACCATCAATCTCCCAAATTTTATTTCGCTGTATTTTAAGCGGGCTTGGGGTGGGAGCGGTTGATTCACAGTTTAAACACATTTTATGTTCCATCTAACAAATTTATACGCGAATGCTAATCATTATTATTACCATAGTCAAGGAGTTTTCTGAAAAATGACGGAATTCCTCAATCACTGATCTTTACTTAGGGTGGAATAAACAATCTGGCTTGCACCCAAAGGGCATAGCAACTTTTTTGTCCCAGGCTCTACTAACAGACATCCATGTCTTTATCTGCGCCTGCTAGAGCTTCTAAGTTTCGCTCAAGCTCAAGCTAAGTCTTGAGAGCATCCAATCTGAAACAAAAACTCTACGCCATATTGCTCAAGTTATTGTTCACTCGTCCCTTAAAGAAGAATAAGTTAGAAGAAAGGGTTGTTTTTGAATCAATAATAGTTGCAAACATTATTAATAATGATTAGCATTCGTATGAAGTTTTAGATATTCTTTTGTTCCTGAGAACTGGCGTCTTTGACGCCTGCTTACGGAAGAACAAATTCATAGCCAGCAAGCATCCTTTAGGACGGTAGCCAGCCAGTCGATTTAATTAGTACCTGGATCCTGAAAGTGGTCACACATATAGCGCAGGCTATTGATCCTTATATCGATATTTTATTTTTCGGGAGTATTTGTTAGTGTTCCGTTCAAATAGAGTTCGCTCTTCAAGTCGCTATCTTGCACTTTAATATGCAAGTTCACTTGTAGGGTCCAGGTGACAAATGATTGGTTGCCGCATTGTTTCTTCGTTATTCAAATACCTTATTAAGCTGTTCGTTACTACTCGTGTCGACGCAGAGCAGTGCTGTGACGGGTCTGGATGATGTTGTTGTTACCGGCACTAGAACGGAGCGCAAGTTACTCGATGTGCCTGTTCGTACCGAAGTGGTTTCAAAGCAAGAAATAAAGAAAACCCATGCTAGGGATTTGGCTGAAGCGTTACGTAATCAGCCGGGTTTATTGTTGAAAGAAATTCACGGCAAAAGCGGCAGCCAGGTTTGGTTGCAAGGCCTGGATTCGGATAGAGTGCTGGTGCTGGTGGATGGGCGTCCAGTCAGCGCTTCTACGGGTTCCTCGGTAGATTTAAGTCAGCTTGCCGTGGGTGATATTGATCACGTCGAAATTGTAAAAGGCGCCGTCTCAGCGCTTTATGGTAGTTCGGCGATGGGGGGTGTTGTGAACATTATTACCCGTCGTTCAACCGCGCCAATGACTTACTCCCTGGTGGGTGATGTTGGGAGTTTTGGGAGTAAGAATCTCGGTGATGAAACTGATATTGCTGCAACCCACGTTGGACTGAGCCTGACCACAAACAGGAATCACTGGCAGACGCATCTCGGATTTGACTACCGAGACAGCAACGGCTTTGATCTGGATAAGTCAACGTACCCGTTTGAGGGCGACAAAGGCCCGAAATACAATCTCAATGCGGAGTTGCTTTATCAATTTACCGGTGGTGCCGAGGTTAGGTTGGCACCGGCACTTTATCGAGAAGATTTGCGTCGTCATTTCAGTAGTTTTGCTCCCGGCGTCGGAGAAATAAAAAAGCATAAAAACGAAGAGGCTAAACGTGTCACCACGACGCTGTCATTCAAGCAACCGCTAAAGCAGGACGCTGGCTTGAGTGGTTTCTTCATGCATGAGGATTTTGACGATATTACTGAGCAGGATGTCTTGGCTACCGCGCCGGTAGATCAGCGCCGAGAAGCAAATCTCGCTTTTAATAAAGCAGAAATTCAATGGGATCGACCATTAGGGGAAAAACAGCTCTGGACAATGGGGTTGGTGGGTTTTCGGGCTAAGCTGAGACAGCATCAGGATCGTCTCGATGGCGCTCAGTTAGTGGGCATTGATGAAATTTCTCCTGGTGCAGATCGTCAGAATGTAGAAGTTTTTGCTCAGAATGATATTTTTCTTAGCCGTAGCTGGGAGCTGCTGCCAGGCTTCCGGTATCAGGATGACAGTGATTTTGGTACCCACTTTGCGCCAAAGCTGAATGTAATGATGACGCCAGAATGGTTCCCGAAAGTGGAAACCCGTCTGCGTTTAGGTGTTGGTACAGGCTATCGTGTACCGAGCTTAAAGGAGCGGCATTTTCTCTTTGACCACAGTGCTCTTGGTTACATGGTGCTTGGCAATCCTGCACTGATACCCGAGAAATCTGAAAGTTTTCAGGCGGGTTTCGATATGACGCATGAGAACGGTTTTCGTACTGAAGTATCCTTGTTTCACAATGATATCGAAGACTTGATCGACACCGACCGAAATGCCGAGAGATCCGCTTCGACAGGCCTGAGTATTTTTGAATACGTGAATATCGCCAAAGCCCGAACTCGGGGTGCCGATATTATTTTCGACTATCGATTCAACCCCCAATTTTCTGCGGATCTTGGTTACAGCTATCTGGACGCGATTGATCGTTCCACGGGTAATCAATTGACGCAACGTCCGAAGGATCAGATAAAAATCGGTATCGATTGGCGTTTAGTGCGCTGGAATAGCGAGATAAGCCTGCGTGGAACTTATCAGAGTGATGAGTTTGTTGATGCCGCCAACACCATCGTATCTCCCGCATGGACCACGCTGGATCTTAAATATAACCAACCGCTGCGCGAAGGACTCACGTTCTTCGTCGGTATTGATAACCTCACGGATGAGCATCGAAGCCCACTACGGGCAGGACAGGATTTCCGTCCCAAAAAAGGACGTTTCCTCTATATAGGTTTACGCCTGGAAGGAAAAACCGTAAGCCAAAACACACTAGCCAAGAGATTAATATGAAATCACACAAAACCATGTCCTCTTTATTGACTGCGGCAGCTATCGCGTTGCTTCTGTCAGCTTGCAGTTCTTCGGACAATAACGACAATACGCCTGTAGTGTTGGGCGATAGCGATAGCCCTCCAGATAACAGCGCAACACCGGCGAATGACACCTCTGGATCTGGCAATGACAATCCAGGGTCTGGAGAAGTGACTGCGCGTGTCGTGCAGTTTGATGCGACAGCTGGAGGTTTTCGCGCAACGCCCGATGATCCCAAAAATAAATATACCTATTTGAATTTAGACAGTGGTGAAGTAATTGAGCTGACCGATGCTGAGGCAGAACTTTCTACGGATTGGCATCTTGCGTTTAAACGTACCAAACCTAAATTGAATGGTGGCGATCTTGGGCCAGGTAATGTCAAGGCGGCGCTTGCAGATGCTCAGGAAGATTTCTACGCGGACGGTAAGCCCGATAATAACGTATTCATGAATGCCACAGCCGATAACGAACTGGTTTCGCTGGATGCGGCAACCTTCAGCGATGATCTTAAATTCGAACCAGACAGTAACACCCCGGAAATCATCGGCGACGGTGGTGACGGTAGCTGGTTCAGCTATGACCCGCAAACCCATTCAATCAGTGCTAATCCGGATGCCTGGAATATTGTGCGCGGCGCAGCGGCAGATAGTTTTGCCAAAATGCATGTGACAGAAATCGATCAAGCCGCGCGAGAAATTACGGTCGAAATGTATATTCAGGGTAAAGGCGAAACAGCTTTTGATGTCAACCCCGTGAGCTTTACCGCCGCGCTTGGTGAAGCGGGTGGTTCGACCTGTTTTGACTTTGACACAAAATCTGAAGTTGATTGCGCCAGTGCTGTGAGCGATTGGGATATTCAAGTCGAAGTAGCTGGTCGTGATTGGAATATTTGGACGAATGGTGGCATCCGAGGCGCTGCGGGGGGCAAAGGTGGTCGCTTCGGTACCGTGGGTGCCGAGACCATCGCAAATTATCCAGATGATGGCGCAGTGCCAAGATTTTTTGCGGACTCTCCATCCGGTGTTCTGCTTGATAGTAAAACACGCTGGTATGCCTATTCACTGGCAGGTAACAACAAAATTTGGCCGAATTATAGAGTCTATATCATTGATACTGGAACTAATAAATATAAGTTACAGGTTCTAAAGTACTACAACGATGTGGGAACTAGTGGACATATTACAGTGCGTTATTCAGCACTTTAATCGATTAACTAAAAAAGCAATATAAATGAGGAGATTAACTTAGGAGTCTAAACATGAGCTATGCACTGTCACAAAGTTTTAAAAACACACCCGCAGATAATCGGCTAAGACAAACTGACGATTATCATGAAAATAAAGCGATACCTGAAGTACTTAAAAATAAGATTGCCAGACAGGTGAATAATGATTCGCTTAGACTGATATTAAAAATTATGGGTCAAACTAATATGCCTGTACATATAGAGGCACAGGTCAGTGGAGATGTGATTAATTGGAGCGAGAGTGAAGCTTATTTGCCGCTGTGGAACCGTGAGCGGGGAAATTGCTGGGTCGTGACTCATCCTTCCATTTGTGGAGAAGACTATACGTTGGAAATGTTTGATTTTGAGGGTTATCAGATGTGTAAGTTATGGTCTGATTATGAGAATAAACACTGTTGGGATAATTTATTGAATACGTTGACATTGGAAGGTATTAACTGATGAGTCCGTCTTACTTTGCTATTCCTATTCAAATGCTACTGTTTTTTTCTCTGGTGGCAGTGCTCGGGAATGCGTGTTTTTATCAATTTAAACTGTGTAAATTACGATTGGGAAGCGGTTACTTTCCTTCACAGCTCATTAGACAAGGGCGTTTAAAAGGATTGCGTGATCAGGTTTATGGTAGAGATGATTTGCTTTCTAAAAGCGTACTAATGTTGCTCGACATGCAGGGTGACTCTCAGAGCCAACGTTCAGAAGCTCTTCAATTGTGGTTAAACAGGGAGAAACAAATTTCCCTTGTGCAACTTAAAAGGTTTGTGAAACTGGTATCAGTGATTGCTTTACTAGCTGTTCTTCCGGTTATCTGGAGCCAGATGACTGTAGAGGGTCATTTCACGCCGCTGGTCATCCAGGGCAATGAATTTATGCCGGCTCTGGGCTTGACTACTTTTGGGGTTGTGATGGCAATTTTAGTCGGTGTTTTTTTTTCTGCTTTTCAATACTGGATTAATAGTTATTTTGTAAAGTTAGAGAGAATTCTAAAGGGAATGAATGATGCAATGTCAGTTGCTCAGAGAGATCACCTGCATTGGAGAGGAGCCAGTGTTGAATTACATTCTGTTGATGTGAGTGATGCTTGGGGTTTAGTCCATTGAAAGCAAACCAAGAAAAGTTCGAAATTCTGATTGTATCGCTTTTTTATCTTCTGAGCAGATTTGAAAACAGAAAGTCAGCGGTGAAAGCAGAGCATATTGTTGAACACCTTCAGTTGCTTTTATCTGAGCCAAAGGTCAGGCAATCAGCATTAATGAGAAGTAGCTGTGAAACACTACTTGCAGAATGGCGTAATGCAATCGGCTCTGATCTTGACGGTAGATTCGCAACACAACTCTTGGCCGGTACAGTTTTTAACTAGTCGATTGGAGGGAGGATTTAATCGGCTACTAAAGATTATTTTTTATAAGAATAACTAGCCATTATTTCTTATGTTAAAGGTAGTTTATGTGGGAGGCATTGAGTATCGGTGGAGTTTTTGTAACTGGCACCATTGTTGTAGTGGTTTGGCTAAGTCGCTAGTACTAATATTGCAAGCTTAGGTTAGGTCTGAATTACGGCACTATTTTTACGTGTTGTTTTTTTAAAGAAGGAATGGAGGGAATGGATTGAGAGGTTTGTCAATTCGGAGGTGGCTAGTAAATAGGTGGACTAGTCGGCAAGCCGTCGCAAGGATGCGGCTTTAGTCTCGATTTTTTTTATAGTAGTAACTTAGAGTTAGTTATACCGGTATCCCGCTTTCGCCAGACAGTCCGGTTTTTTAATTGTCGATTGGAGAGCGTTATGCATCATCAGAAGTTACAGCAGGCACATCATCCAGTGGCGTTCGTTAGCCTCTTGTTTAACACTATTATCGTAGGAATTATTGGTTTTTTTCTCCTCTTTATGCTGCCTTCATTTTTTGATTTCCCAGGCGAGTATTTATCAGTTAAAGAAATGGAAGATCATAGGTCCAGCTCAATAAATGATAGTAAATAATTTGTTATAAATATTTTATAAATTAGTAAGGATAAATCTAATGTTAAAAAAATCTATTGAAAATAAAGAGGCGAAGAGTGAGCGGTTGGGTGAGCTGTTACGCCAAAAAAGATATCTCGAGATACATGCGGCTGGAACCCGGTATGAAATGATGCAGCTAAAAACAGCGCTGCGGGTGACCCAGAGACGTATTCGTTTAATCAATTCTGAATTAGGCTTGG
>CAZNYF010000134.1:0-7743 GCA_964577195.1 uncultured Thiotrichales bacterium | reverse complement strand
GTTGCGCGCGTACAACTGGAGCCTGCTCACCCTATGAGTCAACAAACTGCTTTATATCAGGCGCACGTCGATGCGGGTGCCAAAATTGTCGATTTCGCGGGCTGGGATATGCCTGTTCACTACGGCTCTCAAATTGAAGAGCATCATATTATTCGCCAATCTGCTGGCATGTTTGACGTTTCCCACATGGTGGTCGTCGATCTTAAGGGCGAGCGGGTAAAAGACTTTTTGCAGTTTTTGCTTGCCAATGATGTTGCGAAATTAACCGTAACCGGCAAGGCGCTTTACAGCTGCATGTTGAATGAACGCGGTGGTGTGATTGATGATTTAATCGTTTATTACTTTTCTGCGACTTTTTTCAGGATGGTTGTGAATGCGGGTACTGCCGAGAAGGATCTGGAGTGGATCAATCATCATGCGCACGGTTTTAATGTGGAAGTGGTTGAGCGATCTGACCTGTCGATGATTGCGGTGCAAGGGCCTGAGGCAAGAGAACGATTTTTCTCGATATTGAACGAATCTGATCGATCGATATCTGAAACCCTGAAGCCTTTTCAGGGCAAGCGCGCAGGACAATACTTTGTCGCTAGAACGGGTTACACCGGTGAAGATGGTTTTGAAATCATCGTTGATAACGAGGAAATCCCCACTTTATGGAAGTCTTTGCTGGAGGCGGGTGTCGCACCTTGCGGGTTGGGCGCGCGCGATACGCTCCGATTAGAAGCAGGCATGAATCTTTACGGCAATGATATGGATGAGACTGTTTCTCCTTTGGAAGCTGGTCTCGACTGGACGGTGGCAATGCAGCCGGAAGACCGAAAGTTTATCGGTCGTGAAGCGCTGGAAAAACAAATTAGCCAAGGCGGCTTAAAGCAATTTGTCGGTTTGGTGCTGGAAGGTCGCGGTGTGTTACGCAGCCATTTGCCGGTTTATGTGGGTGATTCAAAAGGCGAGACGACCAGCGGAACATTTTCCCCAACGATGCAAAAAGCCATCGCGATGGCTCGAATTCCTGCAACTGAGGATGAGTCTTGTGAGGTTGAAATTCGCGGTAAACGGCTGGCTGCAAAGATCGTTAAAATGCCTTTTGTACGCAAAGGCAAAATTTTAGTTAAATAACCTTAAGTTAAATAAGCTTAGTTGAACAATTACGGAGTGACTGATGAGCGAAGTACCTGCAGATCTTAAATACACGGAATCTCACGAGTGGATTCAACTGGGTGATGATGGCGTTGTGACCATCGGCATTACAGATCACGCGCAAGCAGCATTGGGTGATCTGGTCTTTGTGGAATTGCCAGATGTCGATACGGAGCTGGCTGCATCTGACGCCTGTGCGGTGGTCGAATCGGTTAAAGCGGCATCGGATATTTACGCGCCAATCGCGGGAACCGTGGTTGCGGTGAATGAGATGTTGGCCGATGAGCCGGAAAAAATTAATGATGATCCTTACCTTGATGGCTGGATTTTTAAATTGAAACTTGCGGATGAGGCTTCACTGGATGATTTGATGGATGCCTCTACCTATAGCGAAACCCTCGTCGATTAGAGATGCCCTAGAGCCTATGCCATTTATTCCCCATACCGAACAAGATATCAGCGAAATGCTGGCGGCGATTGGCGCGCCAGATATTGAGTCGTTGTTTGATGAAGTGCCTGCAGATTTACGTTGCGGCCCGCTGGATACTATTCCGGATACGCTTTCGGAAATGGCGGTTAACCGGCTGCTGAATTCGCTCGCAACCAAAGACAGCCAGTTACTGAATTTTGCCGGTGCGGGAGCGTATGAGCACCATATCCCGGCAGCAGTGTGGCAGCTCACTACGCGCGGGGAGTTTTATACGGCGTACACTCCCTATCAGGCGGAAGCCAGTCAGGGAACGCTCCAGATTATCTACGAATATCAATCCATGATTTCCGGTTTAACGGGTATGGATGTCTCTAATGCGTCGATGTATGACGGTGCCTCAGCGCTAGCGGAAGCGGTGCTGATGGCGGTTCGCGGTAACCGAAAATCCAAATCAAAAAAGATTTTGGTGCCTAGCACGGTGCATCCGATTTATCGCTCTGTGACGCACGCGATTGTTGCAAACCAGGGTATTGAACTGGTTGAGCTAGCACACGATCCCGCAACCGGCATCATCAATCCTGAATCGCTGGCGCAATATAGCGGTGAAGATTTTGCTGCACTGGTTATTCCACAACCGAATTTTTTCGGTGCATTGGAAGAGACTGACGCGCTAACGGATTGGGCGGAAGAAAACAAAGCGTTCTCCATTGCCGTCATCAATCCCACGACTCTGGGAGCACTTAAACCACCTGGTGAATGGGGTAAGGATGGTGTCGATATCGTCTGTGGAGAAGGGCAGCCATTGGGTGCGCCATTGTCTTCCGGTGGCCCCTATTTTGGCATTCTTACTTGTAAGCAAAAGCATGTTCGGCAGATGCCTGGACGTATCGTAGGCCGGACTACCGATGCAGATGATAAGACTGGATTCGTATTGACGTTGCAGGCACGTGAGCAGCACATTCGTCGCTCTAAAGCGACATCCAATATTTGCACCAATCAGGGGCTGATGGTGACTGCCTCGACCATATACATGTCATTGCTCGGTAATCAAGGGCTTAAATCTGTCGCGGCACAGTGCTATGCCAACACTCATCAATTAGTTGAGCTAGCAGCCAAGATTAATTTAGCGCCCGCATTTAGCGGCGAGTTTTTCCACGAAGTGGTCTTTGATCTCAAGCGGCCAGCCGCCGCTGTTCTGGAAAAAATGGTGGATCAAGGCATTCTGGGTGGATACGATCTGGGTAAGCAATATGCCGGGATGGAAAATTACCTGTTAGTTTGCACCACTGAAACCAAGACAGAAGAAGACTTAAATCAATTTATTACGGTGCTCGATGCAGCACTTAAAACTGGAGATTAAAACGATGGCAACTGTCACTTTACATGGCGATGAGTTTCACACAAATGGAGATTTACCAGCGGTAGGTGATTCCGCTCCGGATTTTCATCTTGTCGATAAAGACTTGGCTGATTTACACCTGGCTGATTTTGCGGGAAAAAAGAAGCTCCTCAATATTGTGCCCAGCCTGGATACGGGTGTGTGTGCAACATCGGCAAAGAAATTTAACGATCTCGCCAAGGATCACGATGATACGGTTTTTCTGACAATTTCTGCTGATCTGCCTTTCGCTCAAGAGCGGTTCTGTGGCGCAGAAAATATCGACACAGTGAAAACGCTCTCTATGATTCGCACCAAGGCTTTTGCCAAAGACTATGGCGTGTTGCTGGAAGATGGTCCGCTGGCAGGTCTTGCGGCACGTGCCGTGGTGGTGCTCGATAGTAACAACAAGGTGCTCTACACCGAGCTTGTTCCAGAGATCACCCAAGAGCCTGACTATGATGCGGCGATAGCGGCACTTTAAATATGCTAATTTTCGAACACTCCCAGGCAGGACGAGCTGCGACGGCTCAAGCTCCGGCAAGCATTGCTAAGATCAATCTACCTGAGCGTTTCAGGCGTGAATCGGAGACGGGTCTTCCTGAAGTCTCCGAAATGCAGGCAGTGCGTCATTACACGCGTCTGTCGCAAAAGAACTTCTCCATCGACACGCATTTCTACCCGCTGGGTTCCTGCACCATGAAGTACAACCCGCGAGCTTGTAATAGTCTTGCGATGTTGCCGCAGTTTGCTAACCGACATCCTGAAGCGCCGGTTGCTCATAGCCAGGGAATCTTACAAGTCCTGTTTGAATTGCAGGAAATGCTGACAGCAATGACGGGAATGGCAGGTGTTTCGCTCACGCCGATGGCGGGTGCGCAGGGAGAATTTGCGGGTGTTGCAATGATTCGTGCGTATCATGATTCACGCGGAGACACTGAGCGGTGCGAAATTCTTGTTCCTGATGCAGCGCATGGTACCAACCCCGCGACTGCGATTATGTGTGGTTACAAAATTCGTGAAATTCCGACGCTTGAAAATGGTGATCTGGATATTGAATTACTGAAAGAGGTCGTCGGCCCACAAACGGCAGGGTTGATGCTAACCAATCCTTCCACCTTAGGCGTCTTTGAGCGCCAGATTCGTGAAGTCTCCGATATTGTGCATCAAGCAGGTGGTTTGCTTTATTACGATGGCGCAAACCTCAATGCGATTTTGGGTAAAGTTAAACCAGGAGATATGGGGTTTGATGTCATTCATATCAATCTGCACAAAACCTTTTCCACACCTCACGGCGGCGGTGGTCCTGGTGCTGGCCCTGTGGGCGTGAGCAAGCGATTAATGCCATTTCGTCCAATTCCAGTGGTTGGCAAAAAGGCAGAGCAGTACGTCTGGCTGGATGAGAAAGAAGTACCAGATAGCATCGGCAGGCTCTCAGCTTATGCAGGTAATGCGGGTGTGCTGTTACGGGCGTATATTTATATGCGTCTGTTGGGTAAAAATGGCATGCATCGGGTTTCTGAATTTGCCACGCTGAATGCTAATTACTTAATGAAGCGGTTGGAAGCAGCAGGTTTTGAGCTAGCGTATTCGGACCGTCGTGCTAGCCATGAATTCATTGTGACTCTCAAGTCGCAGGCGAAAGAGCATCATGTAACGGCGATGGATTTTGCCAAGCGTTTACTGGACTATGGCTTTCACGCGCCGACAACATATTTTCCATTATTGATTCCGGAATGCCTGCTGATTGAACCAACAGAGTCAGAGAGCAAGGAGGAGCTGGATGGATTTATTGATGCGATGATTGCGATCCAGAAAGAAACGGAAGAAACGCCTGATTTAGTTACGACTGCGCCTCATACCCTGCCTAATCGACGTTTCGATGAAGTAAAAGCAGCCCGGCAGTTAGATTTACGATGGTCAGAACCTTCTAAGCAAGATTCATGAAAGATTCGATTGTCAGACTTCCCCGCTAGCGACATAATCAATGCCTTTCATGCAGAGAAGGCTTTAGGGTCAATCTATAGTTATTTAGAATCTGCGCGCTGTTGAAGGCGAGGGTGATGAGCGCAAAAGCTGCGCAATAGCTTTACCTGATCTATAATGGGCATATCAGAATATAGTAATTGAACCAATATCAGGTGTTTGACTTAGGTCAGGAGAAGCTCAAATGGGTCTATTTGTACTCGGAATTTTATTCGGTTGGTTAGTAGAGTGGTTGTTCTTTAATTTCTACTGGCAGCCTAATCACGGTAACAGTGATTCATCTGCAGGCAGTGCGGTGAAGGATTTAAAGCAGCAGCTAGTTGAGAAAAATTCAGAGATTTCAACACTAAAATCTAAAATCTCCGCGGTAGCTAACGTAAAGCCAAAGACGAAAAAATCATTAGTGAAGAAAGCTCCAGCTCCAGCTCCAGCTGCTCAGGCGAAAAAGAAACCAGCAAAGAAAAAAGCAACTGTCGCAGCTCCGGCAGCCAAAAAGGTGGCATCGAAAAAACCAAAGTCCTCTTCATTTGGAAAAGAGTTGCAGAAGATATCAGGCATTGGTCCAAAACTTTCCAGCACGCTGACTGAATCCGGTTTTGATAGTTTCGAGAAGTTAGCAAAAGCAAAAACGGCTGATCTGAAAAAACTGATATCAAGCTCTGGAACTAAATACGCAATGGTTGATGTGAGTAGCTGGCCTGAGCAAGCAGATTATCTGGGTAAGGGTGATACAGCCGGTTTTGAGAAACTACTCAAATCACTTAAGAAATAAATGCCGCTCACCCAGCGCATGAAATAAGCCGGGGAGTATTAAAACTAACAGTTTTCAACAGTAAGCAACGTTATAGCAAGATGTTGTTTACCGATGGGCGCTGAGTGTTTTTGTGAAAATGGAACTTTTGATGTAGATCTTGCCTAAGGCATCATGCAGATGAACTTACAGACAAACTCTACACCATATTCTAGATTCCAAGAATATTCTGTGCTATACATCTCATAATGGTAGAAAAACCTATTGTGACAACATGTTAAAAGATCTATTTAACAATAGGTTTCACATAATCTGCTATAGTTTTTATTTAATTTTACTTAACTTATCTCTGGAAGGGGGGATATCCCAATGAATACTCGGACATTAACCGCTGCTTCTGTAGTGTTGCTTGTCGCTTTTACTGGTGCGTGTTCTAACAACAAGACCACCACCGCTTCAGGCGCATCGGCTGCAGAAAAACAGTACGAATCAAAATTGAAAGCACTTAGAGAACGCGAAGCCGCATTAGCTGCTAAGGAAAAGGATCTTGCAAATCGTCCTACTTCTGTTGCTGCTCCTGCTGCTCCTGTAATGGCTGCTGCACCAGCACCAATGATGATGAGCCCTAGTGGTTCTTTGTTACCACCTGATGCTAAAGCTGGGCAATGCTACGCACGTGTTTGGGTTCCACCCAAGTACAAGACGACTACCGAAAAGCGTCTTAAGAAAGAACGTGGCGAAACTTTGACCATCATTCCTGCGAAGTACGGTACAACTAAAGAGCGCATTCTTGTGAAAGAAGCCTCTGAGCGTATGACAGCTATTCCCGCAACGTATAAATCTGTATCTGAAAAGATTATGGTTCAGAATGCTGAGCAATTCTGGAACTTCGGTACAAATGGTCCTTCTTCAGCGAAGGGTGCTAATGCAAAACGTGCTGATGGAACTCGCTTGAATATCGCAAAGACTAACGGCTTGCCTAGCAGTGCTGGTGTCGGTCAGTGTTTTGCTGAGTATCATGTTCCTGAAAAGTATGCGACTAGAACTGAGAGAAGACTCAAGTCAGAAGCTTCTCAAAAACTGAGTATCATTCCAGCTAAGTACGGCACTGTGACTGAAAAAGTACTCGTAGAAGAAGCTTCTACTCGTGTTACTCAGATTCCTGCTGTATACAAAAATGTTTCTGAGAAAATTCAGGTAGAGCCTGCTCGTACAGAGTGGAAAGTATCTGAGTGCTCTGGTGGCGCATGTCTGCCAGGTCAGGTTCGTAACCGTGTTGTTGGATCGCGTGATCGTATTGATCAAGCGACTGGTGAGATCATGTGTCTGGTAGAGATTCCACCTAGATACAGAACAGTTACCAAGCGTATTATGGTGACTCCACCTACGACTAAGACCATCGACATCCCTGCGAAGTACAAGACTGTGACTATTCGCAAGATGACTCAGCCTCCCCAGGAACGTGTTACTCCTATCCCTGAAACTTATCAGACGGTAACGCACACTGAAAAAGTTCGTGATGCGTCTACCTCTTGGCATATCGTTGGATCAGCTGGTTCTAAAACAGCAGGTCGTGCTACTGGTGATGTTTTCTGCTTAGCTGCTATGCCTGCTCGTTACAGAACAGTTAAGAAGCGCGTAGAAGCAACGCCTGCATCTTCAAAGCGGATTGTTATCCCAGCCGTTTATAAAGATGTGACAGTACGCAAGATGATCACACCTCCACAAGAGCGTAGAGTTTCTATCCCTGAAGAGTACCAAACGGTTACTCGCAGAGAGAAAGTCTCTGACGGTCACATGGAATGGCAGACGGTTCTTTGTCAGGTCAACATGACTTCAGGCAAGATTGTTGCTATCCAGAAAGCGCTGAAGGCGAAAGGCTTCTACCGTGGACCGATTGATGGAATTGTTGGTTCAGCAACAACTACTGCTATGCGAGCTTTCCAGAAGTCTAAAGGCCTGACTTCAACTCGCTTCATGACGATTGAAACTATTACCGCATTAGGTGTTAGCGGTAACTAAGTTTTAGTCTCATTGTTCCAGAAAAAAGGCCGCTTT
>CAZNYF010000133.1:0-7922 GCA_964577195.1 uncultured Thiotrichales bacterium | reverse complement strand
CAAGTTAAAGCGTGCAGCAGAAGTGTGGGAAGGCTACACCGTGCCGGCTCAATATATGGTAATGGTGGAATTCGATTCGCTTCAGGCAGCGCAGCTTGGTATGCCGCATGTCAACGTGAAACCTGAGATTCTTCAGGTGCATGGTTTTAAGGTGTTCAATAACTGTATTCAGATGCCATCGGTCTATATTTCCGATTCCATGTTCACCGAGCAGAGCTATCGCGAGATCTTACAGAGCAAGAAGTAATTACTGATTGACGCGGTAGCGCTATGTCAATTGATCTTGATGCAGCGTTAAAGCAGCATTTTGGCTTTGATCAGTTCCGCACTGGTCAACGTGAAGTGATGGAGCACTTGTTGGTGGGGAATTCGGCAGCCGCCGTTTTTCCAACCGGTGCTGGCAAGTCTCTTTGCTATCAGCTCCCGGCATTGCTATTGCCGGGGGTGACCTTGGTTGTGTCTCCGTTGATTGCATTGATGAAAGATCAAATCGATGCGCTGTCGGCACGCGGTATCGCTGCTCGGCAGCTGGATTCTACGTTAGATGCGGATGCTTATCGCGAAGTCATGTCGCAGTTGCGTAGTGGTGAATTACGCATGCTCTATGTTTCGCCGGAGCGTTTCAATAATGAGCGTTTTCGTGAAGCGATGCGGCATGTTTCGATCGCCTTATTTGCCGTTGATGAGGCGCACTGTATTTCTGAGTGGGGGCACAATTTCCGCCCTGATTACCTTAAGCTTGCGGGCTACGCGCGCGAATTTGGAGCGGAACGCGTGTTGGCGCTCACTGCTACGGCGACTGAGCAAGTGCTGGATGATATTCGTGCCGGCTTTGATATCGACCCAAAATGCGCGGTGCGGACGGGGTTTTATCGTTCCAATCTGACGCTTTTATCCACCCCGGTGACTGCTGAAGATCGTGATCAGTTATTGGTCGAGCAGCTAAGCGACCGACCTGCCGGTGCAAGCATCGTCTACGTAACGCTGCAAAAAACCGCTGAACGTGTTGCCAAATATTTGCAGGTATCTGGATTCCAGGCGCGGGCATATCATGCGGGGATCAAGCCCGAGCCACGCGCTGAAATTCAGGACTGGTTTATGCAGTCTGACGATTCGATTGTTGTTGCCACTATTGCATTCGGTATGGGCGTTGATAAAGCAAATATCCGCTATGTTTACCACTACAATCTACCTAAGAGCCTAGAAAATTATTCACAGGAGATTGGTCGTGCCGGTCGTGATGGTAAGGATTCGGTCTGCCAAACGTTTGTTTGTCCCGATGATCTCAGCGTGCTGGAGAATTTTATTTATGGCGACACACCCGGCGAGGCCGCAATCGCTAGTTTTATTCAGGCGATATTTTCCGAGCCTGAGCAATTTGATGTCAGTTTGTACGAATTATCCCAGGCGCATGACATTCGCCCATTGGTACTGCGAACCTTGCTCACCTATCTGGAGCTGGAAGGTTACTTGCGCGGCGGCACACCGTTTTATTCAAACTATCAGTTCAAACCACTACTTAGTTCAGCGGAAATTTTGTCGCAGTTTGAGGGGCCACGGCGTGAATTTTTAGCGGGGATGTTTCGCCACGCTACCAAAGCACGAATGTGGTTTCGGCTTGACCCGGACAGCACCGCACAAGCGCTGAATACCAGCCGGGATCGTATTGTTAGCGCGCTAGACTGGTTGGCTGACAAGCAAATGTTGGAAGTGAAGGTCGCTGGTGTTCGTAATCGCTACGAACGGATTAAATCTCCAGACGATTTGAGCGCGCTCAGTGACATGCTCAGCCAGCGTATGCAAAAACGCGAGGAGGCGGAGATCAAACGGTTGGAACAGGTGCTAAATTTAATGTCAGCAAAAGTCTGCCAAACCGCGATGCTGGCAGAACATTTTGCTGAAGTGCTAGAACAGCCTTGTGGTCATTGTTCCAGTTGTTTAAACCAGCAGCAGTCGTTACTAGAACGGGATGCAGTAGAGTTGCCCGAACAACTCATATCAGATATTAAGGCACTGTTGAATAATCCGGATGCGCAGAGAACTCTATCCGATTCGCGTGCGCTGGCACGATTTCTTTGCGGCGTCACCTCACCCAAATCCAGTCGGGCCAAGCTTTCTAAACACCTGCTGTTTGGCAAACTAGAAAACATCCCCTTTAAGGATGTTATATCCCTATTAGAGTCTGAAACTCAGCTGTTTCAGTCGTAATATCTTGGTGATCGACAATAATTACGGCTGCGATAGGGCTGATGATTTCTATATCGTTGAGGGTAGCGGTAGTAGCCGTAGCTGTGCGATCTGGAATGTCGCGGATAATTTCGGTACTGGTGTGAATCGTCGGGTCGATAGTGATGACCAGAGAAATGACGATCAGAAACGCCGCGCTCGATTTTAAAATGCCTATCGCTATTATCACTCGCTAATGCATTTGCATTGATTAACAGTCCCAAGGGTAGTAAAACAATGAGCAGAGCAGATTTGAAGGGAGTTTTCATAGGAACCTCAGAGGACTTAATGGGTGTTTACTATGATAAAAATTAGCTGAATCGGCGCTGAATCGCTCTATCCGTCGTAGAGACACTAAAATTCGAGAGATCAATCCCACTTTTATCTAAACAACTCGCGTATTCTGGTAAGGTTTTCACAGTTGGATTGATGCTGGGTTCCCTTACTCAAATGCAGCAAGTAGGCTCGGTTAATGTCAATGTATCAAAAGGCTTGTAAGAAACTATTCATCCGTAATTGGCTAACAGTACTGCTGTCGGCGGTATTGTTGTGCCTGGTTACCCAGAGTCCGGTGTTTGCAGATGCTTATCTGGATGCCTTGAATAGTGCTGCGGATGGTTTGGAGCTTGATTCAAAATCCGCAGCTGATAGCTCTGCATCAAGTGATACTGAAAGTACGCAGGCTGTTCCTGACAACATGCCCAAAGGCCTATCTCAGGATGGGTTTGAAGTATTTTTACAAAAACGGTTTTTTGGTAGCTTTGCGTTTTATGAAAAATTAGACAATGACGCTAAGGAAAAAGTATTTAGTGCCTATGGAGGCAAGCCGAATATCGATTTTGTAAGAGATCAGATTAAACGTCAGTATTTGAGAAAGTAAGTAGTGATTACTTAAAATTTGTAGTTACAAAACCAGTAAATGCTTGGGTCACCAAGTAGTTGCTAAAGAACTTAATGCCTGGGATGGTGAATAAAATGGGAAAAATGAAAGTCATTCGTACGAGTGTTTTAGTCGCAACGCTAGTTAGCAGTAGCATGGTTGCAGCACTTGAAGTCAAGCTGGATAGCGTGCGTAACTCAGTCGAGACCATTCACAGTGGACAAGTTGTCGAAGTCAAACGAGTACAAGACCAGAAACACAAAATTCAAGGTGGATTTTCAAAAACATCCAGAAAATGCCCGCCTTTCTGCATTCAGCCAACGCTGGTGGATGATGATGTCAGAACTGTTTCTGAAATGGATATTTTTGATTTCATGGAAAAACAGATTGTTTCAGGCAAAGGCGTGTTGGTTGATGCTCGGGTTCCGAGTTGGCACAAAAAAGGCACAATCCCGGGTTCTGTAAATATCCCGTTTACCGTTTTTGAAGCATCACCGCATGAGCCACAATTAGTCGATGGTTTATACAAACTAGGCGTTCGTCGTCGCGGCGAAGTCAATCCTTTGGTAAGGGGAATGGAAAAATTCGGTCTCCTCAATGGTGATATGAAAACCGATGATTGGGACTTCTCTCATGCCAAGGAAATTATCCTTTGGTGTAATGGCCCCTGGTGCGGTCAATCACCACGTGCAATTCGTGCCTTAATGAAGCTGGGATACCCTAAAGAACGGTTAAACTACTATCGTGGTGGCATGCAAATGTGGCAAATGTTGGGTTTGACCACGGTTGAGCCGTAGACTTACCGGTAGGTTTTCTCGTTAACGAGGTGACAAACGGGTAACCGGTCGCATTTTTCTCGTGAACGGGTTGGCAAATTAAGCCGCTATCTGGTACCTCCGTATAAGAATTAGACCTGCTTAACAGATTAATTGACTCTTCTGAACCAAAATAACTTCATCAGTTAACCAAACAGGAGTTCATCATGATTGATAAATTAATGGGTTTAGGCTTAATCTTTCTTTCAGTTGCAATGATTCAGATTTAAATCTGAGTAATGACAGTATTAAAAAGACATAAAAAAAGCGGGTATTCCCCGCTTTTTTTATGTCTGTAATCTTTACATGATGCCATTGTAGATCTAAACCGTAGTTGGATCGCGCAAGTCCGCGCAAGCTCTTAATGGTATTTCGACCTAATCACCAAAGATTAACGATTTTCAGAAGCAACGTAGTCTCGTTGTTTTTCACCTATATATAACTGTCTTGGACGTCCGATACGAGATTCGGGGTCTTCCCACATTTCGTTCCAGTGAGACATCCAGCCGACGGTGCGTGCCAGTGCAAAGATGACGGTAAACATGGGTAGTGGAATACCCATCGCGCTGAGGATGATGCCGGAGTAGTAATCCACATTGGGATAAAGATTACGTTCAATAAAGTAATCGTCTTTGGCGACAATTTCTTCGAGTCTTAATGCGGTTTCAAATAAAGGGGCATTGCGGGAGTCAATTTTATCCAGCAGCTCATGGCAGGTCTTCTTCATGATGGCGGCGCGTGGATCGTAGCTCTTGTAAATTCGATGTCCAAAGCCCATTAGCCGAAAACGATCTTTTTTATCTTTGGCACGATCAACATACCCTTGCAGGTTTCCAGATTCAGTAATTTCTTGCAGCATCCGAATCGCAGCTTCGTTCGCGCCACCGTGAGCGGGGCCCCACAGTGAGGCAATACCTGCAGAAGCTGCGGCATACGGGTTTGCCTCGGAGCTGCCGGTTAAACGTACAGTTGAGGTCGAGGCATTTTGTTCATGATCTGCGTGAAGCATTAAGATCAGATCCAGTGCTTTGGTAAATAATGGATCGACTTCATAATCTTCTGACGGAATTTTGAACATCATGCGCAGAAAATTTTCGGTATAACCGAGTTTATTGCTCGGATAGATAAATCGGATGCCGGTGGAATGTTTGTAGCTCCAGGCTGCGATGGTGGGCATTTTTGAAATCAACCGGTGTGCTGACAGCAGACGTTGCTCGCGATTGTGTACCGAAGCGGCATCTGGATAAAATGCAGAGAGGGCACCAACCACGCCAACCATGGTCGCCATTGGGTGAGCGTCATGACGAAAACCACCAAAGAACCCTCGCATCGCTTCGTGCAACATGGAATGTTCATTAATGCTTGTTTCGAAACCTGAAAACTCGGTTTTAGTGGGCAATTCGCCATTTAGCAGTAAATAGCAGACTTCCAGATAGTTGCTGTGCTCGGCAAGTTGCTCGATGGGGTAGCCGCGATAGCGTAAAATCCCTTTTTCACCGTCGATATAGGTGATGGCGCTGCTACAGCTGGCGGTAGACATATAGCCAGGATCATAGGTGTAGTAGCCGAGCTCTTTTTCCAGATTCCGAACATCAATAGAGGGATGTCCGTAGGTGCCAAAATGCACCGGCAGTTCGATAGACTTGCCTGTTTCGTTGTCTGTGAGAGTGACGGTTCTTTGCTTTTCTGCCACTTTTAAATCCTCTTGAATTTACGATAGTTTTAATCGGTGAATGGTAGCACAGTGAATGTGTTGTAATGCCACGCAATGCTGCCTTTAATTTCGACGTATTAACGCGCAAGACATTGTCATCCAACCAGCCTTTTTAATTACCTTCATGCCCGATAAATCTCTACTGCGAAGAAAATTTGTTGTCCTGGCGGGTTCGCAGGTTTGGGCGCGTGCGCTTGTCGAGGACACGGTGACTGACGATGTTATTTTTTTCAGCAGTGATCAGCAAGCAGAATTTCCGTGGATTACAGTGGCACAAGGCCGAAAATTACTGGGTTCAACGGTCAACAGTGTGGTGATGGATGCACATGCTGGATTTGATCCTGATCTATTTGCTCTGGTTGCAGGCTTAATCAGGGGAGGGGGTGTATTGGCTTTGCTGGTGCCTGAGCTGGAGAGTTGGCCAACGCAGAAGTATTTTCCCGCAGCGCAACGATTTTTAGCGCGTTTGGTCAGCAAGATTAAATCTCATCCTGATGTTTTGTTAATTACTGAAACGGATTGCACTGACACCGATAGCTCGTTATTGCCAGAATTGCTTGCTGCGACTGAAGAACATCAACATCAGTCCCCGATGACACACCCTGTCTGCGCTACGCTCGATCAACAATTGGCAGTCGAGCGAATAATCCATGTGGTTAAGGGACATCGCCGCCGCCCGCTGGTACTCACTTCGGATCGTGGTCGAGGCAAATCGACAGCATTGGGCATTGCCGCCGCTGATTTGCTGCGTCAAGGACTCCAGAGAATCGTCGTCACGGCGCCGCGATTAGTCGCTACAAGCGCATTATTTAAGATGCTTTCCCGCCAGTTCCCGGATGCAATTCATGATAAAGGCAGATGCCGGGTTGATTCGGCAGAAGTTGTTTTTTTCTCCCCAGATCATTTATTGCGATACAAAGAACCGGCAGATTTATTGATCATCGATGAAGCCGCAGCAATTCCGGCATCACTACTACTTAAATTGCTAAAGCAATATTCGAGAATCGTTTTCGCCACCACCGTTCATGGTTACGAAGGTAACGGACGAGGATTCGCGGTGCGATTTTGTAAAATCCTTGATCAGCAAACGCCGAGCTGGCAGCAGTTGGAAATGGAAACACCCATCCGCTGGGCCGAAAATGATCCGCTGGAAGCCTTTGTGTTTGATGCGTTGTTACTGAAAACGCAACCAGCTGATGGCAAACAGCTTGCAGGTTTAGAGGTGGCAGATTGTGAAATGACTCGTCTGGATCGTGATCAATTGGCGGCAAATGAAAATATGCTGGCTGAATTATTTGGCTTGCTGGTAATCGCGCACTACCAGACCAGTGCGAGCGATTTGCGTCAGTTACTTGATGATCCCGATGTTTCGGTCTACGCAGCAGTAACAAAGGGGAATCATATTGCAGCTACCGCGTTGGTGGTTGAGGAGGGCGGGCTGAATACCGAGCTTGGAGATCATGTTCGGCAAGGATCGCGCCGCTTAAAAGGACATCTTGCAACTCAGTCATTAACTGCGCACCTGGGTTTGAGCGGTGTAGCTGATTTGAGTTGTCGGAGAATAATGCGTATTGCAGTGCATCCTGATTTGCAATTGCGTGGGTTGGGCGCCGCGCTGCTAGAAAAAATTACTGCTGATGCTCAAGCGGGAGGCGTCGATTATCTTGCAAGCAGTTTTGGTGTGAGTACGGGATTACTGAATTTTTGGCAGCACGCGGACTTCTCGGTTGTTAAAATCGGAACCCGGTGTAATGCAGCCAGTGCAAATTACTCTGGATTACTCATCTCAGCGCTCAGTCCGGCCGGACAGCGAATGTTTAAACAAGCTCGCAGACGTTTTGTGCAGATTTTTCCGCAATTGTTGCAGGAGGATTTAACTTATCTTGATGCCGAGATGAGTATTGCATTGTCAAAGGCATTCCCGAACATTCCTCTCACAGAAGCGGATCGTCAGGCATTGGGTGAATTTACCCATACTGACCGCTCCTATGTTGCAACGCTGCCAGAATTAATGAAGCTTGCCCACCTCGCGCTGACTAGCGGAGATGAGCAAGATCCGGCGCATGGTTTATTGATCATGAAGCTGTTGCAAAAACGAAGCTGGACTGAAATTGCAGAACAACGGCAACTCACCGGTAAATCTCAAGCGGTGGGGCAACTGCGTGAAGCAGTGAATAAAAGCTTAAAGCGATTTTAGAAAGCGACTAACGCATTACAATCGCCCTGATTTTTCTAGTACAGCAAGCGGTAAGTTCGATCAATAAGATGTTGGTATAGATTTCCGAGA
>CAZNYF010000132.1:0-7941 GCA_964577195.1 uncultured Thiotrichales bacterium | reverse complement strand
AGCCAATCAGAAGGGAAATTAATGACCATCAACAGATTCAGAGTCGGGCGACAAAAAAACATCATCAAGGTGCTGTTGCCCGCGCTGCTACTCTGCATTGCTAGTATTGGCTCGGCATCAGATAGCGTCCCGGTCACCACCAAAACACTGGCTGAAATACAAATTTTTCCGCACCACTCAGCACCTGCAACGGTTATTAGCCTCAATGAAAGCTTAATCAGTGCTCAGCTAAGTGCACGAATCACCCAGGTCGATGTTCGCGTTGGTGACACGGTTAAAAAAAATCAGCTGCTGGTCAAACTTGATTGTCGTGACGCCGAATTAATCCGCCAAAGCAATGCCGCACGCAAGCAGCTCGCCGAGAAAGAGCTGGCTCGCGGTAATAAGCTAAAACTTTCCAGCAGCATCGCGCTGAGCAACTTGAACCAGCGCCAAACCGAACTGATCCAAGCCCAAGTGGCGCACCAGCAAGCCAATTTACAGGTTGAGCGTTGTCGCTTGAAATCGCCCTATCACGGCGTCATTACCGAGCGTGTTGCCGCTGTTGGGGCATTGGCGGCACCAGGATCACCAATGATTCGCCTAGTGGATATTGGAAGACTGGAACTCAAAGCCTCATTATCCAATCATGATACCCGTAGCGTGATGTCGGCGACCACACTGACGTTCACCACCAGTGGCGAGAAATACCCCATAAAGTTACGGTCAGTCATGCCAATGCTCGATCCGCAATCCAATAACCGCAGCGCCCGCTTTGATTTCATCAAAACAAAACCATTGACCGGAGCCAGCGGAAGAATCAATTGGTATGAGAAAGCACATCACATTCCCGCAAACATCATCGTAGAACGTCAGGGCCAACTCGGTATTTTTGTGAATAAAGCCAATATTGCCCAATTTATCCCGCTGACCAATGCGCAAACAGGACAAGATGTGGCAACTTCCCTGCCAGCTAATACACAGGTCATTATCGACGGTCGCTTTGGACTCCAGGCTAATGACGAGATTCGCGTTACCAACCCACAGTAACGCTTCAATATTAGAGATGCCCCATGCCATTACTTGAACGCTTTTTCGCCAATCATGTATTGGCTAATCTGACCTTTGTTCTGGTACTCATCGTCGGTACGTTGTCTTACTTGCAACTACCCCGCGAGCAAGACCCCGAGATCAATTTTAACTGGATCGACATCACCACCATCATTCCTGGCATGGCGGCATCCGATGTCGAAAAGCAGGTGACGAGTATTCTCGAAGATGCGATTCGTTCAGTCTCCGATATCAAATTTGTCTCCAGCAACAGTCGCGAAAACACCTCTAGCATTCTGGTTCGCTTCGAAGATATTCCCGGCCCGCAGTTTGATAAACGAGTGATCGACTTACGCCGCGAAATTCAAAATAAGGAGGATGAACTGCCAGAAGAAGCCGAATCACCGTTTATTTTTGAAGTCACAACCGCCAACGCCTACCCTACTGCGACTTTGGTGGTCAGTAGCCCTGCCGATGACGAAAATCTTCGCCAGCAGGCCGAGCTTGTCAAAAAAGACCTGGAACGAATCAAAGGTGTCGATAAAATTCTCGCTTCCGCTTTGCACGAACCGGAGCTGCTGGTTGAATTCGATGCAGCACGGCTTGAAGCATTGGGCATTGAACCCTCACAAATTACTGATTCCATCCGTCTGTATTATCGAGATGTCTCTGCGGGTTCTATCGAAGTCAACGGCGAATCCTGGGTGGTGCGATTAACCGGTAAAAGCTCAGATCCCGCATATCTCGCCAATCTGCCCATTGTCGGACGCAGCGACGAAGCGCGTCTTGGCAGCATTGCGATCATCAAGCGCGATAAAGAAGAAGCGCGCCACCTTGTTCGTTATCACGACCAACCGGCAGTAATGCTGGCGGTCACTAAAAAAGTAGCCGTTAACACCCTCGACTTAGTCGCTCGGCTCAACGCTTACGCTGAAAAGAAAAACCTTCAAAGCTCACAGACTGGCGTGATTGTCGCGCTCACCGATGATCGAACTGAAATTACCCGCAACGCGCTACGCATCATGCAAAACAATGCCGCTCTGGGATTGATTTTGGTGCTGTTCACTACCTGGTTATTTCTTGGCATGCGAATCGCGTTGCTCACCACTATCGGAATTCCGTTTATTCTGGCGGGCACCTTCTGGGTGCTACAAATCATGGGGCACACGCTCAATGTTACCGTGCTGCTGGGCGTTGTCATTAGTTTGGGAATGCTGGTCGACGATGCGGTGGTCGTCGTCGAAGGTATTTACTATCGCCTGCAACGCGGAGCATCCGGTATGAAAGCTTCAATTGATGCCATCGAGGAAGTTTTCTCACCCGTCACCGCAGCAGTTTTAACCACCATTGCCGCATTTTTACCGCTAATGCTACTACCGGGTATTCTTGGTGAATTCATGCGCGTTATACCGATTGTCGTTACTACTGCGTTAGTCATCAGCCTGTTTGAAGCCTTCTGGATGCTACCCAGTCACGTCCATGCCATCAAAGTCGATTTAACCAAACCGTCACGCATTCAGGCATGGCGAGTTCGTGGGCTACACAAAATCCGTCTCACCTATACGCGCTTGCTGATCAAGGCAATGCGCAGACCAACACTCATCATTAGCGGCATGGTTATGATGTTCATACTGGCCATTTTTGCCGCCTTTGCAGGACAAGTGAATCCCAAGCTGACGCAAAACCCGGTACTCGATAAATTCCTCGTCAAAACAGATTTTTTCGCCGCTGATCCAATGCGCCTGTTCTATATTAATATTGAAATGCCTAATGGCACACCGCTCTCCACCACACTAAAAAAAGTTACCGAAATAGAAACCCTTTCCAAACAGCATTTTAAAGTCGGAGAAGTCAGAGATATCGTCAGTTATGCCGGGCAAATGGTTACCGAGATTGCGCCCTTCCAAGGCCCTCACTACGGACAAATTTTTGTCTCTCTACATCCCAAAACAGGCAATCTTCGCAGCGTTCACGAGATGGTCGAAAACCTTCGTGAACAAATAGTCAACACACCAGGTCCCAGCAAAATTTATTTTCTACAACTATCCGGTGGGCCACCCACCTCTAAACCTATTAGTGTCAAAGTCCGTGGCGATGAGATCAGCGAAATCAGAGCTGCAGTCGCCGTATTAAAACAATCATTACAGTCATCCGGTTTTGCTTTTGATATTAATGACGATGACAGCTCTGGTGTTCATGAGCTGGTATTGCAAGTTGACCCGGATGCTGCGCGACGTGCCGGAGTTTCTCCCGAAATAATCATGCGGACCGTTCGTTTAATGGTGGATGGAGAAATTGCAGCCGTACTACGCGAACGTGGCGAAGAAGTCGCCGTCAGAGTTCGATCCAGCGGAAACAAATTAACCAATATTCAGCAAGCGTTAGATATTTCAATTAACACCGCTAATGGTAGTTCAGTCCCGCTATCCTCTCTGGTGACACAAAAAGCGCAACTTGGTCTAGGCAACATTCGACACTATAACTTCCGTCGCACCATCACGCTGGAAGCAAACATTGATAAAAATAAAACGGATACCGTAGCAGCCAACAGGTATCTGGTTGAACAATGGGAATTAAATCGCGATCAGTTTCCCGGTATTGATCTCGATTTTTCCGGGGAGCTTGATGACATTAATGAAAGCATTGGAGCTATCGGTAAATTAATGCTGTTTGGGATTTTATTAATGTACGCCATTCTTGGTACGCAATTTCGCAGCTACTTCCAGCCGATGATGATTTTAATCACCGTACCACTCGCCTTTACGGGTGTGGTCATGGGGCTGGTAGCCACACAAAACCCATTGAGTCTGTATACGCTATATGGCGTGGTTGCACTCGCCGGTATTGCGGTCAATTCCGCCATTGTTTTAATTTCCTCCGCCAACCAACGCCTGGGACAAGGTATGTCTGTACTGCATGCAACGCTCTATGCTGCGCGTAGAAGAGTCATTCCTATTTTAATTACCTCCTTAACCACCATTGCCGGGTTATTTTCATTGGCAACAGGATTGGGCGGAAAATCACTGCTTTGGGGGCCGATTGCAACGGCAATAGTTTGGGGACTAGTCGTCTCAACTTTATTGACTTTATTTGTTATCCCGATACTGTACCGGCTGTTTATGCGCTTTAGTTATTTAAACCCCCGCAAGTCAGCGCACTAAAAAACGTATCCCAGGAGAAAAGCATGCAAGTGGATTACCTTGAATTACCCTCTCAAGATTTTGATGCGGTTGAAACATTTTATACCGAAGTGTTTAATTGGACATTTACAGATTACGGATCAGAATACCGAGCCTTTAATGACGGACAGCTTGATGGCGGGTTCTACCACTCAGAGCGCCAGTCAAAAACGGAAAATGGTGCTGCCTTAATTGTATTTTTGTCCGATGACCTGGAAGCAACTCAAGATAAAATCATCAAAGCAGGCGGCTCCATCGTAAAAGAGATTTTCGAGTTTCCTGGTGGTCGGCGATTTCAATTTATGGATCCACACGGAAATGATCTAGCCGTCTGGTCAAAAAAATGAGTAAATTATTTTTGATAACTTTTATAACTGCGGTAGTAATCTACTTAACAGGTTGCTCATCGCTCGGCGTAAAACCTTGGGAGCGGCGAATTTTATCACAAGCTGACATGCAGTTTGGTTCAACCAATTTATCCCGGACATTCAATCAACATCTATATTTCAGCCGCGAAGCTTCAAGCGGTGGCCAGGGATTTGCGGGTGGTGGCTGTGGCTGTAACTGAGCGATCACCTATTATAGTATCTCTGATTTATTCATGAATAAACTACGCCAAAAACTATCGCTGGCTAGCTCGGCATTGTTAGGAATCACCTCACCTGCCATCGCAGAAACCGAAGCATGGGTAATCGACTTCGGCGTAATGACTTACAAAGAGCAAGATCGTAATACCGGACTCGAACTCATTGCCAAAGCCAGCCGTGAAACTTCTGATGGCGGTTCAATCACGCTTGAAGCGGATTTGGATGTCATTACCGGCGCATCACCAATCGGCGCCAGCAGTACAAATGTACCGCAAACTTTCACCAAAGCCTCGGGAGTTGGTAGCTACACCGTCAACGCCAATGAGCTACCAGCAGATGATACTCATATGGATACCCGCCTGGGATTAAGTATTCAGCTAAATGACCCTCTAAGCTCTAATTTAGCTGCCAACTATAATGGGGCTATTTCAATGGAGTTTGATTATTTTTCGATCTCGGCTGGTGGTGAGTTGGCATGGGATTTAAATAGTAAAAACACCACGTTAACGACGGGTGTGAATTTTGAATTTAATAATGTTCATCCGGTCGGAAATATCCCTATTCCACTGGCAACTCTACAGCCAGCAGGAGATCGGCAGCCACGAGGTAAAAGTAGTGATGTTAAAACTGGTAACGAACTATTTTTTGGAATAAATCAAATTATTAACCAGACCTCATTATTTCAAGTTCGTCTCAACAGCTCCGAGTTTTCAGGCTACCTCACTGACGGCTATAAAATGCTCAGCATTATTGATGATCAAAATGATGTTTCATTAGGAGCAACACAGCGGATTATTTTTGAAAACCGCCCTGCAACGCGAAAAATGAACAATGTCTACTTTGCTTATAAGAACTCCCTGCGATCTGGTATTTTAGACTTAAGCTACCGATACTACGATGACGACTGGGATATTCAGTCGCACACTGCCGAGGTAGCTTTTCAGCACACATTAAAGAACAATCTATTTTTTAAACCCACTCTCCGTGCCTACCAGCAGAGCGCCGCATCTTTTTATGTTCATAGCCTGCCAAGCAGCGAAACCATGCCTCTTTTTGCCAGCGCAGATTATCGCCTTGGCGAGTTTAACGCTTATACTTTAAGCTTGGAATTTGGTAAAAAATTAAGCTTTCATCGCAAACAAAGTCTGACGCTTCAGTACTACACCCAACGAGGAGAAAGCCATCCCGACAACGCCATTGGGCTACAAAAACAGCAAGATTTATTTCCGGATTTGAATGCACTGATTTTGACTTATATTTATTCGATTAAATGGTAGCCTTTTTAAGTAAGCGTACATTTCTCAGACCAATGAGTAATCTGATTTTGTGTTTCATCTAGCCCTACATTTTATCATTCCAGCAATCCTGGCGGCAGTGTTTTTTCCTCGTGCCTGGAAAAAATCATTTCTGCTTATGGCGGCAACAATGATTGTAGACCTGGACCATTTATTGGCAACGCCTGTATATGATGCGATGCGCTGTAGCATTGGTTTTCACCCGCTGCACCAACTACTGCCGATTGCTGGCTATGCCTTACTCGTACTGCATCCAATCACGCGATTGATTGGCTTGGGATTGGTCATTCACATGTCGCTAGATTCAATCGACTGCATAATGAATACCGGCACGTGGATTTATACCCGGTAGAAAGGGCTATGCTTCTTTAGGACATCTCTAATAATTGAAGTGTGATTTAGGGGATGCAGTAAATAGTGCATTTTTCACCCAAAAATGAGGAGAATAGTGCGCTATTTGATGAGTTTTTGAGTGAAAAAGGTGCTGTTTAATGCGTTTCATAAATTATGCTTCTATTTTTAGAGGTGCCCTTTATATTCCGCAACAATTTTTTGCGCTTGATCCCAGTCGTCATCATTCACTTGAACATTGGCAAAACCCATGGTGGCAATTTCGCCAACCCCACCCTGAAGATAATGCCCGCCGACATAGGTCTCTATTCCATAAGAACGTATTAACCCGGAAACAATATGCGCCTCAATGGTATCCGCAGCGCGATAGACAATTTTCATAATGTACGTCCTTGTATCTGTACTCTATTAAGCATCTAATTCTGCTTATAGATCCGTGATTACTTTTTCAGCAAATCTCTAATATCCGTTAACAGATCTTCTTGCGAAGGCCCATCTGGTTCTTCTACTTTATTTCGAGTTGCAATTTTGATAATAATAAATACAACAAACATGACGATTAGAAAATCAATGAAGCTCTGGATGAACGCCCCCCATTTAAGCATCACCGCAGGGGCATCCGCTGTTGCTGCCTGAATTACTGAGCCTAAGTTTGAAAAATCCGTACCCCCCATGACGACGCCAATAGGTGGTAAAATCACGTTCTCAACCAGTGACGAAACCAGCTTTCCAGCGGCAACACCAACGATAATACCCGTAGCCATATCAATCAGGCTACCACCCAATGCAAACTCTTTAAAATCCGAAATCATTCCCATTTTAGTACCTATTTTTGTAAAGTCTCATTAAGTGTAGACCAATTTAAACTATCTATTTGTAAACTATGTATTAATGGCTCATACAGCCAAAATTAAGTTTGGCTCTTAAGAAAAATATGTGGGTAGATATCCCCAACGCCGTCATTCCGGCGCATGCCGGAATCCAGATACTGCACAGGTGGTTTCAAGCAATAGAATACATCTCGTCATAACAGGTCAGGATACAAATCACGCCATTTTGGATTCATTTCCTCTATCACTTTCATTTTCCATGCTCGTTTCCAGTTCTTGATGGCTTTTTCACGTTGGATAGCTGTTTCCATCGTGTCGTGTACTTCATACCAGACTAAAGTATGCACGTTATATTTGCGGGTAAAGCTCTCGACCAGATTATTCTTGTGTTCCCAAACCCGCTTCAGCAGGCTGGAAGTCACGCCTGTGTATAGAGTCCCATTTCGTTTGCTGGCTAGCAGATACACACATGGTTGTCGCTCCATTTAAACTCCTTGCCATCATCCCTGGATTCCGGCATGCGCCGGAATGACGTGGTTACACCATTTTGCATGCTTGTTAGCCAGATAACCCAGTATTCATTGTGAACCCGGAAAATAGCTTACCATTGGGTTCAGTATTACACATGAAATTCAACAGGTGAATAACTTATCTCGGTCAATGCTGCCCA
>CAZNYF010000131.1:0-7943 GCA_964577195.1 uncultured Thiotrichales bacterium | reverse complement strand
TAGAATTGTTAATTCTTGCTGTTTCTATACCATTAATTATGATATTTTGGCCGTTCTGAACCGCAAACTGCAGATTCAACTCTGAAGGAAGTTACCGGTATTTTTATTTTATGCCCGTTCGTTGGGAGCGAGCTACGCTTGTCTGGACTAACTCTTGCTGTTTGTCCTTTTCAAGAATTAGCGACCTGAATACAATTAAACACAATCCCCGCAACATTACAGATAAGATCTCGTAAATGATCTTTGTCGTGTGGCTGTACTCTGTGATGGTGAAGTCAAACAGCGAGAATATAAAGAGCATGGAAAATATGGAGTAACAACCGTAATACGTCGCTTTGGTGGTTGAAATGCGGCTATTGAAGCAGCCGATTTAAATATAACAGTAAAAAGAAATATCGAAAATGAAGTGCTATTTGAGGCACTCTTTGATCTTTGGGTTAGCCTAGGCAGGCAGCCATCATATTCTGCGGTTGCTCAACCCCATTGTAAATTTCATGTAACCACTTATGAGCGTTGTTTTGGTTCGTGGCGAAGCGCACTTAAAGCATTTGTCACTTATACTAATGAAACATCTAAATCAGTGTCAGAAAAAGAGACTATTGCACAGATAAAATCACGAAAAACATCAAGATCAATTAATTTAAGGTTACGCTTTGCAGTACTACAAAGAGATAACTTTACATGCTGTAGTTATGGTCGTTCTCCAGCCATTTGGATAATGGAACTTAACCCATTGTTCTTTGAGTGACACCAGTCCTTGCGCTTTTAACCAAGCATTATTTAATCCCATTTGCATTGCTTTGGTTTTAGCCGAACGATAATACCCCTTTGAACTTAATCCAATACCGATCGCTGCTTTAACCGACACGCCCAATTTAATGAGGTTTCGAATACGTGTTCGAAGTTTCCACCATTGCTTTAAATAGCACATTCGAATACGCCTACGTATCCAGTGATCCCTAATCTTAAATTAAAGATCGTCTATCCCATTGTTTGTACGCAGCTTCTCTACCCACAGCACCGTAGCGCCTATGACACCCACCGGCATGGCAAAGAAATTCACTATCGGAATTAATGTCATCAACAAGACAACACTGCCAAATCCCCACGCCAGCCAGCGGTTTTTCTTTAATAACTTACGTTGCTGTTTAAATGTAAAGCCGTGATTTCCCATTGGGCAATCCATATATTCCAGCGACATCATCCAGGCACTAAAAGCGAGCCAAAGAAACGGTACAAATGCATTAACGCCAGGAATGAAAATTAGAATCAGTAGTGGGATGCTGTACGTCAGCAAGTAAAGTAGTTTTCTTAGTTCCGAGAATATGGATTTAACTGCATCACTCGCCATTGATGAGATATTAGACTTTTGCTGGATGGGTTTACCATCTAATAATTGTTCTACTTTTTCTGCCAATATGGCATTAAACGGTGCGCCTATTAAATTGGCTACTAAGGTAAAGGTGTAGAAAACCGCAACGAGTATTGCGACTGAAAAAATAGGAATGAGTATCCATGCAAGCCATTCCAACCAACCGGGGAGGCCGCCAAGCACATATTTTTCTACTAAGCCCCACGCCCACCAACTCGCGACTGCAAATAGCAGCGTATTGATCAATAGTGGAATAGCAATGAAGCGGCGTAAGCCAGGTTGTTTGAGCAATGAAAATCCGCGAGCGACGTAACCTGCGCCGCTCAAAAAATCCCGGATCATTGAATGACTACCGTGTAGTCAAAAGCTAAGGAATATTATCCAGCTCTTCATCACGCTCGGCGGGGAGTAAATCTTCTCGGCTAATGCCTAGTGCAAGTAACGCATTACTTGCCACATAGATGGATGAATATGTTCCAATAATGACACCGACAATCAACGCCACGGCAAATGAATGAATAATCTCGCCACCTAAAAAGAACAGTGCGGCTAATACTAATAAAGTAGTTAAGGACGTCACAATGGTTCTTGACATTGTCTGGTTAATAGAAGTATTAACCACTTTTTCAGAATCCCCTTTTCTTAGCAGCGTAAAGTTTTCTCTAATTCGATCAAATACCACGATGGTATCGTTCAGTGAATAACCGATTACTGCGAGTACCGCTGCTAATACGGTTAGATCAAATTCCATTCGGGTTAGTGCAAAAAATCCAACTGTAATAATTACGTCGTGTATTAGTGCAACGATCGCACCAATCGAAAATCGGTACTCAAAACGGAAGGCGACATAAATTAAAATGCCGATCAATGCGTATAGCATTGCCAGGCCGCCATCTTCTTTTAGCTCTTCACCAATTTGCGGGCCAACAAACTCAACCCGGCGCATTTCGATTTTACCACCGGATGACTCTTTCAGTAATGCCAGAATGTCATCACTGGTTGAAGCACGATCTACATTGTCGCGCGGTGCGATGCGAATTAACACTTCTTTTGAGGTGCCAAAATGCTGTGCGGTAGCACGTTCAAAACCGCCACTTTTTAAGTCGGCGCGAATTTTCTCCAGGTCAGCCGCTTCGGGATAACCCACCTCAACGACAGTACCACCCGTAAAGTCCAACCCAAGATTTAAACCTCGGGTGGCGATAAAGAAAATTGAAGTAACAATTAAAATAAGCGAAAAAATCACAGAGATTTTTCGCTTACCCATAAAGTCGATTTCATTTTTTAAATTAAAAGCCATGATGCTGTCCGTCAGACTAAATAGATAATTTGTTTAAACGAGCTTTGCGGCCGTAGATCAAATTGATCACTGCGCGTGTACCCATAATTGCGGTAAACATTGAGGAAATAATTCCGATACTTAATGTAATTGCAAATCCTTTAATCGGGCCAGTACCGAAAGCAAACAAGACGACTGCTGCAATTAACGTGGTGATGTTCGCATCAGCAATGGTAGAGAATGCTTTTTCATAACCGGCCTTGATGCTCGCTTGGGGAGAATTGCCGAGCCGTAGCTCTTCACGTATTCGCTCAAAGATAAGTACGTTGGCATCTACCGCCATACCCACCGTTAGCACGATTCCAGCGATACCCGGCATCGTTAATGTTGCTTGAAGCAACGACAAAACTGCGATGATTAAAACCAGATTCAGCGTTAATGCCAGATTCGCTACCAGACCAAAAACACGGTAGTAAATGAGCATAAAAATCATTACCAGCACGAAGCCGAAAACGACTGATTTAAAACCTTTCTCGATATTCTCTTTACCCAGGCTTGGGCCAACTGTGCGCTCTTCTACAAACTGCATCGGCGCGGCCAGCGCACCGGCGCGGAGCAGCAAGGCTAAATCACGTGCTTCGGTGGTGCTATCTAATCCGGTAATCTGAAAACGCTTACTCAGCTGCTCCTGAATTCGAGCGATATTGATGACCTCTTCTACCTTGCGACCATCGGGCTTGTTCTCTATGAACACAACCGCCATGAGTTTTTTCACATTCTCGCCGGTGGATTTGGCAAACAATCTTGCGCCTTTGCCATCTAGCGTGATGGAAACAGAAGGCCCGCCATCGCGTGAATCAATGCCTGATTGTGCATCGGTGATATATTCACCGGTGAGCATCACGCGACGCTTTAACAATACCGGCGTCCCGTTACGCTCATGATAGAGACGCGCACCTGCTGGAATACGACCACTGGACTCTGCGGCAAACGCATCACCCTGCTCGTAGACCAGACGAAATTCCAGCGTTGCGGTCGCACCAAGAATTTTCTTCGCCCGGGCTGTGTCTTGCACGCCAGGCAATTGAACGACAATCCGATCCAGACCTTGCTGCTGAATAATCGGCTCGGAAACTCCCAGCTCGTTGACCCGTTTACGCAATGAAGTGATATTTTGTTTAAGGGCAAATCGCTTGATATCGTTCTGCGCCTTTTCCTTGAGCGATGCGCGTAGCAATATGGTATTGCCTTTTTCTTCTTCCTTAAAATCAAATTCGTTGCGAAAGCTTTCTTTCAAAACAGCCAGCCCCTTGTCGCGGTGCTCCTCTTCGCGAAACTTAACGACCAAGCCTCCGTTTTCCTTACGCACGCCAAGGTATGCCACTTTGTCTTCGCGCAAGCTGCCACGAAAATCGGACTGGTAACGCTCCACCGATTTACTCAGCGCCGCATCCATATCTACTTCCAGCAAGAAGTGGACGCCACCGCGTAAATCGAGGCCGAGATACATTGGCTGACCACCGAGGTTACTCAGCCAATCGGGTGTTGCCGGAGCAAGATTGAGCGCCGTGATGTATTCGCTGGAAAGTGCGTCCTTAACCTCGGTGAAAGCATTCAGCTGGGTATCGCCATCCTCAAACCGGACGGTGATCTTGTTGCCATCCTGTTGAATCGATTTTGGCGTGATTGAAGATTTCTCCATCACCGCTTCAATCTGAGTGCGCACCTCGTCGGTCATCTGCGTGGGGCCTGCTGGTGTCACTTGCAGCGCCGGATCTTCTGGATATAGATTCGGCATGGCGTAGATCAGCCCCACCACCGTCACAACTGCGATGAGTATATATTTCCAGAGTGGATAACGATTCATTCCTTAGCTTTCCCGTTTATTGATTATTTGCCGAAGCCTTATAACTGCGGCCTTTGTTCCCTAAATTCAAGGGCATCTCTAATAATTGAAGTGTGATTTAGATAATGCAGTAAATAGTGCATTTTTGACCCAAAAATGAGGAAAATAGTGTGCTATTCGCCGAGTTTTTGGGGTCAAAGGTGCTGTTTAATGCGTTTCATCAATCGTGCTTCTATTTTTAGAGCTGCCCTCAAGCCTACTTTTTCATTGTTCCTTTGGGCATCACAGTACTGACTGCCTGGCGCTGGATTTGTACCTCAACGTCGGTGGCAATTTTGATAGTGATAAAGCTATCGTCCAAAGCAGTGACTTTGCCGAGTACACCACCGTTAGTAACCACCTCATCGCCTTTATTTAGGCTATTAATCAGTGACTTATGCTCTTTGGTGCGCTTACTCTGTGGACGAATGATCATGAAATACATAATGGCGAAAAACACGCCGATCATGATGATAAATTGTAGTGGGTCACCGCCGCCCGTCGAGGCTGCTTGTGCGTGGGCTTCGCTAATAAAAAAACTCATGTTAAATGCTCCTGGAATGTGAAGGCAAGACTACTGCTTGCTGAATCTGAAATTTCGGCGCGTATTATGCCATAGCCGCGAAGATTATGGCTTTCTTAAACACCTTGCTGTGTCCTAGGGCCTGTTAACACTATTAGCGCCGCCGCTGCTGGATCTATTTTTCACCCCGCTGCGTTGTCAATAGCTCAAATAGAACAACTATATAGCGCTTTTTCCGCCTTGCTGGATAAAATAATGGATTCCAGCAGCAGTGGCGAAAATAGTGTTAACCGGCCCTAGCGTAAAACCATTTTACGTAAGACTGCAGTGAACCTGCTGAAATTGCCTCTCTTAGTTCACGCATGAGCTGCTGGTAATAATGCAGATTGTGAATGGTGTTGAGCCGTGCGCCGAGGATTTCGCTACATTTATCCAGATGACGCAAGTAGGCGCGAGAGTAGTTTTGACAGGTGTAACAATCACAATCCGGGTCTAACGGCTGGGTATCGGTACGATATCGTGCGTTGCGTATTTTTATCAATCCATTGCGGGTATAGATAAAACCAGTGCGTGCATTGCGCGTCGGGATCACGCAATCAAACATATCGACTCCACGTATCACCGCCTCGACTATATCCTCTGGCTTGCCGACACCCATTAAGTAGCGTGGTTTATCTTCGGGCAAATTCGGCAGGGTTCCGGCTAGGATCAGCTCGCGCTCATCGACCGACTCACCCACTGACAGACCGCCAACGGCGTAGCCATCAAAACCGATATCGACCAACGCCTGTGCTGATTCCTGGCGCAAATCGGCATACATTCCGCCTTGCACAATACCGAACAAAGCTGCTTTGCTATCACCGTGCGACTGCTTGCCGCGCTCAGCCCAGCGCATGGATAACTGCATCGACTCTGCTGCGGTTTCCTTGGTTGCGGGATAGGCGGTGCATTCATCAAAACTCATGACGATATCCGACCCCAGATCGCGCTGAATTTGCACGGATATCTCAGGTGTCAGTTCCACTTTTGCGCCATCTACAGGTGAGCGGAAAATCACGCCCTGCTCAGTAATTTTGCGCATTTCTGCGAGGCTAAAAACCTGAAAACCACCAGAGTCAGTTAGAATCGGGCCTTCCCAGTGCATGAAATCGTGCAGGTCACCATGCGCCTTGACCACCTCCATGCCTGGTCTGAGCATCAGGTGAAAAGTGTTGCCAAGAATAATCTGCGCGCCGATTTCCTGTAGCTCTTCAGGGGTCATCGCTTTGACGGTACCGTAAGTGCCAACCGGCATAAATGCGGGAGTTTCCACCTTGCCGCGTGGAAAACTCAACGTACCGCGACGTGCTAGACCATCAGTGCTGCTTAATTCAAATTTCATGGTGTCCCTTCATGATTGCGCTGCCTTTTCAATAAACATCGCATCGCCATAACTGAAGAATCGGTATTTCGATTCAACCGCATGTTGATACGCCTGCATCACCGCATCAAAACCGCCAAAAGCCGTCACCAGCATCATGAGTGAGGATTCCGGTAGATGAAAATTAGTGAGCAATGCATCTACCACCTTGAACTGAAAACCGGGGGTGATAAAAAGCCGTGTATCTTCTTCAAATTCCGCCAGCTTACCTGCAAAAGCGGCCGCTTCCAGACTACGAACGCAGGTTGTACCTACTGCAACCACTCTGCCACCGCGACGCTTGCAGTCTGCAATTTGTCCACAAGTCTCGGCAGAGACCGTAACTCGTTCAGCGTGCAGCACATGATCTTCTATCCGCTCGACTCGAACCGGCTGGAATGTTCCTGCGCCTACATGCAACGTGACCTCTGCCATTTCAACCCCATACGCCCGTAAATCATCCAGCAAAGGCTGATCAAAATGCAGCCCGGCAGTGGGTGCAGCTACCGCGCCTGGCACCTCGGCGAAAACTGTCTGATAGCGGCTTTCATCCAGAGATTCATCAGAACGGTCAATATACGGCGGCAGTGGCATATGACCCTCTTGATTGAGAATATCCATCCAATTGGCAGACTCAAGGCCTAGATGAAACAAATCACTCTCGCGACCCAAAACCTCTACATTCATCCCGCTATCAAGAATAATTTGCGTGCCCGGTTTAGGCGACTTACTGGCCTTAATCTGCGCTAACGCCTCATTTTCGCCCAGCAAACGCTCGACCAAAATCTCAACCTTGCCGCCGGTTGACTTGCGCCCATACAAACGCGCCGCCAGCACCCGAGTATTATTTACCACCAGCAAATCACCGGGTTGCAACAACGTTTTTAGATACGGAATCGACTCATTCTGAATGCTTCCATCGCGCCCAAGCACCAGCAAACGGCTGGCAACCCGCTGTTCTAGCGGATACTGCGCAATCAACTCATCAGGTAAATCGTATGAAAAATCACTGGTTAACATCGCGCCGGATATTACCAGTCTCAAGCGGTAGTGTCAGGAAACGTAACAAACCGGATTCTCACCAGCCCAATATCCTGCTAGAATCTCGCGCTTCCCTCCGTGCCGGAGTGGCGAAATTGGTAGACGCGCTGGATTCAAAATCCAGTTGGGGCAACTCAGTGTCGGTTCGAGTCCGACCTTCGGCACCATTTTTTCCGTTAATCCCATCTTTTGAAAAACCATGACTCAATTCGATAACGTCAGCGTCGTCAAACAAGCCAATGTCTATTTTGATGGGAAATGTATTTCCCATAGCCTGATATTCCCTGATGGAACACGCAAAACACTTGGCGTCATCTTCCCCTCAAAACTGACATTTAACACCGAAGCGCCAGAGCGGATGGAAATTAATGCGGGCAGTTGCCGAATTAAACTCGCAGGCGAAAATGAATGGAAAAGCTACAGCGCTGGCGAGTCATTTAACGT
>CAZNYF010000130.1:6755-8028 GCA_964577195.1 uncultured Thiotrichales bacterium | reverse complement strand
TTCAAGCGGTCATCTGCGGCTTAATTTTTAATCGCCAGAGAACCACTATGACTCATAAAAATAAAACCACATCTAACCGCTTGATGACTCACTCACCCATCAATATAATATTGTTGGAGCACTAGTCATGCATCGGTTTAGAACCTTATTTTGGCTGGCTCGCAGAGACTATGTTGTCGAATGGCAGATGTCGGGTTTTGCGGTGCTGGCGCTGGCTGCGGTGCTGGGGCCTATGCTGATTCTGTTCGGTCTGAAAAATGGCATTGTCGGCAGTATGCTAGATCAATTGGTACACCAGCCAAAGAATCTGGAAATTCGTTCCGTGGGTAGCGGGCGTTTTAATCAACCGTTGCTGGATTCGATTGGTAACCGGGTTGATGTCAGTTTTATCACACCTGAATTTAAGAGCATCTCTTCATCCATCCAGTTGAAAAGCGAAAAGGCCGGACGGATTATAAAAACAGAGCTCAAACCCACCGGTCAAGGCGATCCCATGCTGACTGAGTTGGTAGCGACGCCCGAAGGCATGCAAATCATACTCTCGACAAGTATTGCCAAGGCGTTGCAGGCATCTAAAGGCGACGTGTTACAGGGACGGGTAGGGCGCTTCTTTCGCGGCGCAACTGAAACTGAAATGCTGCAATTGACCGTCGTAGGGGTGCTGGAATCTTTGACTGGAATCTCGGCACTGGCACCGCTGCCATTGGTGGAGTCGATATCTGATTATCGAGATGGTCGGGAAGTTGCATCACTGGGCTGGGAAGGCTACGCACTGCCAGTCACGGCACGAGAATATCCGGGGTTTCGCGTCTATGCACGGTCGATCTACGACGTCGCGGTGCTGGAAAAAGATTTCGCTCTACAGGGGATTTCTGTGCAGTCTCAGTCCACCGAGATTGATTTGGTTAAATCCATAGACAAGAATCTGACAGCAATATACTGGCTGGTAGCAATCATTGGTTTGTTGGGTTACACCTTGTCACTTGGCGCAAATCTATGGGGCAACGTGGATCGAAAACGCCGCGATCTTGCGGTATTGCGGGTGGTTGGTTTTCGTACTGGTGATATCATCTGGGTGCCAGTATTACAGGCGCTATACACTGCAATTTTGGGCTGGGCGCTGGCTGTTGCTGTCTATTTTCTGGTTGGTAAAGCGATCAATGCGGTGATGGCAGGACAATTGTCAGCTGATCAGACGGTGTGTAAACTGGATCCTTGGCACTTTGTAGCCGCATTTGTACTGACGATTTTGGCTGCTGCGCTATCAGCGATG
>CAZNYF010000130.1:2333-6655 GCA_964577195.1 uncultured Thiotrichales bacterium | reverse complement strand
GCACTTTGTAGCCGCATTTGTACTGACGATTTTGGCTGCTGCGCTATCAGCGATGTTGGCCGGATATCGAGCTTCTCGAATTGAGCCAGCCGATGGGCTACGTGATATTTAGGATCTTAGAACCTTAGGAACCTTTAGCAACACACTGTGCAGGCAGGATCTTTAGGTACTCTAATGCTGCGCCATTCCATCGTTTTGGCGTCCATCACCAATAATTTTCCGGGTACGACCGGAATCCGGGCGAGTATCTTAATTGCCTCAGTCGCCTGAATGCTGCCTATGATACCGGGTGCAGAGGCAAGTACACCGGTTTGGCTACAGGTCTCTCCCTCGCCTTCGTTGACCGGCTGGTAGAGACATTGGTAGCACGGAGACTCTGAATCCCGTGAATCGAATACACAAACTTGCCCCTCATAGCGAATAACACTGCCCGAAACCAGAGGGGTTTTGCTCTCAACACAGACCTGATTCAGTTCGAAGCGAGTCGAAAAATTATCGCAGCAGTCAATAAAAACATCAGTTGTCTTTGCCAATGAATGCAGTTCGGTTTTGCTCAAGGCTTGCCTGATGGCATTGATTTTTATTCCGGGGTTGAGCGCCATTAGCCGCTCCGCTGCTGAATCTACTTTGAATTTACCAATGTCATCGCTAAAGTGAATAATCTGTCGCTGCAAATTGCTCAGTTCAACTACATCAAAATCGACCAGAGAAATTTCTCCCACACCGGCAGCGGCCAGGTAGTAAGCGACAGCCGACCCTAGCCCGCCGACACCGATGATGACGGCATGACTGCGGAGTAAAGATAGCTGTGCAGATTCACCAAAGCCTTCAAGCTGCAAATGGCGACCATATCGTTTGGATTCATCGGGATTCATAAATCGGTGGGGTAATTGAACCTAGAAAAATCAGTTGGATCGCGGAAGTCCGCGCAATCCAATGGCTTGCGCGTCTTTTCCGCGCCCAACCGATTTTTCTAGGTTGAAGATTAGAAAGTTTGACCTAAATCACTATTCATTGTAAAACTCACGGGGTCAAAATTACCACACAATTCTATAGAGAGAAAAAGATGAAACTAAAATTATTACTTGCTACCTGTACTATCGCTTTGGTTTTAGCCGGCTGTGAAAAAGCCAAGGAAGTTGCTGAAGCGGGCAAAGATGCTGCCGGTAAAGTCGCTGAAGGCTCGAAAGGCATGGGCTCAGCTGCAGTTGACGGTGCCAAAGATCTGGGCGGAAAAGCGGTTGATGCAACCAAAGATGCTGCCCATGGCGCGGTTGATGCTGCTAAAGGCGCAGCTCATGGCGTTGTTGATACTGCTAAAGGCGCTGCCTCTAGTGCCGCGGATGCGGTTAAAGGCGCAGGATCTGCGGCTACAACAGCTGCCGTTGTAGGCACCGGTGCTGCTTCAGCTGCAGCGGTTGGCGGAGCGGCAACTTCTTCAGCCAATGGTGATGTCGATGCGACATTGAACGATGCCAAAGCCTTATACAAAAAAGCCAAGAATGATGGCGCTGCCTGGGCTAACACCAATAAGGTCATCAAAAAAGCTGAGCAAGCGGCAGCGGATGGAGACAATGAAGCTGCTTTGAAAGCAGCAGAGGAGGCGAAAGCCCAGTCTGAAATGGCACTTAAGCAGTTTGAAACACAAAAGAGTGCGGGACCAAGATTCTAAAGTCTTTCTCCAATCAGACTTTTAATCGCTTTTGGTAGGTGCGGCGCTCGCCGCTGTTCCTACCAATTTCTTTGCCAGATCAATCGCAGCAATCAGGCTGCCAGTTTGCACATTTCTCGTACCAGCCAAGTCCAGTGCTGTACCGTGATCAACGGACGTTCTAATAATTTTCAAGCCGAGTGTCACGTTGATGGCATGACCAAACCCAGCATATTTAAGTACCGGCAATCCTTGGTCGTGATACATGGCTAAGACCGCGTCGGCCTGTTTTAGATACCGAGGGGTAAACAAGGTATCTGCTGGTAGTGGGCCGATTAAATTGATGCCTCTCAAGCGCAGACGTTCCAGAGTTGGAATAATCGTGTCGATCTCTTCCATACCCAAATAGCCATCCTCACCTGCGTGTGGATTCAAACCGCAGACCAGAATCTCTGGCTCGGCAATTTTAAAGCGTCGCACCAGATCACGGTGCAAAATGGTGATTACTTCTTCCAGATTAGCGTCGGTAATGGCGGCTGAAACATCTTTTAAGGGTAGGTGAGTCGTGGCGAGAGCGACCCGCAAAGAGTCAGCGGTCAGCATCATCACCGGGCGCGGGTCATCGCAGAGATTGGCGAGGTATTCGGTATGTCCGGTAAATGGAATGCCTGCTGCGTTGATATTACCTTTGTGTATCGGCCCTGTTATCAGCGCGGAGAATTCTCCACTCAGACAGCCGTGAGTGGCGCGGTCGAGTGTGTCGAGGACGTACTGTGCGTTGCCAGTATCGAGTTGCCCGGTGATGACCTTCTTGGGTAAGGAAACCGGGACAATGCTAAGGGTTTGCGGGGAGCTTGCTTGATTGGGGAATTCTGTTAGCTCAAGGTCGATTCCGAGTGTTTTGGCGCGATCAAGTAGTAGCTCTGGATTAGCGATGGCCGTGATCTGATCAAGTTTGCCTTGAGCCGCCAGTAAAATCGTTAAGTCAGGCCCTATACCTGCCGGTTCTCCGGGGGTAAATGCAAGCACTAGTACTCCATCAAGCTTGTATTGATGGGTGAGTGAGTCATCAAGCGGTTAGATGTGGTTTTATTTTTTTGAGTCATATAGATACATGGATGTATTGTAGTAGAGGAATGCAGGAGCAATTCCCGAGTGGTTCTCTGGCGATTAAAAATTAAGCCGCAGATGACTGATTGTGCTCCTGCATTTTCAGCATACCCTCCATCCCTGGAGGTCACCGCTTGAAGGCTCACACTCTTATGCTCCTGCATTCGTGACATAAGCGCATCCATGCGCAAAACCCGAAGGGCGCAAACCAACGCGTCCAGCACTGCGTTATTGCTGCTTGATATGGAACAACTATGGCTTCGCAGCAATGCCTTGTTCTGAACACGTTGGGTTGCGCTCACCCATCAATATAAACTTGTTGGAGTACTAGCTTTCGTCTGCTGGATCCATGCCTGGCAGTCGATATTCTACAAAGGCTTCATCACGCAGGCGGCGCAGCCAGAGTTGTAGTTCTTCTTCCTGTTTTTGCTGCGAGAGCAATTGTTTGGCACGCTGACGGAGAATTTTCTGGGGTACAGTGGCGGTGCGTTGATCCATGAGCTCAATAATGTGCCACCCAAATTGACTGGCAAATGGCTGACTGATTTCACCCACTTTCAGCTGCTCCAGGGTGGCTTCAAATTCTGGTACAAAGGTGCCTGGAAAGGTCCAGCCCAGATCGCCACCTTGCTTACCGCTACCGGCATCCGCGGAATGCTGCTTTGCCAGCGTGGCAAAATCTTCACCGGCATCTATTTTTGCGCGTAGACGTGTGAGTGTTTTCTTCGCATCGTCACCTTTGACTAAGATGTGCCGTGCTTTGGATTCGGTGGTTTGAGGGCCACTAGAGCCACCTTTGCTATCGTTTAATTTGACCAGGTGAAAACCACTGGGACTACGGATTGGGTTGGAAATTTCACCGGTTTTCAATTTTTTTACTTCGGCAGAGAAAATAGAAGGTAATTCTGCAGTTTTTCTCCAGCCTAGATTGCCACCTTCGAGTGCCTTTTGTCCGTCAGAATGGGTGATTGCAAGTTGGCTAAAGTCTGCACCTTCCAGCCCGCGCTCGCGGATTTTGTTAACTTCTGCTTTGGCTTTTTCAATTTGCTCGGGACTGGCCGCACCCGGGATGGAAATAAGGATGTGAGAGAGTAAATATTCGGTATTGGCGGTTGCGCCGACATTGGCTTCAATCAAGTCATCAATTTCTTGTTCGGTAATATTGACACGTTTCTGGATTTGCCTTTCACGCAATGAACTGATGGTGAGTTCATCACGAATATTGTTTCGAAATTCGGAAAAACCAAGACCTTCATCGCGTATGGCACGGCGAAAGTCTGACATTCCCATGCCATTTTCATCCGCAATTTTAGCCACTGCACGTTCCAGTGTTTCATCATCAATACGAATGCCAACTCGCGTTGCCGCTTGCAGTTGCAGTTTCTTCACAATGAGTCTTTCCATCACCTGCCGATCCAGTGCAGATTTTGGAGGCACCTGGGTTTTGCGTGAACGCAGCTGATGCTCGACCATGCGATGTTCCCGGTCCAGCTCGGTTTGGGTGATGGCCTGATTCCCAGCCACAGCAACAATGCTATCCAGCCATTGGGTTTCAGCCTGG
>CAZNYF010000130.1:0-2233 GCA_964577195.1 uncultured Thiotrichales bacterium | reverse complement strand
CTAGTCATTGTTTAACACGTATCCCGGAATACTTGTTTCCAGAACTGAATTGCCAGTGCCTAGAGAGGCTAATCCCTTGAGCACTAATTGTACGTAGATGCTGTCATTATATTCGCCTTCGTCGTTAATTACATAGCGACGATTGAGTAGCCGAGCTTTCCAGCAGCAAGACTCGTATTCCAGACCGGTTAGCACCTCAAGATCATCTCTGGATTCATGGGAATATAACCAGCGACCTAAGAAACGCCAGTTGCGGTTGATTGGCCACACCGTAGACAGGTTGGTTTGATCAATATCGTCATCGCGGTGAAAGCGATGTTCAAGATTGAATATTTTATTGCTGCCATTGTGATAGCGAACTCTGGCTGTTGCCACCCGTGCTGAATCGAGTTTGTTATCGCTGATCAGACTGCCGCGCATACTCCATTTCGCATCGGGTTTGAAGGCGAGTTCAGCGGCCAGATCCGAACGGTTTTTGGTATTTTGAGTCTCGCCAGGCAGGGTAACGCGCTGTTGATCAAAGTAGTAAATCTGACCGATGCTGGCAGAGAATTTTTGGTGGCCATCGGCTTTTTTGAGTACGCGGCTTGAGAGCGCGAGGGTCATTTGGTTGGCATCACCGATGCGATCAAGACCACTAAAACGATTGGTGCGAAACAGTGAAGAGAAAATGAAGGCCGGTTCGTCAGAGTCAAATACAGGAATATCGTCTTGTTGGCGAAATGGGGCATTCAGGTAATAGAGACGTGGTTCCAGAGTGTGAATGTCACCGCCTTGAGTAGTACGCTCAAAAAACAACCCACTATCAACACTGGCAATAGGGATATCACGGGTGAGTGAGCTGGGTAAGTCGTTTTGTTGCTGGTCAAAATCGTAGCGGGTGATATGCCAGCTTAATGCGGGTTTGACATACGCACCTGGCGTAATCCAGGAGAAATTGAGGGTTGGTGCTAGATTCAGGCGGTTTGCATCGGGAAGGCTGGTATGGATAAATCGTGTGAAATCGGCATTCATTGAGAGCGTTGCGTATTCATGGTTGAGCGGTGCTAATCCTTCCAGGCTGATTTGAGGGAGGCGTTGGTAGGGACGGTCATCCAGGGCGATACTGTCATCAACAGTCTGAAAAGCTTGAGCTCGCAGCAGTCCCTTAAGATGCCGCGAAGCAAAAATTATCTCGGCTTTTCGTTCCAGGTGTGTGGTTGCCGCAGCGGTGAGTCCGCCAGAAAAATCTGAAAAATAGTCATTGTCTGAAATGACACTGCCTTTAAGGTCAATGCGCCATCTTCGCGCTAGCTGATGCTTGTGTTCTAGCGCATAAAAATACCGGTCTTGATTGAAGAGATTGTCTTCGTTGAGATAATCCAGACGAACCTTACCGGCAAATTTATCTCCCAAATAACGATACTTGTTTTGTAGCATCGCACCCCGCTTGGACATAAATCTGGGAGTAACCAGCAGGTCTTGTGCGGGAGAAATGTTCCAATAAAAAGGTGTAATAACTTCTGTTCCGGTCTCGTCAGAGTTTCTAAACGAGGGCACCAGTACACCACTACGTCTCTTGTTATTGATCGGAAAGGTGATGGCAGGTAAGTAAATAAAAGGCACTGATTTAAATTTAAACAGCGCATTAGTGGCGTAACCAATCCCCAGTCCAGGATCGAGCTTAATGTGTCCAGCAGTGAATTCCCAATCACGTTTATCGGGCAGGCAGGTGCTATAACTAGCGTCATCGAGTGACAATACTCTGCCTTTTTGTGTGATGCGCTGGGCTGAACCGTATGCGTGTCGCGGAGAAAATTCGTAGTTAACGTCTAAAAAACGGCTGCTTTCATTATCAGTATCAAGTTCTGCTGACTTAGCTTGTAGGCGGAAGTCTCCGGTAATCGCTTCGATGGCACCAGTGGCTTCAATTCTGCGCGGTTGATCGAAGATCTTGATTTGATTGGCTGAGATCGACTGGTTACCTTGCTGCAAGCTGACTGAGCCACTAAAGCGCATAGTACGGTCATCCAGTGTTTCCAGGGAATCAGCGCTGACTTTTATCTCGCCATTGTCAATCGTATTTGCTGCGGGATTAAGCTTGCCGGTGAGGGTGCTCGATGGAGGACAATATTCCCAGGCTGGTGTTTCTGCCAGAGTCACTGAAGCCGGGGTGAGTAATACCAGCAGCAAGCGTTTTGTAAGGTGGTTTTGAATCAAAGAATAAGAAAGAAAATCATAGCGAGGAATGTAG
>CAZNYF010000129.1:0-8052 GCA_964577195.1 uncultured Thiotrichales bacterium | reverse complement strand
CTAGAACGCGCATCATCCACGAATGTAACACATTCATTTTTCGTTCAGCGATGGTGACCTATACTCTATAGTGTATTTCTGAATGCGAAATCTGTCTGATGAATAAATCAATACCCCTCATTTTATTCACTCTGCTGCTAACTGCCTGTGCAAGCAACTTACCCAAAACCATTTCTGATGCGCCGGTAAAAACCGCCAGTGTCACTGAAGCTCGCAGTGATGTTAAAGCCGTCACTAACCGCGAAGTTCGTTGGGGTGGCACCATCGCATCAGTCAGAAACTTCCCCAAAACATCAGAAATAGAAATCGTCTCAAGAAATCTCTACAAAAGCGGCCGCCCTAAAAACAGCGATCAATCTGCCGGTCGCTTCATTGCCGTGATCGATGAATTTATCGACCCGGACGTGTATCAAAAAGACCGGGAAATCACCATCCATGGAATCATCACCGGATCAAAAAACGGCAAGGTTGATGAATACGACTATTTATATCCCCTAGTTAAAACCGACTCACTACACCTCTGGGCAGAACTAAAAGAAACCTCACCTTACCCCCACGACTACTACGATCCATTCTTCTACCCGTGGTTTTACCGACCCAATTTCAGGTTTTACGGCCGTCATATTCATCACGGTCATTCCCGGCTTACTCATTAGCCAGTTCACTTTCGGCGTTTTTAACATGGTATCTGACTATTTTACGATAGTGACGAATATAGTCAGAATGAATCGATCCTTTGAGTAGCGAGGTTTCCAAAGCTCACCGAACGGCGCTGGCTTTGCCTCCGGAAAAAACATCCTGATCGGAATATCGGCGATGGACTGAGTCGCGAACAAAACATATCGAATTATGAGTATGCTATCATACATATACAATTTGGTTAATTGTGAGGTTTACAGAAATATGTCAGCGTCTATCAGGAAAAATTTTTTATTTGATGAGCGGGTCGTTAAGCAATTGGAAACACTGTCGCAAGTAAGGCAGCAAAGCCAGACAGCGATTATTCAAGAATTGATCAGAGAGAGTGCGAAAGGAATCGAAAGGGAGAAGCGGCTTGAGGCGCTGCACTCACTGGCAGGCAGTATGAACGGTTTGCTTGGCACACAAACGATTCAATCCATCAAAAGTCATCAGGATGTTTGACAAAATCTTTGTTGATGCCAATGTCCTGTTAGATCTTTTCGATGCATCCCGAGTTGCTCACACTACTAGCAGACAGAGCCTGGAGTTCTGTGTGAAAAATGACAAAAAGTTGTTCACGTCCTGCGATTTAATCACAAGCATTTACTATATTTCTGCTAAACAAAATCCTGAAACCGCACTCATACAAGTCCAGGAGCTCAATACCTTGTGCGAAGTTATTCCATTTTCCAATAAGGAAATCGAGCAAACCTGCCGGCTAATGAATACGAATAAAAACTATCAAGACCTGGAAGACAGCATTCAATACGTTTTGGCTAAACAGCAGCAATGCGAGCTTATTTTATCCAATGATAAGGGCTTTGTTTCAGAAGATATTAATTTACTGACAACCAAGAACTTCTGCGAACATTTCAAACTGCCGAGTAATTAACCTAAAAACCGCAGTTGGCGCACCTCCGCTGTCCTGATTTTTGCTGTAGGAATTTGGGTGTCTTGGCTCGTTGGTCACGCATACTATTTAACTCCTTTGAATTCATATTTTTATTCCTACCAGCACTTTATTGTAGAGCTTTGTTAGCACAAACTTAATGTGCTACAATAAATAAAATGCAGCGCAATGGTGATATATGCAGCAACTGAGTGTTCGAGAAATGCGGCAAGCGATTGGAAAACTGGATCGACTGGTCGATGAAGCTGGTGAGCTAATTGTTACCCGAAATGGCAAACCCATAGCAAGACTTCTTCCCATAAAGGGATCTCGAAAACGCCCAAGTCACGCGGAGCTTAGACAGTCTTTACCTTCAAGCGAAATATTGTCAGAGACGTTGATCAGAACAGATCGAGATGAAAGATGAATCCGTTTACATTGATACCAGCGCACTGGCAAAATGGTATCTAAATGAAAAAAATTCAGACAAGTTTTCGGCTTGGATCCAGGAGGTCGATCAACCATTCATCAGTGAACTAACAGAAACCGAAATGCGTTGCTTGTTGGCGCGACGGAGGCGGATGGGTGAACTGGACAGGGAAAGCGAAACGAAAATTTTTTCTGTTTTTCAAAATGATGTTTCCGCTGGTCATCTGTTGTGTCCTGCAATGAAAGCCGGATGCTTCGAAAGTGCATCACATTTAATTGATTGCCTGCCACAAGTACCACTACGGACACTGGACGCGCTGCATCTCTCAATTGCACAACAACTGAGAGTTGAGTATATAGCAACCGCCGATAGCGTATTTGCAGATGCTGCAAAAGAGCTTAATTTTAGGGTCATCAGGTTTTGATTGAAAAACTTGATGTTGGAACTACATTATTGGGAAACTGAAATGCCGTAGTTTTACGACATGTATCGTCAAAATAAACTCGCCCAAGCGCAACAAAATCGTATTGCTCATCACGCCAGTCAAACGGACTCTTACAATTTCTTCAATCTACTCACCAGCCCACAATTACTGGAGATTGTAGAGCCCAATTACTACGGTATTGGTTGAATGGCGGTTTTTGACGCCACTCAAGAATGAATGTTCTAAAATTAAAATAGCCACGCAATGAATAAAAAAAATCGGCTAGATTGAGCCTCAACTGTGAAGTTGGTCACATAATTAGTTTGGATGCGCATATCGCTAAAGGTTCGTACCAGGCAAAAAAAGTTCTTCCTGAATTGGGGATTGTGTGAGCTTCATTCTTGCCCATTGAGCTTGAATTTTCTATCCTCTCCAAATCCTCTAAATACTATTTTTCCCACACCTCCGCTGTCCTGATTTTTGCTGTAGGAATTTGGGTGTCTTGGCTCGTGGTCACGCATGCTATTTAACTCCTTTGAATTCATATTTTTATTCCTACCGGTTGTTTTGCTGGTTTTCTATGCTCTGGGACGGGCTGAAAAACGCGAAGCCTCACTGTATTGGCTGGTATTGGCTTCCTTGTTTTTTTATGGCTGGTGGAAGCCGGAATATCTCTATTTAATTATCGGCTCTGTTCTTTTCAACTATTGGATCGGCAGCCTGCTGAGCACCCAGTCACTTAAGCCAACGTACCGGCGTACGATGCTGTACCTCGGCGTTGCCGTTAACCTCGCCTCCATTGGCTATTTCAAATACGCCAACTTCTTCGTTGACAATATCAACACTGCATTCGGCTCAAGCTACCACCTCGATACGATTCTTTTACCGCTGGCAATCTCGTTTTTTACCTTTCAGCAAGTGGCCTATCTGGTGGATGCCTATCGTGGTGAAGCAAGAGAACAGAGCTTCAGAAACTACGCCTTGTTTGTCACCTTTTTTCCGCAGTTGATTGCTGGCCCCATTGTGCATCACAAAGAGATGCTGCCACAGTTCATGACCAAAGACGCCAATCGTTTTTCATCCAATAACCTGATGATTGGCTTGACTATTTTTATCATTGGCTTGTTCAAGAAAGTAGTCATTGCCGATGGTGTTGCGCCCTACTCCGACACCGTTTTTGCGATGGCCAAGGCCGGAGAAACCGTTCATTTCCTTGAAGCCTGGGTCGGCACAACTGCTTACACACTACAGCTCTATTTCGATTTTTCCGGGTATTCTGACATGGCCATCGGCATCGCCCGGATGTTTGGTATCAAGCTACCGATCAATTTTAATTCACCCTACAAATCACTCAATATCATTGATTTCTGGCGTCGGTGGCATATCACCTTGTCCCGGTTTTTGCGTGACTATCTGTACTTCAGCCTGGGCGGCAACCGCAAAGGCCCCACTCGCCGGCAGGTCAATTTGATGACCACGATGTTGTTGGGCGGCTTGTGGCATGGTGCTGGTTGGACCTTTATTGTCTGGGGTGGATTACATGGGCTCTATCTTGTCATTAATCATGCCTGGCAAAATATCAGGCAAAAGGTGGCTCAAAAAACCGGTCAAACGCTTAAACAGTCATCGATGATCGGGCGCTTTTTTGCACGCAGCCTCACGCTGCTCTGCATCATGGTCGCGTGGGTCTACTTTCGCGCCGACAACCTGGCTGAGGCGCATCACATCCTGGCTGGTATGGCAGGTATTAACGGCGTAACACTACCGGAACCCTGGTTAGCCTCTGGATCAGCCACAATGCAGCAACTTGCCGGCTACGGCGTCTTATTTCAGAACACTCCGATTCTGGGTGCGACCTTTCCTCCCTATCACGATCTAATGATACTAGCCGGTAGTCAGATAGCTGTAAGTGCTAACGCCATCACCGCACTGCTGTCGATGATAATCCCGATCATCATGGTGCTATGGATGCCCAACAGCCAACAGATACTGGCGCTCGAAAAACCCGTACTGGAGCAATTTCCCGGTCAAATCCAACCGCCTCGTCACTCCACTCTAATTTGGCGAAATAACGTCATCTGGTCATTGCTGCTGGGTGGAATTGCCGCCTACGCAACATTTGGCACCCTTGGAACCAGTCAGTTTTTGTATTACAACTTCTAACATCATGCGAACCACCAATAAAAGCTATTTTGCAATTTTTATTCTCGCCTATCTATTGATCGCAGCGGGAGTCATCGTCTTCAAGCGAACCGACCTGTTTCCCTGGATTGGCGAATGCAATCCCAATGGCTATGAAAACGGGCACTTTATGGCCTATTGCGAATCATCAAAATACGGTGATTTTGAACACTGGGCCTACTGGAATGAAGCCGACCCGGTTTCTGTCGATGCCGTAAAAGCAGCCGATGTCCTATTCCTTGGCAACAGTCGCACTCAATACGCTTTTTCGACCGGGGCAATTACAAACTATTTTAGCCGTACAGGTATCAGTCACTATGTCTTCGGTTTTGGCATGGGCAGTTACTCCCCCGTTCCTGAAAAAATGATCAAAAAACATGCGTTGACGCCAAAAGTCCTGGTCATTAATGCCGACCCCTTTTTCACTGACCGCCTCAACGGGGCTAATCATCAAATGATGCGAACCGACAACGCCACGCGTTGGGAGTTTACCGCCAAAGGCTGGATGCAAAAACTTCAACAAAGCGTTTGTCAAAATGACGGATCATGGGAGATCCTGTCAGAGCTGCTCTGTTCAGGCACAAACGAAACACTGTACCGTGAACCCAAACATGGCCACTGGAACACCGACTACTACCGACCCAACAAAAATATACCCGTCACCTACACCGACTCGATGAAATGGTACATCGACGAAGCCATCCCTCATGCAGAACGCTTTATCGAACGTGTCGGAGTAAAGAAGTCCTGCGTAATCGTAACCGTCACCCCGCACACCAGCACGCCGCTACTGTTCGCCTTTGAAGTCTCCAAAAAACTGGGCGTTCTATTTATCCACCCTAAAGTCAAAGAACTTAAAACGATTGATGACTCACACTTGGACAATGACAGCGCCGAGCGTTGGTCCGCAGCCTTTTTGCAAAAAGCAGGGCCTTATATTGAAGCTTGCACAAATGCTAAGTGACCCTATTTGGCTGAAGGTGTCATCGCCAAAGCAGGAAAACCCATGGTCAAGGTTGTTACTCTGGATACTCCCGGCAAGCCAGAAATCAAGCGAATATAGAAGGCTTTACATTCTTAACCGCTGACAAAACATTATCGAAATATCAAGGCGCAATACAGATCATATAAGACAGAACTTTAATCCGGACTAGGCCTTCGAGAGACCTCCATGTTTTTCCAGTGAGCATTCAATTCGTGTTCTTAAGCTTTCAAGGTTTTTACCGCATAGTCAGGTATGACTCGATCTCGTGTAACTAACGTGAGCTTCTCCACCATCGCCTGAGCAACCAACATACGATCAAACAGATCTTTGTGAATGTCAGGTAACTCCCCTGCCAAACTGGAATGTTCGAAATTCATATTTAACGGCGTAAACCGATGAAGCTGGATTTCTTCTAAAAGATTATTCGGCGTATCGAGTTTACCCGTTGCCTTTTTTATACCGATTTCCCAGATCGAAGCTGCACTGACAAAAACAACATTTTTACCTTCAACAAGGGCGTTTCTAGCTTCGCTCGATAGCGTAGGATTATTTTCTAGCGCCCAAATCAACACATGAGTATCTAAAAGAAGATTCATGGCTGCTATTCTTCTGGAACAATAGCGGACTGATAAAAACTGTCGATCAATTCGTCATCCGTTTCATCAAAATCTGCTGATATCTTTACCTTACCTTCCCAGCTACCGCCCAACTGACGAGGCATCGTATCTTCTTTATAAGCCGTCAAAACTGCAACCGGCTTCCCCGCTTTACCAATGATCACCGGCTCATCCGTTTCCTGAATCTGTTTGATCAAGTACGACAAACTCGCTTTTGCGTCAGAAATATTTGTAATCTGCATTATCCAAGCACCTGATAATATTAAAGAATAAATAAAGCCTGGTCTGACCTGGTCCCAGTGTCAAGGATTTGCTTAAATAGTAGCCTTGATGACTCACACCTAGACGATGACAGCTTTACATTGAAGCTTGCGCAAATGCAGGGGGACACTATTTGGCTGATGAACTCGCGGTCTTAAGCTAGAATCTTATTATGGGCTTTATCACTAAACTGCTCTCACCTGCGGAAGAATACTTTCTCGTCAGTCGTCTTTTTATTAAAGCGCTGGCGGTTGTTTATTTCTCGGCATTTCTATCGCTTGCTGTTCAAATCACGGGGCTGGTCGGCCCTGATGGAATTTTGCCGTTTGTTGATCTCCAGAAAAATATCTATCAATATTTTGGTAATGACGCTTTTTGGCGAATGCCTACACTGTTCTGGCTGAATGCCAGTGACGCTGCACTGCTAGCGAGCACAATTGCCGGCTGTTTTTTTTCAGTACTGCTGTTGCTCGGTATCCGCGAACGGCTTTCACTGATTGTTTTATTTATCCTTTATTTGTCACTGACGACAGCAGGACAAATTTTCCTTAACTTTCAGTGGGACTACTTGCTGCTTGAAGCCGGGTTTTTAGCCATTTTTCTGGTTGGGAATCCGATTCACCTCGTCATCTTCTTGTTTCACTGGCTGTTGTTCCGTGTGCGTTTTTTATCCGGTATTTCAAAAATACTCTCCGATGATCCTGCTTGGAGGAACTGGACAACGCTAAATTACTATTTTGAAACCCAACCACTGCCTCATATTGGGGGCTGGATAGCCCACCAACTGCCGGAGAAAATCCTTCAAACGGGTGTTGGTTTCGCATTCTTTAGCGAACTTATTGTACCGTTTTTTATTTTCCTGCCACGCCGCTTTCGGATATTTGCAGCAGTAGTCACTATCACCATGCAGCTGCTCATCATCGCCACCAGTAATCACAACTTTGTTAATATACTGACCATACTGCTGTGTTTATTTTTGATTGATGACCGTGTTATTTCAAAACCTGCAGCAGCTGTCTCAGCAATCAAAAACTCGGCTAAAGCAACGGCTAAGTACCCAACCATCGTTGCGGCACTTCTTATATTCTCGGTCAGCCTGCCACTGATGAGTGAGATGATTTTACAAAAACCCTCTGCCGTACTTTCAGATTGGTCGCACACCCTCCGACGATTTGGAATTGGCAATGTTTATCATATCTTTCCCACTATGCAGACGGAGCGGCACGAGTTAATTATTCAGGGTTCAAATGACCGAATAGAATGGAAAACTTACCAGTTTCACCACAAACCCGGCGACCTTAACCAGCTTCCGAAATTTATCATTCCACATCAACCCCGGCTCGACTGGATGATCTGGTTTGTACCCGCCCAACACACTTCCAGCATGCCGTGGTTTAATCGCTTCATGGATACACTGTGGCGCGGTAATCCATCAGTCACGCGTTTACTGGCAGAAAACCCGTTCCCGGATCAGCCTCCTCAATTTATGCGGGTGCTTTCCTATCGCTATCAATACAATTCTTTTAAAGAAGCGAAAAAGACCGGTAATTTCTGGCGCAGAGAGTTGATTGGAGAATTTCCACA
>CAZNYF010000128.1:5687-8110 GCA_964577195.1 uncultured Thiotrichales bacterium | reverse complement strand
TGGATTAAATACGGCTCGATGACGTCTTCGATGGTGCCGCGTTCTTCGCCGATGGCGGCGGCGAGGGAATCGACTCCGACGGGGCCGCCGTCGAATTTTTCGATAATGGCGGAGAGCAGGCGTCGATCCATGTGGTCGAATCCGTGCAAATCGACTTTGAGTAAATCCAGCGCTTTGTCGGCGATTTCTCCGCTGATTTTACCATCGGCTTTGACCTCGGCGAAATCTCGCACGCGACGTAGCAGGCGGTTGGCGATTCTCGGTGTGCCGCGCGCGCGTTTGGCGATTTCTGCACAACCTTCGGGGCTTGCCTCCAGATTGAGGATTTTGGCTGAGCGGGTGACGATCTGGGTGAGTTCTTCGCGGGAGTAAAATTCCAGCCGTTGCACGATGCCGAATCGATCTCTCAATGGTGAGGTCAGCAGGCCAGCGCGCGTGGTTGCGCCGACCAAGGTGAACGGGGGTAAATCGAGCTTGATGGAGCGGGCGGAGGGCCCTTCGCCGATCATGATATCGAGCTGAAAATCTTCCAGTGCGGGATAGAGAATTTCTTCGACCACCGGACTGAGGCGATGAATTTCATCAACGAACAACACGTCCCCTTCTTCGAGATTGGTGAGGATTGCTGCCAGATCACCGGCTTTTTCCAGCACCGGGCCGGAGGTCTGACGCAAACTGGCTTCCATCTCATGCGCGACAATGTGCGCAAGTGTGGTTTTACCAAGCCCGGGCGGACCGAAGATCAGGACGTGATCCAGCGATTCATTACGTCCCCGCGCAGCGCTGATAAAGATATCCATCTGCTCTTTAACGGTAGGCTGACCGATATAATCCACCAAACGGCGCGGACGAATATTCTGCTCAACGACAGCCTCATCCATGCGCGGATCAGGATCAACCAATTCATCGCGACTCATATTGAGCCTTTCAGTGCCAGCCGAATTAGTGCTTCACTCGCCAGCCCTGGCTCGGAAACCTTGCGTACCATGCGGCTGGCTTCTGCGGGTTTATAGCCGAGCGCCATTAATGCTTCGGTGGCTTCGGCGACAGGATCATTGGCTTGCCCGGAACCACCGCTTGAAGTTGAGGCGGTGCCGAGATCAAGCACCTTTTCGAGCCGGTCACGCATCTCAATAATCAGGCGTTCGGCGGTTTTCTTGCCAATACCCGGGATACGAATCAGCGCTGCCGAATCCGCTGCCAGAATGCAATTTTTGAACTCGGCAGGATTCATGCTGGAAAGCACTGCCAGCGCCATCTTTGCGCCAATCCCATTGACTTTGAGTAACAAACGAAACAACGTCCGTTCGGCATGGGTAAGAAACCCGTAAAGAATTTGCGCGTCTTCGCGTACATAGAAATGAATGATCAGCGTGACTGGCTCGCCCACTGCCGGTAAATCGTAGATGGTGGACATCGGCGCTTCTACTTCATAGCCAACACCATTCACATCAACCAGTAAGGTAGGCGGCGCTTTGGCGATGAGCTGGCCGCGAATCTGACCGATCATTGCACCACTCCGGCTTTTGCGAGTCGCTTGGCTGATTCTCGCAAATGCGCATGACAAATCGCGACAGCCAGAGCATCCGCCGCATCCGCTTGCAATGTTTCTTTAAGATTTAACATGATTCGTACCATATGTTCGACCTGTTTTTTGTCTGCCGCGCCGGTGCCTACTACCGCTTGTTTGATGTATCTGGGGGTGTACTCAGCAACGATCAAACCCTGCTCTACTCCCGCGCAAATTGCAGCGCCACGCGCCTGACCGAGCTTTAACGCAGAACCGGCACTTTTGGCGACAAAGACTTCTTCGACGGCCATTTCCACGGGCTGAGTATCTTCGATCACTTTGCTGACTTCGCGAAAGATCAAACCCAGTTTTTCTGGCAAAGTTTTTTTATCGACTTTAATAAAGCCGCTAGCGATGTGTTTGCTGTAACGGCCATCACTGTCTATGACTCCGTAGCCGGTGAATCTCGATCCTGGATCAATGCCGAGTATGCGAATCAACCAGCAGCCTCTAAGGCTTCTTCGGGGATATCAGCATTGGTGAAGACTTCTTGCACGTCATCCAGGTCTTCGAGGATATCAACGATGCGGAGGATCTTTTCGCCATCTTCGGCGCTCACTTCGGTGAGGATATCCGGGCGCATGGTGACTTCGGAACCGACTGGCTCCAATTCTGCTGCATCAATCGCATCTTTGACCTGCTGATAATTTTCTGGGGAAGTGAGCACATCTATCGAGTCATCATCGTGGCTGACGACATCATCAGCGCCAGCTTCCAGCGCCGCATCCATGACAGCCTCTTCATCCGCACCCGGCGCGAAGCTGATAATGCCGGTTTTGATGAATAAGTAGGCAACTGAGCCGTCAGTGCCTAGATTGCCGCCAGATTTAGTGAAGGCATGACGCACCTCAGC
>CAZNYF010000128.1:1229-5587 GCA_964577195.1 uncultured Thiotrichales bacterium | reverse complement strand
GTGGCGGCTTTTTTGTGTTTGATATTGGCCCATTTACTATGTCCAGCCATGCCTAACTACTCCTTGATTCTGATTTCAGGAATATACTCCTCATATTCAAGAATGTCCGTTTGCAGTGCGTAGATTTTCGTCAAGGGTAAGGCGCGAAGACGCAGTAATAGCGGGACTATTGCAAGTCTTTGCAAAGCTTCCACTCCTGCTCGCGCCCCTCACCTACATCCTGTAGGCGACGCAGCCATTGGCGAAAAGATGTGTGCTGGAAATGGGTATTCTTGGGTGTCGGGAGTATATTATCACAGGAACTCTCCAGACTTGAGGTAACTGCAAACAGCCTCAGCCACCGGGCGCGCAAATAACAGTCCGAAATGACTGTTCGGGACGCGCAGATGATCGGTCACATCATGGCACTGGGTTTCTATCACCGCGACGGTGCCATCATTTGGCTCAGGTAATTGTCTGAAAATCAGCTTGCCAACGCCCAGTCCGCGATCTCCGGCAATCATTCCCAGCGCCCTGCCCGAGTCCCAGCTGGGTCGGTCGCCCAATAATCCACGCTGTGTACTTTTACCCAAAACACTATCCAAGTGATAACGCTTTAACCTCAACGCGGTGGCACTGCCGGTTAATGGCGTACCTAACATGAGCACTTTGCCCGGTGGTTGCTGCGGGAATCGCTCAAACAAATGGGTAACAACAATTCCCCCAAGACTATGCGCCACCAAATGCACAATGTCCGCATCCAGTGATTGAATAAACTGATTCAGGCTTTCTGCATTCTGGGCTGGGGTGCGCCACAGGCTTGAGTAGCGAAACCGATGCACTGAAAAACCGCAGCGACGAATGCGGCTGCCAAGCACGGACATTTCCAGACCCGTCATCCAGATACCATGAATTACTACAACTGCTTGTCTCATTTTTCCAGGTTGGCTCCCGATGGGTTAATGATTTACGAGCACGATAAAAGAAAGTACCGACTTGGTGGACAGGAGAGCGATACGAACTACTGCGTAATTTAATCCTAACTACAGATTTCTGACAACGCAATGGGAACAAATTCACAACAGCACTCTACTGTGCATGAGGTTCACAAGTGCAGGCTGGAGCTGGATCCAAATACCGCAGTGCTAAAAACTTAACCGGCGATAACAATGAGATAACTTCAAATCATGACGAAGAAAACTCAAATATCATCCTAGAAAAATCAGTTGGGAGCGCAAAAGACGCATAAGATCACAGCTCTCCTGCATCCTGCAACCGCAGTATTAGTGCATCCCTGCACGTCATTGGTGTGCATAGTGAATCAGAAAAACACGGTAGTGTCAGTTTGATCTCAACTCACTCAACTGAAGCATGGGAAAGGTTGAATAATCGTATTGAATTAGTCGATCTGCGACACTGACATAAAGCTGGGAGTCTTTTGCAATTACATCAAAGCAATTAATTTTTGGGTGCTTGTCCACAATCACTAATTTTTCAACATCGCTGGTATCAAATATTTTTAACCCCGCTTTGCCATCGCAAACAAACAGCCACTGCCCGTCAATTGCCAAGCCGGTGGGCGCTTGCATGGGATAGGTTTTGATTAACTTCGGGGAAGTTAGATCCGCTAAATCGAGTATGTCCAGCTGATTAATGCCAAAACGCCCGCATCTTGCTGCGGAGTTTAAAGTGACATAGCCGATACCGTTTTGCGCAACCACGGGATCACAGCTTCGAGCATGTTGAAACTCGGTAATATATTGGGGACTCCCTGGGGTGGAATTATCTAAAATATGTACGCCGGTTTCGCTGCCGATCAAAATGTAATTTCCATACGGAAAAATGGTTTCAATATCCCAGTCCAGCGAGACTTTTACCCAGGGGTTGGGAGAGGCCGGGGTCTCGATATCAAAAAGCTGTAGATCACTACCTGAGATGGTGTACAGATAATCATCGATCAACGCGAAGCGCGATCTTGATCCGGCATGTCCATCGCGCGTTAAAGCATTCCCATTTGCATCAGTACCACCTTCACAGCCATTTAACAGCAGTACGATTATGCTTAAAAATACTATACTTTTCGCACCCAAGAATGCCCGATTTAGAGTAATTCTTGGGTGCGAGAAGTATCTTATCAATCTATTCATAGCCAATCACCACACCACGATCTTCTTCAACATGGCCTAAATAAATAGTTTTATCCTCGATGAGCTGATAGGCATCATAGGGAAAAACGTCAATTTGTCGATTAATCTCATGGAGATTATCGGCATCTCGGATGTCCAGCACCACCAGATCAATAAAGCTGTCTGCATACAGATATCCGGATCGGATACTGACATTGGTGTTTCCCGGAATCTTGATGAAGGCCTCCGGTACGGGGTTAACGGGATCACTATTGTTAATCACATGCAATCCCTTATTCTTTTCGTTGATAAATAACCGATCTGCATAAAGATACAAATTACCCATTGCGCTCATTGGTCTGGGTGCTTCAACAGAAACGGCTGAACGAAGATCTGCATAGGAAAGATAAACAGCTCGCTTGTCTGAAGAACAGCATTGTTCTTCAGACAGGTGACCGGGCAGGTAACTGCCAGTCAGCAAGACAACACCTAGCCCGGCCACCCATAAATGATTCCGGCGAGAGTGGTTCACCGACTGGGTATCCAGTTTCCAAATTAAAGCGGCAGCGACGGCGAAGCCAATAATAGCGACAGTAATATCCAGCTTATCAACAAAGCCGAACAATACCTCCGCAGTTAAAGTCAATAATAACCAGACTGAGGCATACCCTAGTTTTGTAAGGAGGTGACCTTTCACCAAGGTCGCTGACCCCAGTGAAAATGCAAGTACGAAAATAAAAGAAGGAAAACTGCCGTGAGTCGGGTCGTGAAAAACGCCAGGAGTCAGGCGAAATACTGTGTAGTACAAGACACCTACCAGCAATAAACTCACCGCCAAAATTTGCGTTCTCATTGAATAACCCTGATGTAAAACCACAGGTAGGCTATCAGCCTTTTAGAAGCCTGATGAGTGACCGGGTTCACAGATATTGATCCAGCACACTGGAATTGATGAGGGAGGTTACTACTACACTGGCGTGATAAGAAAGAGAACAACCGACTCGATGTACGATTTATTGGCCTATACAACTTCCATTTGCAAATCCGGCTACCACGACCGGATACCAAGTACACACAAAACACCTTTGTCATCGGCTCACCACAAGTACCAGCCCGGGCAAGCCACCAACCACCACGATGTAAACTTCAAGAGCGTAAGAATGGCACTACTGAAATCGCAAGAGTCGGCTGTTCTATGAACAGACTAGAATGACAGCTGTGAATTTTCCTTGTTGCAGACCCCAGTTTTTTGTAGGCGCGGTTGCAGAGTGTGTAAAGATGTGACGAGGTAGACGCCTGCCAATAGATCAACGATGATTAATCAATGAAAAACCCATTACTTGAAGACCTGTCTACATCGGTGGCGTTTGCGTTAAAAGAAGATATTGGCAGCGGCGATGTCACCGCAGGTTTGATTGATTCAGCCGCCATAGCGACAGCCAGCATCTTACTCAGAGAAGATGCCATCATTTGTGGTCGCCCCTGGTTTGATGAAACATTTCGACAGCTCGATGACCATATTTCTGTTGACTGGAAAATAGAGGAAGGCAGCCAGCAATCTGCCGAGACCGTGATTTGCGTGATTCACGGCAATGCCCGCCATCTCCTCACGGCGGAGCGAACCGCGATAAATTTCCTGCAAACACTCTCCGGCACGGCAACCGTTGTCAGCCAATATGCCAATTTACTGGAAGGGACGAATGCAACTATTCTTGATACACGAAAAACCCTACCAGGATTACGTCTGGCACAGAAATACGCAGTGCCATTTGGCGGCGGAGAAAATCATCGGATCGGACTTTATGACCGGGTCTTGATTAAGGAAAACCATATCGCTGCCAGTGGCTCGATTACCGAAGCCGTCGCTATAGCAAAACAACAGCAGCCAGATTTAAAAATAGAAGTAGAAACCGAATCTCTGGATGAGTTTCGTATAGCACTTAAAACGGATGCCGATATTATTATGCTGGATAATTTTAGCCTGCAAGATATGGCAACTGCGGTGAAAGAAAACAAAACAGGAAAATCGCTGGAAGCCTCAGGAAACGTGAGCCTTGAAACAGTGAGAGATATTGCAGAAACCGGAGTGGACTATATTTCCTGCGGTGCACTCACCAAGGATGTAAAAAGTATCGACTTTTCGATGAGATTTATGGATGCCACTTAGAAAAGTGATTTAATAATAATCTGTAAAGATTCCGTTCCTTGAAAATCGTTAACGGACAATTGGTAGGCAATGTGAATTTTATCACC